>PMTL01000201.1:0-735 GCA_003168075.1 Acidimicrobiaceae bacterium
CGGGTAATGCCGGCGTAAGGAGACAGTCGTGGCGTCTACGTCCAACCTGCATTCGTTCACCGTTGTTGCGGGCGACAAACACTCTGAAGTTTCGCTGACCCTCAACGAGCCGGTGCCTCAGGCGCTCGGTCTCTTCGACCAGTTCGGACTGTGGGGCAACCTCGGAGTGAGCCTGCTCGGTTTTACCGGCGCCATCTTCGTGCTGCAACCAAATGGGACCGGCACACCAGAGCTGTCGCTCGCCGCGGGGCTTACCGCAATCGTACTCGGCACGATACTGGGCACGCTCGCGGTCGCTCTCACCGGGGTCGCCGGGACCCGCACCGGGGCGCCGGCGATGGTGCTGCTGCGCAGCCTCTTCGGCACGGAGCTCTCCTACCTACCGACTTTGCTCAACGTGCTGCAGTGCCTCGGGTGGGGCGTCTTCGAGTTGGTCACGATCGCGACGGCAGCGCGCACGGTGGCACCGACCTTGCCGCGCTGGAGCTACATCCTCTTGGCGGGAGTGATCACCGGCCTGCTCACGCTTCGACCACTAGGGGCGATTCGCATCCTGCGGCGCTTCGTCACCCCGGCTGTCGCGGTCATCCTCGTCTATCTGTTCGTCGAACTCGTGCGTCACCCGCTGCCCGCGTTTGATCACGGCACGTGGTCGGGCTACTGGGCCGCGATGGATACCGTGGTTGCGGCGGCCATCTCGTTCGCCCCGATGGCGGCGGACTACACCCGCCACTC
>PMTL01000201.1:768-3905 GCA_003168075.1 Acidimicrobiaceae bacterium
TACTCGACGGCGGTGTCGGTCCAGAATCTGCGCCCGTTATGGGACCGTCGCGTGCTGGCCTTGGGCATCGCCGCGTTCGCGACGGCGCTCGCGCTCTGGATCAATATCGCCGGCTACGAGAACTTCCTCGTCCTGCTCGGTTCGGTCTTCATTCCGATGTCCGCCGTCTTTATCGTGGACTTCTACGTGCTCTCGCGCGGCCGGTGGGATCCGGCGGATCACGCTCGTCGGCGCTTCGCGATGTTCGCTCCTTGGGCCCTGGGCTTCGTGGTCTACCAGTTAATCAATCCGGGCTACATCTCGTGGTGGGTCTCGATGTGGACGCACCTCGGGCGACTCGTGGACTTTCGGGCGCCAAGCTGGATGTCCGCGTCGATTTGCTCCTTTGTCGTCGCGGCGCTCGCCACCCTCGCGGGTGGGGGAGTCGCCTGGGCCATCCGACGGCTCCGGGACTGGCGACCATTGGCCACAGAGCGCAGTGCCGTCAGATGAACGGCAAGGAAATGTCGGCGAGCCCGGCTGGTGGGCTCGTGCACGGGATGGGCCGGGAGCTCTGTGAAGCGGACTGGCCCGCACTTACGAACGACGAAGTGCGCGCGGTGCTCGGTCGCTTCGAGCGTCACGCGAAGTCGGGGTCGAGCCGGGACGCGGCAATCTCGTGGCACAGTCCGCGACCGATGTCCGCCGCGGCAATCGTTCGATTCGCAGATGGTGAGGTCTTCGTGAAGCGCCACCACGTGGCGGTCCGCGCTCCCGAGCGCCTGCGCGTCGAGCACGAATTTGCGCGGTACTTGCGCGCACGGGGCCAGCCGCTGCCGAGAGCGCGGCGCGATGCCCGTGGCGACACGGTGGTACGCGACGGCGACTTCATCTACGAGGTCCACGAGAGGGCGGCGGGCGTGGACCTTTACCGCGATGTGCCGTCGTGGTATCCGTTTACCAGTTGGGACCACGCCCGGGCAGCGGGTCGCGCGCTGGCGTCCTTCCATCGGGCCGCCAGAGATTTCCCTTTGCCGCCATCCGAGCCGGGCGTCCTGACGAACTCCACCGTGATCGTCGCGTCGGCTGAACCGCTCGCTGCGCTTGCCCGACTCGTCGCTGCGCGCCCGGGCCTCGCTCGCGCCGTCGCTCACCGGTCCCTGATAGATGACTTCTCCCGCTACCACCTGCGCGCCATCGAGGTAGCCGCGCCACTTCTGCGAACACTCGCACCGCAGTGGGGCCATGGGGACTGGCACGCCTCGAACCTCACCTGGAGTTCCACTGGTCCGAAGGCCGTCGTCGCGGGCGTGCTTGATCTTGGGCTCGCGAACCAAACCTTTGCGGTCCACGACCTGGCGGTGGCGCTCGAGCGCAATACCGTCGACTGGCTCGACCTCGCCGGCACCGGAAGCGCTGTCGCGGACCTCGAGGCCGTCGACGCGCTGGTGGACGGGTACGAGGAGGTGCAACCACTCGACGAACACGAGTGGGCCGCGCTGGTCGCGGTGCTGCCGGTCGTTCACCTCGAGTATGCGCTCGCTGAGGTTGAGTATTTCGCCGAGGTCGTGCGATCGCCGGACAACGCGGACCTCGCCTACGACGGCTACTTCATTGGCCACACTCAGTGGTTCGAGGAGGCGGCCGGGTCAGAGTTCATCGAGCACCTGCAACGACGAGCCCTACGGTGCTGAGAATGTACGCACAGTGACACAACGTCAAGAGCATCTTGAAGAGATGCGCGTTAGCGGCTTGAGTCGCCAAGTTGGTGGGGCAAGGGGATTGGAAACCCTGTCCCTTTGCATGCCATGCTCTCTGTTCCAATTCACCGACGTTCACTGGTGGCCGTATTCTCATGGAACAGAGGGGCTTCTATTTTCCGACGTTCGCTTGAGACCACACGTAATATGTCGGTTGACCTGCACCCCAACTCGTGGAGACGATGGGGATCGAACCCACGACGTCATGCACGCAATGCGCTCCTTCTCAGTTTGTCGACGTTTGTTGGTGACCGTACGTGCCGGAATTATTGGGGTTTCAATTCTCGAACGTTCGGTTGCGACTGTACGTAATCGTCGGAGGCACTACAGGTGTTGCTAAGGGGATTGTCCGAACTCCATTCCCTGAGTTAAGTCACTCAGTTCCCGGGGGTTGGCCAATCAGGTCAAGGGCAGGAGAATTTATTTCCGAACTGTAAGTGTTGCGACCGTTGGGATCCACGAGCGTGAACGTTCATTGTCTTCTCGTGGGCCGCCCGGGTCTAGATCCCGGCACCTTGAGAGTGTTTCCAGAACGTCCAGGGACGTCCATCAGCGTCCAGATCTGCTGGCCGGACGAGGTGCGATGTCCACCAACGTCCACTGAAGTCCTCTCACGTTTGACCTCGTGGCTAGACAATTGGCTAGACCTGGGCTCATTTCAAGGTCAGGGAATTATTCAATTCAGAGGGTCCGACGGTGAGGATTTTGAGTTGCGATTGGATGAGGAGTAGTTAATCCTCTTAGACGAACCGGTGGCCCGTCTTCATGACGGACCGCAGAATTACACCACTTCAGGGGACGTCAACGCGATTCACCATTAGGTCTGCTTCCAAGCACAAGAGAATGATTGACCGAGTTTCTCTAGAATTGAAAAAATCTGGCGTCGTCCGTGACCTTTCGTCGTCCTCTAACTAATTTAGTTTGTTACTTGACAATGCATGGTAACTGGCGTACTCTAGTCAAGTGACTCCAACCCACGATCCACAGCTCTTGAAGGGCGTCTTGTCGTTGCTGCTGCTTCAGATGCTCGCGCAACGCGAGTCGTACGGTTACGAGCTCGTGCAGCGGCTTCACGAGATCGGCTTGTCCGATATCTCTGACGGAACGGTCTATCCAGCTCTAGCCAGGCTCGAACGCGAGTCCCGAGTGAGCGCTCGTCTGGTCTCGTCGCATTCAGGTCCGGCGCGCAAGTACTACCGACCCACAGTGGCCGGCTACTCGACACTTTCGGAGGGGGTCACCGGTTGGCTCGCTTTCGTCGAAGTCACCAATCCGGTGCTGTTACAACCGATCCCCAACCAACCTGCCCCACCTACAGAGGAAGTATGAGATGACTGAAACTTTGACCTTGACGTGGAAAGACCGCATGCGAATAGAGCGTGCTGTATGGACCCTCGA
>PMTL01000189.1 GCA_003168075.1 Acidimicrobiaceae bacterium
GTCGCGGGCGTAAACGCGTGCCGAGTGACCCGGGTCGGGGATTTCGACGGCCGCCGCGATGAACGGGCATAGGGGCGCGTGAACGTCGAAGGCGGTGAGGAGGCGTTCGCGGGGCGTGAGGTCGGTGCGGTCGAAGACTTCAGGCAGGATGTCGGGATCGAATCGGCGGAGGCATTCGGCGATCAGCTCGTCCTTACCGGTGAAGTGCTGGTACAGCGTGCGCTTGGACACCCCTGCCACCGCGCAAAGCTGGTCTATGCCGGTGGAGTTGATGCCTTGATCGCGGAACAGTTGTTGTGCAGCGTTGACGATTCGCTCTCGTGCGCCTCTGCCGCGGCGCAGGCCTTGCGGCCCCTTCTCCAACTTCGTCATACGCCCAGCGTAACCCCATCGGGTACTGCCCGGTGTACATAGACTTGCACTCCCCGCGATCGTCTGATAGGTTAAGCACACAGATCGGTGTACATAGTGTCGACATAGCAACTGAATGGGGTATTCGTGGGAAAGCTCGATGGCAAGGTCGCGGTAATCACCGGCGGGACCAGCGGTATGGCGCTGGCTGGTGCCAAATTGTTCGTTGACGAAGGGGCTTACGTCTTCATCTCGGGTCGACGGAAGGACGCGCTGGACGAGGCCGTCGAGCTCATCGGCCGAAACGTGACTGGCGTGCAAGCCGATTCGGCCGACCTCGACGATCTGGACCGACTATTCGAGACCGTCAAGCAAGAGAAGGGAGCGATTGACGTGTTGTGGGCTAGTGCGGGCGTGGGCCAACAGGGCGGCCTCGGCGAGATCACCGAGGAGCAGTTCGACGCCGCCTTCTCGCTGAACGCGCGCGGCACGCTGTTCACGGTCCAAAAGGCGCTCCCCTTGTTCAACGATGGAGGCTCGATCTTCATGACCGGGTCGAACGCTTCGCTCAGGGGATACCCCAATTGGAGTGTGTACGCGGCGAGCAAGGCCGTGCTGCCCGCCTTCGCACGAGTGTGGGTAGCCGAACTGAGGGAAAGGAAGATCCGGGTGAACGTGCTGACCCCGGGCCAGGTCGCCTCGCCAATGATGGAGGAGGTTTTGGACGCGGAGATGAAGGCGCAGTTCGAGTCCGTGATCCCGCGGCGAGAAATGGGACGCCCTGAGGAGATCGCGTCGGTCGCGTTGTTCCTCGCATCAGACGACTCGAGTTACGTCAATGGCATCGAGCTGGTTGTCGACGGCGGCACCACAGTCATCTGAGCGCGACGCGCCAGCCAATCACGCCAGCAAGACCCTCACGATCAACTAACCCACACACAACGAAGGAGCACACATCATGACCACCATCAGCATTATCGGCTCGGGCAACATGGCCACCGCCATCGGCACCCGGGCGGCGAAGCACGGCCACACCATCGAGTTCATGGGCCGCAACGCCGCCAAAGCTCAGGCGCTTGCCGACCAGATCGGGAACGGAGCCACCGTCGGCACGTTCGGGGCAACGCCGTTGGGTGACATCGTCATCGTCGCCGTCTTGTACACGGGCGCGGTTGAAGTGGTCGCGCACTACGGCGATGCGCTGTCCGGTAAGATCCTCGTCGACATCACTAACCCGTTTAACGTCGACGTCAGCGGACTCGTGACTACCGCGGGCGACTCGGTGTCCCAGCAGATTGCCGCCGCCGCCCCCGAGGGCACACACGTCGTGAAAGCGTTCAATTCAATCCTCCACGACGTCCTTGCTCAAGACAAGCCCGTGGACGTGTTCTTCGCCGGCGACGGCGCCGAGGCGAAGGCACGCGTCGCGGCGTTTCTGGAGAGTTTGGACATGCGGCCCCTCGACGCAGGAGGGCTCGAGATGACCTGGGTCCTTGAATGGGCCGGCATCCTCCTGGTGGGACTGGCACGCAACGGCGCAGGCTTCGACATCGCCTTGGGAGCCAAAGCGCTCTGATCATTTTCTTCAGGAGTGAACATGTCCTAGGAGGGATTCATCAACCGGCTCCAGCGGACGGGCAGTAAGCGCGACGTTCTGATTGGTTCAGCTCGGGCTTAGAAAGAGCAGGCGCTGGGTTCGATGAGGTCAACCATCATCTCGAAGAGGTTTGAAAGCCGTCCGCTAAGGTCCACGGATGTTGCAAATATCACAACATTGCACCTGGTCAATATGAGGTTTTAAAGTCGCAACGAAAGTCCAGTGAGTTGTGAGAGTTACAATATTTGGCCTGTTCGAAGAAGTCTTTATTTGACTGCATCGATAAAGCGCAGAGGTACTACTTCACACGACGTTGTGGCAACGCGGTCCATGAAAGCCACGCGGCGCTCGCGAGGGCGACGCCCGCACTTCCGAGATATAGCTGCCCATACGTCACGTAGCGAATAGCCAGAGCGCCAATCGCCTGTAGTGGCGATTGCGGACCGAAGAATACGAGGGTAACCGCAGCGGAGACACGTCCCTGCAAGGAGATCGGAGTGCGACGCTGGGCCAGGTTGAGTACAGCGAGAAAAACCCACGGCAAGGCGAAACCGAGCACGATTGAACCCGCCACGGCGGTTGGGAGCGTCCCCATGGCCCGCAGGACGCTGCCCACAGCGAAGTCGACCATGCCAAAGACGGCCAACCAACGCTCGCCCACTCGTCGAAGTAGCCGACTACTGAGGAGGCTCGCCACGACCGAACCTCCTCCCAGTCCGGCCGACAGCACCCCGAGGAAACTCGGCGGTTCGCGGATCGACTGCACGAGGCTGTACTGAGCGGCGACCAGTACACCCGAGACGCCCATCACGATGCTCGACGCCACGAGCACTCGTCTTAGCTCAATCGTTCGCCAGACGTGGCTCAGACCGGCAACAATCTCAACTCGCCAATTCTTCGACGAAGGGAGAGGCGTCTCCTCGAGAAAGTGGATGCGCGAGATCATTATCGCGGCAACCAGGAACGTGACGGTATCTAAGATTGCGACACTGCCGCCTCCCGCTACGACAAATAGCCCAGCGCCACAAAGTGGTGCGATGAGGCGACCAGTCTCTTGAAGGCCCAGGCGCCAGCCGTTGGATCGCTGGCGCTGTTCGAGCGGCAACATCTCCGCGAAGAGCGCGTCTTCCGCCGGGCTGGAGAGAACGAGTTCAATTCCATACCAGGTCATCACCGCAAAGATGATCCAGACCGTCTGGCGCGAACGTACCGCAAGTAGTGACACCATTACGACAGCCGAGATCACGTTGAGGGCGAGCAACCATCGACGTCGACTTACCCGGTCGGCAACCAACCCAGCGAGCGGTCCAGCGAGCGACGGAGCGTAAACGCAGACCGAAACAAGACCAGCCAAAGTGCTACTACCCGTGAGCGACTTCACCCAGATTCCCGACACGAGGCTCATGGCGTTATTGCCCAGTAGTGAGGCCCCAAGACCGATGAGGTACAACCGGGCGTTTCGCCGATGCGCTGGATCCGCGACTACTTCAAAATAAGGGTCACTTTCGTCGGGCCTGGCCACCATGAAGCACTATATAGTCGCGTCGGCAAGAATGGGCGAAACTTAGCATCAGGGGACTCAAGTTTCTTGATGCTGAAAGCCTTAAGTTCAGCCTCTGTCTTCATGAATCGGCAAAAATAATAGTTACCCATACTGAGGGATGGACCTGAATCGCGCCGGGTCTTGCGTTAACCAAGATTCTTCCATCCCGTCCAATTCTGTCTTCAGATCGTCATTGTTGCGACCGTTGGTATCCACGAGCGTGAACGTTCAGAGTCTTCTGGTGGGCCTTCTGGTGGGCCTTCTGGTGGGNNCTCGATCCCGGCACCTTGAGAGTATTTCCAGAACGTCCACAGACGTCCGTCGGCGTCCAGATTTGCTGGCCGGACGAAGTGCAATGTCCACCAACGTCCACTGACGTCCTCTCACGTTTGAAGCGGTGGCTAGACAGTTGGCTAGACCAGGACTCGTTTCAAGGTCAAGTCAGTATTGAATTTCGAGGTGTTGACGGCGATTTGTTGGAGATGCGACTGGGGGACAAATAGTCAGTTTCCTAGATGATCTTGTGGCCAACAGACCCGTCGCGATTCACCTCGATTTGGATACTTCTTTCGTTCGGTGGGGATTTCTTGAGTGCGCCGACTCAGGGTCGCGAACGCACATATCGGCGCATCATGGAAACGATGCGCTACTCGCCCCGATGGCTGGAGATGTTGATGACGTTTCCGTCGGGGTCGCGTACGAAGAACCTGCGAAGGCCCCACGGTTCTTCGGTTAGTGGGTAAACGATCTCGTAGCCGCGGCGCTTCGCTTCTGCGTAGGCTTCGTCGATGTCGTTCCCGACCTGCACTGACATCACCGAGTCATGAGGGCTCGTGGCGTCTCCAGTGACCAGCTGTAGGGATGCTCGCCCGTCTGGAACCACAAAGCGCGTGACCCAAGCGAGATTGAGATCCTCTTCACTCAGTCCGAGGTAACCAGCGTAGAAGTCGCGCGCTGCATCAATGTCCGCGACCGGTAGGTTTGCCGTGACTCCCGTTACTCGCATATCCGCTCCTTCGATCGAGTCAGGGTCAAGGCATTGTCAGGATCAGGTCGATACCCGTCCCAGTGTCGCAAACTGACAAAACCTAACTTACGACCAACATAAGCGAGGAAGTCGACGCCGAAATTTGAACGGCGCTATGAATATCTACGCTTTTGGATGTTGAACCGAGTTCACGAGCAAAATCTGCTGCAAAACTCTTCGTGGGCTCGCTGGGTCTCAATCTCGGCACCTTGGGATTAAAAGAGGGATGCATATGGTCGGATTCGTCCGGTGGTGTCGGAATCATCCGAGAATCAAAGAAAACTTGTCCGGTGGGGTCGGATTCGTCCGGTGGTGTCGGAATGGTCTGTGGGATGAAATGTGGGATTTTTGAGCGAGCGGCAGAATTGAGGAAGTCGTTGGCTCACCAGTGATGGGTTAGATCAACACTTTCGGAAGGTCAGCCATCCTGGAAACATCCACCCACCCTGTGGGGAAGAAGTCCTCGGTGAGACTGGTCTCCAACTTTCCGTTACGATTCAAGCCGTCTCAATGATTAGTTCTTCGATCGGGGCCAAGCAGGTTTTGTTCCCCACGCACATTCGGTGTTCGCAGTGCCACGCAAGCAGCCGCGAGAACCAGAATGCTGGCTGCAAAAAGCGCCCCGTGAAATCCCGAGTCGAGTGCGCTCGGTAATGCAATGTGTTTCGCGAGTAGAGAAGTAGTGCGAGAGGTTGCGATGGCCGACAAGACGGCCAGTCCGATCGCCGCACCGACCTGTTGTGAGGCGGTGAGTAGTGCCGCGGCAAGTCCGGCTTTATCGGATGACACGCCGGCATTCCCGGCGAAAGTAGTCGCCACGAACACTGCGCCCAGTCCGATGGACATAATCAAGAGGCCGGGAAGTAGGTCAGTCACATAAGAACCGCGAAGAGGAACGCGCGACAAGAGCCAGATGCCGCCGCTGGCGATCAGGGCACCCATGGCGATTACAGAGCGCGTCCCGATGCGGCCGAGCAACTTGGAGGTGACGCCTGCAGCAATGCCGATCCCGGCAGTCACTGGCAGGTAGGCAAGACCAGTCTGCACCGGCGAGTAACCGAGGATCTCTTGCATGTAGAGCGTGAAGAAGAAGAACACGGCGACAAAGCCGGCGGCACAGATTATGGCGGTGATATCCGCAGCCGCGAGCCCCTGGACACGGAAGATCGAGAACGGGAGGAGGGGGTTCTTTTGTCTACGCTCGGTTGCGACGAATCCGGCCATCAGGGTGACAGATCCGGCGAATCCGCCGAGCGCGCGAACTGCTCCCCAGCCGACCGTTGGAGCGGAAACCAGCCCGTAGATGAGCAGGAGCACGCCCGCAGTCGCGAGGAAAGCTCCGAGAGTATCGAAGTTCGCCAGTTCAGCTCGGCGATGATCATCCGTGATCAGCCACAGCGTGGCACCGAGCACGAGCAGGCAGATCGGGGGATTGACGAAAAACACCCAGCGCCATCCGGGCCCCTGCGTGAGCAAGCCGCCAAGTAATACCCCGACTGCGGCTCCCAGACCCACGACGCCGCCCCACGCACCGAGCGCCACGCGCC
>PMTL01000063.1 GCA_003168075.1 Acidimicrobiaceae bacterium
CGAGATGATGATCCGTCCGACTTTTCGCAGATATCGCATGACGTACCGCGCCTGATCTAATTCATTGGCGTTGAGACGCGCGATTGTTTCTTCGGTGATACCGACGTCCGTGGGGTAGGTGAAATGGATGGAATCCTGTCCAATGAGTTCCTCCTCGGAGTAGCCCACCATTCGACAAAAGGCGTCATTCACCGAGATGGCTACGTCATTGAGGTCACTGAAGACCATGGGGGCCATGTTGTTTTCGAACGCGAGTCGAAACCGAAGTTCGGATTCGCGTAGCAACGCGGCGTTGCCCGCGAGTCGATCGGCGTCACGAAGCCTGCCAATTCCGTAGCCGAGGTAGTTGGCCAATTCACCGAGAAGCGAGAGCTCGCCCGGGCCAAAGGCTCCGTCTTCACTCGAGAAAATTGTGAGGGCCCCGACGATATCAACGTCGATCTTCAGCGGAAACGCACAGACGGTTCGAAAACCGAACTCCTCAGCCCTCTGCTTTCCCACGGCCGGCCAATTTGATTGACGAATGTCTCCGAGAACCTGAACGGTGTCCCTTCGAATGGCCGAACCCGTCGGGCCGAGGTCACCGTCACTGCCGTCCCACGTCACGTGGATCTGATCGAGGTAGTCGGTGCGCCCAGAGGCCCCAGCGGGATGAACAATCTTGTCCGAGTTGTCGATGAGACCAACCCACGCGAGAAGGAATTCGCCGCTGGTGACGATGGTCTGACAGGTCTCTCTAATCAGTGAGACTTCGTCCGAAGCACTGACCAGGACCTGACTACCATTCGTTAAGGTTCTTAGTGCCCTCGCGAGATGCGTCCGCTCGGTGACGTCGCGGGCGTTGACGACGATTCCCTTGATTGCCGGATCGTCAATACAATTCGTAAGGACGCATTCTAAAAACAGCCATTCACCGGTCGCTCTCGTGAAGCGTATAATTATCGGCTCGCCATCTCCCGTTCGCTGCAACGTCTCATTGAACGTCGTGAACGCAAGGTCGTAGTCGTCGGGATGAATGTGCGCGAAGCCGTCGCCACCAAGTCGCGTCGTCGGGTCTTAGCCGCTCGAGCCGGCATTGGCCGGATTGGCGTAGATCACCCGAGCGCGCTCGTCAAGAACAACGATGAGGTCACTGGAGTTGGCTAATAACTCGCGGAACCACTGTTCGGATTCGGCGAGGGTGCCTTCGGCCACTTGCAGGGCGTGGTTAGCAACGGTGAGCTCATGAAGCGCAACTTCGGTCTGATGGATTGATTGGATGTGGGCGAGTCCAAACTCGATTTCTTCCACGATCTGTTGGAATCCTGCGACGGTCGTTTCGTCGAAGCCGAACGTGACCTCGTCGAACACGACGATGATCCCATCACGCCCATTGAGGTCGAGTGGCAAGACAATTGAGGATCTCATGTCGAACGCGCTGCAGTGCGCACGTTGCTCGTCGCTCCACGGGTGTTTCGAGAGGTCGTCGACGGTTTGCAATGTGTTGTGCCAGGGGGGCGAACCATCGTCCGCGCCCTCACTTGATTCCCACCAAGCAGTCATTTGGTCCTGGAGGAAGTCGGTCGCGCCCGCGACGTAGGTGACGTCTTGATGTAGTGCGTCATCCAAGGACGCCGGGCCGATCCAGGCAAGCTTGTAGCCGCCGAGGCTGACGAGCATGTCGCACAGTAGTTTTAGACAATGGCTCTCGTCTTTGGACGTGATAACTATCCGGTTGGCTTCGGCGACGAGTGTGAGAATTCGACGACTCTTGATGCGCGGCGTGATGTCGAAGAACGCAGACATGGCGGCTTCGCCACCGGAGTCAAGCGACACTCGAGCGGTGCTCGTCATCACCCAGTGGCGACTTTGACGCGAGTACGAGACGCCCATGACGACGTCGAAACACGGCTCACCCGAGTTCAAAGTTACCTGCGATGGTTGCTCATCCAAAGGAAATGATGAGCCATCTTCGCGTACCATCTCCCAGACCGGATCACTCATTGATCGAAAGAGCAGTTCTTCGCGAGAGACTTCTAGAATCGCCGCGGCCTGATCATTACAATCGATCACCTCGCCCTGAGCGTTTCGCAGCATGATGCCGATCGGCATCGACGCAAAGATTGGCCTCGTGTTGAGTAATGACAAGAGTGGACTTTGAGCGTCCCCCCGGGGCGTGTTCTTCGTCAAGAGACCTCGCTGATTCGCGTAATAGGCAGAACATAACACTTCTCACTTTCGAGACAAGTAGACGACGGGTCAAGTTCTCGTGGTCTGGCCACTAGAAATCGAGAGAGGTCACACCTCATTTCGCACGGGTGCATTCGTACGGAGGCATGAGGTCCAGCTGCACCGAATTCACATCGGTATCGCTTTCGTCTCAATCGCGCACGTCCATCGCGCACACGTTGACCAGCGTGGCGAGGGATTCGCTGGGGAACTCCGAGTTAATCTTGTCGTGTGGCAAGTTAGGGCCACCAGGTAAGCACTTTGTCGTTGACTCGGTCGTTCGGGATGTTTGAGCGGGCGAGCCACGACCGTCGAAATAAGCTCACCGATACACGAGATGCACCGCTGCTTCGGGCGTGTTGATCCGGAAGGCCAAACTCTCCTCGAGATATAACTGAGCCATGACTGCATCGTTCGTCAGATATGCAACGGAGAGGTCCTCTCCGAGTGTCAACTTGAAATCTCCTCCACGCTGGCTGACGACTACGGCTCCGTCCATTGCCGGTGCCCACACCACCGGGCCCCGCGAATCTGACGAAGGAGCATGTACACATTCTTGAACCACGTAGCCATCGCCGACAATCAGGGAGAACCCCTAGATTTTTCGTACATCACCGCGCAATGATCTCGTTTCCAGATAATCAGGTACTGCCGGGGCGGCAATGATTGGAGTCCACGTGAGTTCCCATAGTGACTTTCAGTCCTCGAAAACTGTGGAATTTGACTAATGCGTTGGCAGGGTCTTGATGAGAGAGCCACTACCGAGCGATAACTCAGTCAGTGAGCCCGTCGATGCACCGGACGTCTTGGAGTTCGCGCCGGATTGACTCGCCACCCAAAGGTTTCCGCTCGAAATCGCGAAGGCCGAGAGGAGGCTGAAGTAGTACGGACCGTTGGTGTTGCACATGTACCAGTAGGGATGGCCTGTCGTCGCTGAGATCTTGGTCACCATGGGACTGGTCCCCAGGGGCGTGGCAGTGTAGATGCTGTCACCGGTACTGATCATCACCGTCGGGTGCCAAAACCCGAAGCTACCGTTGGCGTCGGTCTTGTTGGCCAGGAGGGCGCCCGTGGTGGAAGAGATCTCGGTAACGCCACTGGTGAACTGGTCGGCGACCCAGACGTCACCCGCGCCAATTGCGATCCCGTCCGGAGCACTGAGGCCTCGATTGGCGACGACTCGAATCAGCTTGCCACTGGCGACGTTGACCTCGGTGACGGAGTTATTTCCCTTATCGGCAACGAAGACGTCAGTGCCCGATGTGGCGAAGGCCGCCGGGTCGGAGAGCGCGTAGGCCGCGCCACGAATGTTACGGATCAGTGCACCAGTGCTGACTGAGAACACGGTGATCGAACCCGACGTTCCAGAATTGAGGACGAGGACGTCGTTGTTCGCCGTGGTGATCGCCACGGGGCGAGAGAAGTGGTACCGGGTCCCTGTTATTCGACGTACGAGGCCCCCGTTACTGGCCCGAATCTCTGTCACAGTTCCGTTGGCATTGGCGACGAAGACCTCGCCGCCGTCGTCCACGACGGCCGTCGGGTGAAAAAAGCCGTAGCCAATCGATCGAAAATTGCCCAACCACGCTCCCGTAGCGGGACTAATTTCAGAGACGGAGGAGTTCGCGGCATTGGCAACCCAGAGGTGGCCGCCGCCAAAAGCGAGTCCCGACGGCGAGTCAAACTCACTGGTGGCGGTGGCTGTGCTCGCGGCTCCGACTGGGATACTCCCGGAAGTTGTAGCCACGATCGCCGCTACGGCGCCGAAGGTTACGAGCAGTCGCCTCGCGGACACCGTTCTCATGGGGGAATTTTACCGTTGCCACTTCTCAAGGGGACCCAATTCCTTGACAACAATTCAACCGCTCATCGGCGCCAGTTAGAACAGAGGTAATACCTTCTTAGCCAGGGACTCAACGTTGGTGAGCTTGATCTTGAAAGCACCTACGTCGATCTCCGTGCTCTTTTTGAGAACGGTAACGGCGACGGTGTAGCCGAATGTGGCAGAGCCAAAGGTCGTCGAGAAGGCGCCGTACGGCGCGAAGTGCTTGTCGGTGACGGGCTTCTCACCTTGGGTCTTGGCCATCGCCTTGTTGACGTTGAACGCACCAACGGTGACGCCGGTCTGGCTTCGCACATAGGCGAAATCGACATTGGTGCCGACTTTGTACCAACAGACCGTCACGGGGCCGTTGAACTCCGGCCGGACCTTGGTGGCTTTGACTCCAAGTGTCGACGACACCTCTCCAAGGCTCACCTTCTGACACAAGGTTGAAGCGGCTGCGGTGGATGCTGCGTTGCTAGTCACGACCGGCAGCGCCAGCGCGACGATGATCGACGAGACCGTCACCCCCATCAATGATCGACGTGAGAACATGCGAGACATTTTCCACCTCCGCAGGAATCGGTGACGAGCATCACAACCAGAATTGCATCTGGCCTCCATGCTACGCCCCGCCGAGTCGAAGGAATATTTCCATCGAACCTCCAAGGACGTTACTGGAGGTCCATGCCACGCCTGAGGCAACCACCGTGTGAAGGGAATTGGTCGACCCCTAGGAGATGCGATCATCGTGACTCTGAATGTTGTGACCCCCAAAGAACGATACGGATCGCGACGGAGTCAGCGTCGCCGTCCGCCGCGCAGTGGCTGGTTGAGATGTTCTCGAGCAATGCATTGACGCTCTCTGGGGGTCGTCGCGGTTCGGCGATGGCACCGACTGCAGCTGAATACCCGAAGGTCGACTGCGAAAATGGTGGCGTTAGTACCCTTGATATAGGGCAGTGTTGAGATCAACCCAGATTCGCGGAGACGAGAGGTCACAGGAGACGACATGAAGATTGTCATCATTGGAGCGGGCAACATCGGTGGGAACCTCACTCGACGGCTTACACATTTGGGTCATCACGTGACCGTGGCCAATTCTCGGGGACCCGAGACACTCACTGAGTTAGTGGCGTTGACGGGCGCGAGCGCCACCGTTGCGTCGGAAGCAGCTATCGACGCCGACCTCGTGATAGTGACGATCCCCGAGAAGAGCGTGCCCAATCTGCCCCAGGGATTTCTCGACGGGGCCAATTCCAATGTCGTAGTCATCGACACGGGCAATTACTACCCTCAGCAGCGCGACGGCTTAATTGCCGACATCGAGAATGGGTTGACCGAGAGTCGATGGGTGTCGACCCAGATCGGATTTCCGGTGATTAAGGCATTTAACGGCATTTATGCGGCGAATCTGCTCGAAAGGGCTCGTCCCAAAGGTGACCCAGATCGGATTGCATTGCCCGTCGCCGGCGATAACGCCCACGACAAGTCGGTGGTCATGAATCTCGTCAATGAGCTGGGATTTGACGCCGTCGATGCCGGAACTCTCGATGAGTCGTGGCGCCAGCAACCCGGCACGCCGGTCTACGGAGCGACCACTGACGCCAATGGAGTACGCCTCGCCCTGGAGGCGGCGCACAACGTGCGCACTCAGGAGTGGCGGGCATAAACACTATCGATGTTTAAGCTCGCGCGGCGAGAATGGCGACGCCGTCACCGCTGAGGTCGACGTGCGAGCCCTTGCGCCCGGTCATGGCCAGGACCAGCGACTGGAGTGGGCCTTCGACACTCGGGCCCTCTCCGTAGTTCCACGATGTGTCGGTGGCGCGTAGAGACACGCCGACAATGCGTCGCTTGGAACCGATGAGCAGATTTGATTTCTTCCAACTGTCGGCGACAGCGATGAGGGCGTCCTCAGGGGAGTGATGAACGAGTCCGAGAGGTCGACGAATGTCGTCGCCGTGGACGATGATTTCACCGAGCATGGCAATCACGGGCGCCGGAGGGTGATTCGACGTGGTCGTTCGAGCACGCAACCGAGCGACAATTTGTTCCGGCGAAACTGAAGCAAGGGCGTCGGCCCCACGATCAGTGAACGTGTCGAATTTGAATCCGGCCATGATCAGTTCCTTGTAGAAGTTCGCGAATGTCTGCTCGGCGGCGGCAACGACGTGTCCGGCAACCTTGTGGACCGACCAGCCCTCGCACCA
Organism: Acidimicrobiaceae bacterium; assembly: GCA_003168075.1. Taxonomy (GTDB): domain Bacteria; phylum Actinomycetota; class Acidimicrobiia; order Acidimicrobiales; family RAAP-2; genus RAAP-2. The sequence goes on from PMTL01000063.1 coordinate 6,244, forward strand.
CGAAGCGTCACTCCACTGCTCGGGCGTTAGATTCGCCAGGGTGTCGGCGAGCGCCGATCTCTCGGTGTGGATGAATTTCCATGTCTCTTTTGATTTCATGACAGGATTCCTATCTCTCTTGGATGATCTTTACCGAGCTAGAAGGGCGTCGTCCGGTCCGGGGTCCGCACCGGCGAGGACGGCGTCGAGTCGACCGAGGTAATAGGTCCAACCCAGAAGATGATCGCTGATGGCATCGTCGGGGAGCCCGCTGTGCACGAGGCGCACTATCGTGGCATCACCCTCGGGTGTCAGGGTGATCTCAACGGTCGTCGAGCCGGCGGGGATTGGGTGGTCGGGAAGGTCCCACCCGAAGGTGAAGACGACCTTCTGGTCGGGCACCACTTCAAGAAAGGTGCCAGTGGCAGGGTTGACTCCGCCACAAAGAGCGCGAAACTCGCCGCCGGGCGCCGCAACGATAGTGACATCGGTACCCATCCACAATACGAATTTTGACGGATCGGTGAGGTACGGAAATATCGTTGACGGGCTGGCTCGGATGAGTAGTTCCTTGACGGCGTCGGTCATGATGCTCGCTTCTGGAGTTCGCTCACTTCGGCGATGTCGCGAAGTCTCTCGAGGCTGTCGCTCCAGAAACTGTCAAGGAATGCGCGTAACTTGATGATTTCGCCACGGTTGACACTGTAGAGGCGGCGGGTACCCTCGCGACGCTCGTGAATTACACCGTTTTTGCGTAGCACCGTCAGGTGCTGGGAGATAGCCGACCGCGTGACGTCGGGGAAGTACTCCGCGATCTCGGCGGCAGCCAATTCGCGCGCCCACACCAGACGGATGATGTCGCGCCGCTTGGGCTCGGCGATGGCCTTCAGTAGTGTGTCCACGGACTAAACGTTAGTCCATGCTTACGTAAGTGTCAACTAACGAAATAGATCGTCACCGCACCAATCAGTGAAGGCCACCCTGGAAGTAACGTGGCGAACGGGTTCGAGGTCTCTGATGTCATTGCTGCATCACCCGATGATCTCTTGTGCGCGCGGTTGTCGAGCGAGATCCATAGCGCGATGACCGGGGGGAGTTGCTTTCATCGGCCCGGGCATCGACGGTGAGTTCAGTGCGTGAGAGCAATATGTCCACGGCGTGACGAGTAATCTCGTGATTCACCATTCGACATTCTGGCGTTGCGGGCGCTCAACTCGGATACGAAAAGGCGGCTGGATCACCAGCTATTTCGCCCCATGAAACACCACCTTTATCAGCGGCGATGGTCACGAGCAACTAGTGGATGAAGCGAACGCACATCAGTGATATTGCGAGCAGCGGTCCGGCCCAGCACAGGGTCTTGAGGGCCTTCTCGAGGGGCCTGAGCATCAGCTCCTTCGAGAGTGGTTGTGATGAACCATCGACGCGATTCATCACTCCCGCCACCGACTGGGTGCGTCGGCGCAAGTCGCGCGCGGGCGTCGAGAGCTGTTGTTGAATCAACGTGATCATCGTGCCAAAACCCGCGGCGGCGACGGCGGCGAAGGAAAGCGAGTCGTGTTGGGCGAAGTACGCCGTGAGGATCGGAAAACCGCCCCAGCCCGTCACGACGACCAACGGGGTGTGCAATCGTCCGCCGAATAACTCGAGGTTGTACCCCACGGCGATCATCACGCCCACCGCGATGAAAATCGCCAAGTAACCACTGACGACGAAGAGCCCGACAATCCCTAAGGCAACCGCTCCGCCGAGTCCGACGATTGCAGCGCTCACGAGCTGCCACGTAGGCAAAGTAGTACGCAGGGGACGGCCTTTGAGTTCATCGAGGCAGTGGGCCCCCACTCCGACCGCCAAAAGGAATGCCGCAAGAGTGGCGAGCAGGCGTAGACCTGAGACCGGTGCGGCGAGACACGCTCCCACGGTGACCAGCGAGAGGTGCAGCAAGGTATAGGGCGGATGCAAGACCGTCCACCAGTCGCGTGCGCGGGAGCGACGGATGAACTTGGGTTGGGCGTAGAACGCGGGACCCGCGAGGTCAGGCAACGATTCTTTCTCGCTCACTACTACAGCCTCCGATATCCGGAAATGACAACACCCCCACCCAGACTCATTCTCTTCACTTCGACGTGGTCGATTCCGGCGCGCCGCCACGCGTCGCGGGTCCAGGCAATTGAATACAGGCGGTAGTGGCGAGAAATTGACGGTCCCAGGAATCGACCGGCGGTCCACCAGGCCTTGCCTCCGGTGAGGTAGCCCCCAACGGGTAGGACCGCGCGGGTGTAGAACCACCAGGCGAGTCGCCAACCGACGCGCTCGGGAACAGCGAACTCAAGTGATGCGACGGCCCCACCCGGCTTGACCACCCGAGCAATTTCTCGCAGCGTCTCGGCCGGATCATTCACGTAGCGCAGCAGATAGGTGAAGGTCACTGCGTCGAAAGTCGCGTCGGGGAATGGCATTTGCTCGGCGCGGGCGCGAACCAGCGAGACGCGCTCATTTAAAGAGGCTCGCTGAACGACACGCTGGCCTTCGCGAAGCATGTCGCCACTCAAGTCGAGCGACACGATACGTCCCGGTGTCGATTTTGCCAGCTTCTTGGTGACCGCGCATGGCCCGCAGGCGACGTCGAGAATGAGTTGAGGTTCCACGCCTACGACTCGGTCCACCATCGCCGAACGCCAGCGTAAGTCCTGACCAAATGAGAGAACCTCGGCCAGAGTGTTGTAACGGGTCGGTAGGCCCGAGAAGAGCTCCTGAGAGAATTCGTTGGGCGCCTCTCGATACGTGCGAATCGTTCGGTGGGTGATCTTCACTGCGTGTTCCCGCGTGTGACGAAGTGATCACGTACTGTGTCGGCGTGCGCCACCAGATTTACAATGCCCGAAGGTGATTTGTTTGACATATTCGCTCTCCTGGTCGCCACGGGTTGTTGGAGGCGACCGCATTAACTCAGCACCCCGACATCATCATCTCACCGCGGCGGTCTCCCTGCCTTTGGTTTAGTCGATGGTTCTGAGGGTTGTGCCCGGTGCTCAGTATCGGTGCGACGTCAAGAGCGCCGTCGACGTCGTCGCGCTGGCACCGACGTGATGAGCCCAGCGATGATCGCTGAGTTGACTTCTGGCCGTAGTCGATGCGGTTACTGAGTGGTAGCGTTAAAAGTAGGAAGTCAAGACGCAGCATTTTTCGAGAGAAACCTTGGTGGTGACGTCAATTGGGAAGTGTGATGACGGATTCGAAAGAATGTTCGCTGAGCGTGCCGCGGCGAGTAAATCGTCGATTGGACGTGGCCGACACCGCGCTAGGCCGTGGATTGCGTCGTTGGAGAATCGGAGCGGTACCGTCGGGCCTGGAACTCTTTGCTCACCACGGATGGTCGAAGCGAATGAGCACTGCCACGAAGCGGACTCTGATTTCATGTTCACAAGGAGAAAAACATGTCGATGAAGGACAAGGCCAGGAATTTGGTGCAGACGTTGAGAGAGAAGGTCGAAAAAGCCACCGGTAAGGCTCTCGGTGATGAGGACATGACCGCCAAGGATCAGGTCGGGGAACTCAAGGGTCACCTGAAAGAAGCGGGCGCCAAGGTCCGCGACGCCTTCAAGAAGGACAGTTGAGCGACGCAAGGACCTCACTCGAGCGACGTCACGTCGTGACGAATTGGTCGTTTCGACACTGTATTTCTCGTCGGTCGATTGGACTGTTGTTTCAACTTCGCGAGTGACAAAGGTCCGGATACGCGCCAGATTGAACCCGTTGGGCGAGGTGTAGACTCGCCTCGTGCAGGGAACTGTTCCCTGTGAGAGACGCCAGGTTCGGGTCGGACGATCTAGACGATTGTCGCTCGTTCGGGATCGACGACTCCATTTCCATGGAGGTTGTACTGATGTTAAAACAATCCACGCAGCGTTCCATCGACGAGGAACCGCGGCTTCGAAAGTCCGAGACGCTCTTGGTCGTTGTACCGAAATGGATGGTTCTTCGGACCGTTCTGACGACCCTCGCTCTCGCCACTCTCTACCTTGAAATGCGATCGGCCACCCGGCCGAATTCGGCATCTCGAGTTCAGTGACGAGTTTGAACATCCACTCCGTTTGTCGGGGTCCGTTGGCCATTGATTGCGACCCGAGTGGGTGGTTCTGGGACACCGGAGTAGGCGCAGTTCCCTTCAACGGGGGAGATCGTTGGTCGATCAATGGTGCCACGGAGCGCTACGTCTGGTCAGATATTGGACCGGCCTTCACTGATTATCTTCCTTCCGCCCTGTCACAATTACTGGAGAGCAGCACACTATGAAATCGTTGGACGTCAAGTGGGGGATTTTGAGTAGTTCTCCGCCCACGGCCTGCGGCATCGCCACTTTCACGACCGCCCTCGGCAAGGCGCTCGTTCGTCGTGGCGAGAACGTCAGTCTGGTTCGCATTCTTGAGGGTGGTGATTTACCGGCGACCACGCCATTTGCGGTGGCGAGTGAATTGCGAGCGGGTGACTCCGCTTCGATTGAGCGATCGTCCTGGGCTCTCAATCGTTGCGACGTGGCATTGATCCAACACGAGTTCGGGCTCTACGGGGGGGCGGACGGCGACGAAGTCGTCGCGGTGATGGCTCGACTCAAAGTACCGGTGATGTCGATTCTGCACACCATCCTGCCTGACCCGACCGAACATCAGCGTACGGTGTTGAATCGGGTGCTCGAACTCTCTACCTGCGTCGTGGTGATGACCTCGGCCGCCGAGGCCACGTTGCGACGCCGATACCACGTCGGCGACACGTGGGTTCGCGTGATACCTCACGGCGCAGCGCTCGGCCAGGTGAACAGGTCACCCCTGGTTGGCGAGAGCCCGGTTCTCCTCACGTGGGGGCTGATCGGCCCGGGAAAGGGAATCGAGTGGGTTATTGACGCCATGTCGTATTTGCGAGATCTCACTCCGCGTCCGCGATATATCGTGGCCGGCCGTACGCACCCCAAAGTCCTGGCGTACGAGGGTGACGTCTATCGCCAACAGCTCGAGTGTCGGGTGCAGGAGAACGGCGTGGGTGACATGGTGTTCTTCGACAACAACTACCGCAAGTTGGCGTCGCTCAATGAACTCATCGCCAGTGTCGCAGTTGTCATCTTGCCCTACGATTCACCGGATCAGGCGACGTCAGGAGTACTCGTGGACGCCATCGCGGCCGGCCGACCGGTCATCGCCACGTCATTTCCTCACTCGCTCGAGATGTTGTCGAGCGGAGCTGGCATCGTGGTCGAGCATCGTAATCCGCGTGCCATCAGCACAGCTATTCGCAAGATCATCACCCATACCGAGTTGGCCGAGTCCATGGCTGCCGAAGCGCGTCGCATCGCCCCGAGCCTGAGTTGGGACGGCGTGGCTTTGCAGTACGTCGATCTCGCCAGAGAGATTCTCGCCACCGCCACCCTTCGAGTGAGCGCATGATTGTCGTTCCCGAACCAAACTTCTCGCACTTACTTTCCCTGCGAGGCCCCTACGGGACGTTCGAGCACGCTAAGTACGCGATTCCGCGTGTCGAACACGGCTACTGCACCGATGATGTCTCGAGAGTTGCCCTAGTTCTCGCGCGACAAGATACCGCGGCGATGACCGATGATTTGACCGAACTGATGTGGTCCTCGCTGCACTTCATGGAGCAAGCCCAGCGAGCCACTGGTGAATTCGTCAATCGGCGCCTCTGCACGGGTGACTGGGAGTATCCGGCGTCGAGTAACGACTGTTGGGGTCGTGCACTCTGGGCTCTGGGCACCTTGTACGCGCGTTCGGGAGATTCTGCGTTGCGCGATCGTGCCCTACACGCCTTCGAGCGGGGTGCGGCGGTGCGCTCCTCGTGGCCGAGGTCAATGGCGTTTGGCGCCCTAGGCGCCAGTGAGGTCCTGCGAGTATCGCCCCAACACGCGTCCGCTCGCCAGTTGCTAGACGCCAGTGTGACCGTGCTGGACCGTGAGAACGTGTCGAAACATTGGCGATGGCCGGAGGAACGTCTCACCTACGCCAATGCGGTACTGCCCGAGGCTCTCCTCGCCGCTGGTGTCTTCACGGGCGACGGACGCCTGGTTGATCTTGGTCTTGAGCAGCTGCGATGGTTGCTCGAATCCGAAACCTCTCAAGGTCATCTTTCGGTCACTCCTTCGGGAGGTCGAGGCCCCGACGATACCGGTCCAGCCTTCGACCAGCAGCCGATTGAAGTCGCCGCGATGTCCGACGCGTGCGTGAGGGCCCTCACCGTGACCGGCGATCCGTTCTGGCGCCAAGGGCGAGAACTCTGCGAGCTGTGGTTCATGGGACACAACGACCTGCGTGTCGAGATGTTCGACCAACATACGGGCGGGGGATATGACGGACTCACCGCATCTGGTCCGAATCTCAATCAGGGTGCGGAATCAACCGTTGCTCTCTTGACGACTCTGCAGCACGCTCGACGCTTCGCTCTGGCCACGTCGTGAACGATATGGGTCTGGCAACCCGGTCATCGCTGCGCCTACGTAGCGATGACACTCGGGTGGTCTCACGGCTGTTCATCCCCGGCCAGGAACTCATCGGCGGAAGTGAGTCTCGCGCGGCCAACACCGTGGAACGCATACTGGCCCTCAAAGAAGTGGACGTCGACGTTGCCCTCGAAGACCTTTTCGATCGATTCGAACATCGCCACGAGGATCTCGGAGCAGTCTTCGACGCCCACGCCCGGCGCGTGGACGATTACGTGACGACAACGATCACTCGACAGCGGCGTCGCCTGCTGGGCGCCGCCTTTACGCACGAATACTCGATTGAGGGGGCCGCGGTGTGCAACCCGAGCCTCGTCGCGCACCCGGACCAGAGCGGAATGGGCGAAGGCGAGCTACGGGTAGTGATGAGTCTTCGCGCCGTTGGTGAAGGGCACCATTCCTCTATTTGCTTTCGTACCGGTGAGATTGACGCCCGTGGCGAACTACGACTCGATCCGGCCGCCGCGTTCCCGGTCGTTGGTACCCTCGCGACCAGCCCACTGAATCGCCAACTCTTTCACGCCCTGCTGCACGATTTGGGCTTCGACGGTGAGACCGCGGCCTCGGTCCTCAATAGCCTGGATGACCGATTCAGCCCTCTAGAACTCGAGGCGGCCATCACGAAATTGCAGACCCAATACGATACGCGCCTGAACGTCGTCAAAACGGCCGGATTACTCCGATTGATTGCGGCGTGCATCTACGAAGTGTCCTTCGACAAGGCCACTGACCTGTCGCGCCGGGTGCTGTGGCCAGCTGGTCCCAATGAGGGAAACGGTATGGAGGACGCTCGGTTCGTCGCGATGTCCGAGCGAGGTGTGTCGCGGTACATCGCGTCGTACACCGCCTTCGACGGTCACTCCGTCTCCCAACAGTTACTCGAGACCGACGATTTTCTCAATTTTCACTCTTCACCCCTCGCCGGTCGCGGCGCACGCAACAAGGGTCTCGCATTTTTTCCCCGCAAAGTGGGCGGGCGCTTCGCGGCTCTATCGCGATTCGACCGCGAATCCAACGCCGTAGCATTCTCGCCCGACCTGCACGTGTGGGACAAGGTGGTGACCGCCCAGGTGCCGTGGCACTCGTGGGAAGTCGTCCAACTCGGCAACTGCGGTTCTCCCATGGAACTCGACCAGGGCTGGCTCGTCATGACGCACGGCGTCGGCCCGATGCGTACCTACGGCATCGGCGCATTGTTGTTGGATCTCGATGATCCGACCAAGGTCATTGGGCAACTTCCTCGTCCGCTACTGGTGCCCACCAAGGAGGAGCAGGACGGCTATGTGCCCAACGTCGTGTACTCGTGCGGTTCGCTGATCCACTCGGGCACCCTGCACATCCCCTACGGCGTCGCCGACCAGTCCATCAGCTGCGCGAGCGTGCCGCTCGAGGACTTGTTGGGCGCTATGGAACCCTCTCCCCGCACTGGCGCGGCGTGAGCTGCGTCGCCACCGAAAGAAAGTGAGAGATCTCCGTTCAGTTATGCCACCACGCCGAGGAGTCCGTACGCGTTTCACACGAACGGACTCGAATCGGTTATTCACATCAGATGCGCCGCACCCAGCCCTCGTTGAGCGTTTTCACGTTTTCAGGAGTTGCCCCATGTTCACGACGCTTGCCCGGCCCCTCGCACATTCACTCGACACGTTCGCACGCCATGTTTTCTGATCGGCTCCTGTCCGTTTTTGAAATCATGGCGACTCACGAAAGAAGTGGCAGTGAACGCGGACTTCTGTGCTCCGTGGCTAGCGAGATTACCGGCGTCAATGGTGCAGGGATCGCTCTGTACGCTGACGACCTGCCGATGACCAGGTTCTGCACGAGCAACCCCGTCGCTCGAACCCTCATGGATCTCGAAATCACGGTGGGCGAAGGTCCTTGTTCGAGTTCGCTCGACAGCGACACCATCATCTCTCAACCCGACCTGACGTCCGCGAGCGCGGCGGGTTGGATCCTGTACACCCCCCAAGCCCTGTTGAGTGGTGCGCGAGCGGTGTTCGGCTTCCCCGTGCGCATCGGAGTGATTCGATTGGGTGTGCTGTGCTTGTTTTGTGACGAGGTCGGTGAACTCACTGATGCTCAATCATCGGACGCGCTGCTCATGGCGTCGGTGGTGGGGCGCGGAATTGTGGCTTTACAAGCCGGGGCCCAGCCCGACTCGTTATCCGAAGAACTCCAGAGCGAGGCGACATTTGACTTCTCGGTCCACCAGGCCGCCGGAATGGTGGCGGTGCAGGCGTCCATCTCGATTGCCAGCGCACTGATTGCGCTGCGGATGCACGCGTTCTCGGCGTCGGAGAGCCTCTCCAAGATCTCATCGAGGGTTGTTGCGCGTCGCCTCCGTTTCGACGAGACGCGCCAGGACTGGATCGAGGAATGATGGGCACCATTTTCGTGCGATTTTGCATTAAAATGGGGGGCCAAGTTCGACCATTCATCAACGAAGTTCGCAATTACGATGTTGGCAGGAAGGTGGCGTGATGGCCCGGGAATCTTTATTGGTAGCCACGTTGGTGGAATTGGCAGACAACCTCGTCGACAATTACGACGTGATTGACATTTTGACCTTGTTGAGCGATCGCTGCGTCGAGACCATCGACGTGGCGTCGGCCGGGGTGATGCTCGGTCTGCCTGGGGGAGAGCTTCAGTTCGTGGCCTCGTCGAGTGAATCCATGCGCGCGCTGGAACTCTTTCAGATTCAAGCCAATGAGGGGCCGTGCGTGGACTGCTACTCCGACGGCGTCGCGATCATCAATCACGAGCTGGGCGGCCCCGACACCCGTTGGCCCCGGTTCACCCCATTGGCCATAGCTCAAGGCTTCCACTCCGTGCACTGCCTGCCCCTGCGCCTGCGCGGCAAGACCATTGGTGCGCTCAACCTATTTCGGACCGACGTCGGTCTCTTGACACCGGCTGACGTTGTCGTCGCGCAGGGTCTGGCGGACGTCGCCACCATCGCGATTTTGCAGCACCAATCGTCACTCAATGCGAAGTTGTTGAACGATCAATTGAGTTTCGCGCTCAACAGTCGCATTATCATCGAACAAGCCAAGGGTATGGTGAGCCAGTTCGACAATTGCGACATGGATGTGGCCTTTGCTCGACTGCGTGCTCACGCGCGCAATCACAATCTGCGCCTGACCGATGTGGCGACATCGGTCGTCGATGGTTCACTCAACATCGACGACCTGGACCGTTCGAAAGAGAAGCAGCGTTAATCGGATCCCCGTGGCCCGTACCTCGTGAGATTGGTGCCTCGCTCAGAGCGTTAGTGCTGAGCCGAGTCGGTGAGGTGTTCGAGAGTGGAGACAATCTCCTCGAGGGACGTTCCCGGGCCGAATGTCGCGGCGACTCCCGCGTTGTAAAGTCCCTCCACGTCACTGTCGGGGATGATGCCACCCACCACAACGGGGACAGTGGACCCTTGTTCGCGTAGTGCACTGACGACGAGTGGCGCCAGCGTCATATGAGCCCCCGAGAGAATGGAAAGCCCCACGACGTCGACGTCTTCGTCGACCGCGCTACGCGCCACGGATTCCGGTGACTGGAAAAGCCCCGTGTAAATGACCTCCATGCCAGCATCGCGCAACAACCGAGTGATGACATTGACACCGCGATCATGACCATCGAGCCCCACTTTGGCGACGAGGACCCGCAGAGTCACCGGGGAACCATCTGATAGCGACCGAACACGTCGGCGAGCGTGTCCATAATCTCGCCGAGGGTCGCCCGGGCGCGTGCCGCCTCCATGAACGACGTCATTAAATTGGCGTCCGCATCGAGGGCGTCGGTCCGCACCGCGTCGAGGGCGCGGTGAACGGCGTCGTCGTTGCGCTCGCGGCGAACCCGCGTGAGTCGCTCGATCTGTCGCATCTCGCCGTCGCCGTCGATCTGGTTGGGCGGGGAGGAGGCCGCGGCGTCGTCGTTAAAGGCATTGACCCCCACGATGATTCGCTCGCCGCGCTGCACGGCGCGTTCGTGGGCGTAGGCGGAGTCTGAGATGTGCCCCTCAAACCAGCCATTGTCGATAGCGATCAGGCAGCCTTCCAGCATTGAGCCATCACCGATTTCGAGGATCTCTTCTAAGAGTTGAGCCGCCTCGCGTTGGAGTTCGTCAGTCAGACTCTCGACGAACCAACTGCCGCCAAGCGGGTCAGCGACCTCGGTGACGTTGGTCTCGTAAGCGATCACCTGCTGGGTGCGCAGGGCTATACGTGCCGCGTCCGAAGACGGTAGGGTCCAAGCTTCGTCAAAGGAGTTGGTGTGCAGCGACTGCGCGCCTCCGAGCACGGCGGCGAGCGCCTCGATGGCGGTGCGGGCGTGATTATTGTCGGGCTGCTGGGCGGTAAGCGACACTCCGGCAGTCTGGGCGTGGAATCGCAACTGCCAGGAATGTTCGTCGAGTGCGCCGTAGAAGTCGCGCATCCAAGTCGCCCACAGGCGCCGAGCGCAACGGTACTTGGCGACTTCCTCGAAGAAGTCGATGTGGGCATTGAAAAAGAACGACAGCTTTGGGGCGAAACTGTCGACGGCCAGACCCCCGTGACGGGCCAGCTCCACGTAGGCGAATCCGTTGGCGAGGGTGAACGCCACTTCCTGTGCGGCGGTCGAACCGGCCTCTCGAATGTGATAGCCCGAAATTGACAAGGGGTGCCACCGGGGCATCTCGTGGGTCGCGAAGACCATGGTGTCGCGCACCAGGCGCAGCGACGGCCGCGGGGGGAATACGTATTCGTGCTGCGCCTGGTACTCCTTTAAGATGTCATTCTGGAGCGTGCCGCCGAGCAGAGATTTTTGGACTCCGTGTGCTTCGGCGTTGGCCACGAACATTGCGAAGATTGGCGCGGCGGGGGCGTTGATGGTCATCGACGTGGTGATGGCGGCAAGGTCGATACCTTCGTAGAGATCCGCGACGTCGTCAATGGTGTCGATGGCGACGCCGCATCGTCCGACTTCGCCCATCGCTCGAGGGTCATCGGAGTCGATGCCGAGCAATGTGGGCATGTCGTAGGCGGTGGAGATGCCGGTACCACCCGCGGCGATAATGTCGCGAAAGCGCTGGTTCGTCTCAGGCGCGGTTCCGAATCCGGCGAACATACGCATCGTCCACAACTTGGACCGGTACATCGCGGGGTGTATTCCGCGGGTGTAGGGGAAGAGCCCGGGAAACTCGGCGTCATCGGGACCGTACACGGGATCGAGGTCGACGCCCGACTGGGTGGCACCTCGTGAGAGGGCCGCTGGAGATTCTTCGTAGGCGTCTTGCCATTTAGAACGACCGCTGCGATGATTCACGTGCACTCCCCGCCCCGAAGGGTCTAGCGCCCCGGTACGGCGCCCCTGGGACCATTCTTACTATCGTTCGGGGTCCTCAGTCAGACTCGCCTCGGCTGGAGGTGCACCTCGCGGGGATTCAGCGATTTAGCTCGCAATGAGGTGTGACGCCGTGTTGATGGCGTTCACCAATTCATCGAGGTTCAGGGCAATGGATGCGGGAGCGTCATGCAGCGACAGGTCGGCGCTGGCGAAGCGAAAGGCCCCGCGCGGCGACGTGACAACGGGAGCGGGTTCCGCCTCACCCAGGTTGTCCAGGGCTGCGACCAGCGCGCGTCGCAGGTCTTCGAGCGCGGGAGTCGTGCTAGTTGTGGCGTCGCGCTCGGCTTCGAAACGAAGGGCGTGGGTGGCCCGAAGGATTCTTAGTCCACTCGAGAGGAGTCCGCGTTCGACTTGGGGGTTCGACCGGGTGGCTGAGGGCTCCTCGAGCGAACGACCGACGGCGGCCTCAGCAGTGGCGTAGCGGAAGTGCGCAGTGCGCGATCGGCCCGCCACGCTCTTGGAGTCGACCTCGTCGCCGAAGGAGAATTTGAGAACTTCGTCAACGTAGCGCGCGAGAGCCGAGAACAGCGCCGACTCGGCATTACGAACGTCCTGGGCGGGCGATGACGGCCAGGCGAGGTACGTCGCGGCGGAGATGACGGCACCAAGGACCACGTCAAGAAGACGATCGAGCGCCGTGCCCACGGAATTCGTGGTGCTCACCGAGAGCATGATGAGGACGAGCGCCGTCACCAGCCCGATGGCGACGGAAAAACTCGCCGGCCACGTCGTGTACGCCACGGTGGCAAGTACCCCGATGAGGACTGTGGTGAGAGCGTAGGAAGGGTGTAACTCGCTCACGGCCACGGCGGCCAATGATGCCCCGAGGGCGGTTCCGACCACGCGCCCGACGCCGCGGCGCAGCAAGGTGCTGTAGTCGGGCTTGAGCATGACGGCGACCGCAAAAGCCACCCAGTAACCCCGAGGCAGGTTCAACCAATGCGCCAGAGCCGTGGCCAAGAGCACCGCCACCACCAGGCGGATCGCGTGGCGAAAGGCGCTAGAGTCGCGGCGCAGATTGTCACGGAAGAGATTGAAGTTGTCGCGCCATCGCGCAGCGCTGAGGCCACCCCAGCGGACATCGAGGCGCCAGGCACCGTGGCTCGCGTCGGAACTGTCGCGCTCCACGAGGTGACCAATGGAACGCAGTTGGCCCCCGAGAGCGTCGAGGTGAGCGAGAACCTGAGCCATCAGAGTTTGAACGTCGACGTCGAAGCCACCGACGGCTAGTCGTGATTCGAGATTGTCAATCACACGTTGCAACTGCGTCGAGTTGTCGCGCCAGGAATTGGACTGTCCCGGACGGCGAACGGTGAGTGAGAGCTGCGTCACGCCGTCGGCGACAGCAACGAGGGCGTCGTGCACCTCGTCGAGCACGGTGGTGTCGAGTTCGGCCAGGCGAGCGCGCAGTCCGGCCAATGTCGTGAAATCCAGTCGTGCGCGCCGAGCTTGGTCCACGATCGCACGAAGGTCACGGTCGTCGCTGCGTCCCAGGAGCGATAGAGGCGAGAGGACTTGTTGCGCGGCGTCGATGCTCACGAGGACACCGAAGGCGGAAGTTTCTGTGGGCGCTGCGGCGTACTGGGCGAGGTTACTGAGCGCGGTCGAGACCATCGCACGTTGGTAGCGTAAAGTCGGGGGAAGTCGCAGAACCAAGAGAGCGCCGACTTCCACGACGGCGCCGAGGGTGACGAGTAGTCCCAGGTGCACCGCGGTGAGAGCGGACCCCGAGAATCGACCCAATACGACGTAGGCGACGATCGCCTGCGAGCCCAGCACGGCCTGGGTCTGACCGAAGATGACCGACATCCCCGCGGCAAAGCACCAAGGAACTAACAGCGCGGTGTGCAGCCACGGATGGCCTCCGGTGATCGTGCCGAACATCACCGACATTCCCAGAGCCACTGCGTCGAGGAGCGCGAGGCGCAACGGCAGTTTGGGCGCTCCGACCAATGAGACGATTGCGACCAGGTTGGCACCCACCGCCATCGTGATTGCCGCACGCGGGTTGTGCAGCACGAGTCCGACGCCAAAGACGACCACCACCGGGATCGCGGTGATCAGCCCGGTGACCGGCGCCAACGAGCGCCAGTTGACGTCGAACGCGCTCGAGAATGCCCGGCGAGTGCTACCCACGGTGCCGGCTCAACGAGTAGGCGTGAGACCCGCGAGTGATCTCACGCCTCAGAAGTCGATGACGCTGGCGAGTGCCGCGACATCGGGTCGACGATTTCGAGAGCGAGCAGGGGAGCCGAGGCCTTCGAAATGCACTCCTCGTATTCAAAGTCGGGCTTGGAATCGGCAACGATACCGCCGCCGGCTTGCACTGTCGCGACGCCGCCCCGGAGCGAGACCGTACGGATGGTGATGGCGAAGTCGGCGTCACCACGCAGCGAGAAGTACCCGAGCGCTCCGCCGTAGGGACCACGTCGTACGGGCTCGAACTCGTCGATGATCTCCATTGCCCGCACCTTGGGTGCTCCGCTCAGGGTGCCGGCGGGGAAGAGCGCGTCGAAGGCGTCGAAAGCGTCGAGTCCATCGCGCAGGCGACCCGTCACTTGTGACACCAAGTGCATCAAGTGGCTGAATCGCTCGACGTGAGCTAGGCGCTCGACGCGAACCGTCCCGGGTCGTGAGACGCGACCTACGTCGTTTCGACCCAAGTCCACCAGCATCACGTGCTCGGCAATCTCCTTTTCGTCGTGCAGAATTTCTGCTTCGAGAGCTGCGTCAGCGGCGTCGGTGGCCCCACGCGGTCGAGTGCCGGCGATGGGCCGAGTGGTCACCTCGCCCCCGGAGACGCGAACGAGCATCTCGGGAGACGCCCCGACGATTTGACTCTCTCCGGTGTCGACGAGGTACATGTAGGGCGAGGGGTTGAGGGCGCGCAGAACCCGATACAGGGTCAGGGGACTGACGTCGGTCGGTCGGGTGAACTGTTGTGAGGGCACCACTTGAAAGACGTCGCCGGCGTAGATGTAGGCGCGCGCGCGAGCCACCACGTCGGAGTAACTCTCGAGCGTGAAGTTGGAGAGACTCGCCGCCAGGGTGCGTACGTCAATATTGGCGCGCTGGGTGGGAGCGGTGGCGACCAGTCGCTCGATGAGAGGGTCGGTCATCGGCGCGGGCGCCAAGAGTGTCGAGACAATTGAGTCGAGGCGGGCCGTCCCCTCGGTGAAGGCGTCGTGCGTGATTGCGCCGTCTTTGACACTCACGAGAACGACCACGGTGGTGGAATGGCGAAGGTGGTCGCAAATCAACACACTGCCCGGGAACGAGAAATCGACGTCAGGCCAGGGCGAGGCGTCGTCGCGACGAGGCAGATTCTCTAATCGGCGCACGTAATCGTAGGTGACGAAACCCACCGCGCCGCCGAAGAATGCCGGCAAATCCGAGGGGGCGTGGGTGCGATAGGTCGCCAAGAGGTCGCGCAGCGTGGGAAGTGCGCCGTGCGGATTGACCACGTGGTCGCAACCCTCAATCTGAATCTCGTCGCCGTAGGCGTGCAGGCGCCACAGCCGGTCGAGTCCGATGAACGAGTAGCGGCCGGTGTCGTCGCCCAACGCCGCGCTCTCGAGCAGGCAAAATGCCCGTCCATCGGCGAACCGCTGGTATATCGAGACCGGCGTGTCGCGATCAAGCTGCAGCGTCTCAGTGAGGGCAATGGTGTTGAATCCCTCGATCACGAAGGAGTCGAAGTCAGAAAATGTAAGCGTCACGTAGTTAGGTTAGTAATCGCGACCACGTAGGATGCGTGTATGTCGAGTGCGCCGCACCTGCTGGTCATAGATAATTACGATTCTTTCGTCTACAACCTGGTGCAGTACGTCGGCGAATTGGGCGCCACCGTCGAGGTGGTGCGCAATGACAAGGTGGACGCCAACGACGTGGCGCGGGGGAGTTACGACGGGATTCTCGTCTCGCCGGGGCCCGGCCATCCTCGTGGCGCGGGCAATTGTGTCGAGATCATTCGCTACTGCGCGCAGGTGGATCTGCCCATGCTGGGAATCTGTCTGGGGCACCAGGCTCTCGGCGAGGCCTTCGGTGCCGACGTGGTGTCGGCTCCTGAACTATTGCACGGCCGGTCGAGCGTCGTCGAGCACGATTCCACGGGTGTCTTCGCGGGACTTCCCAATCCGATGATTGCGGGTCGCTACCATTCGCTGGTTGTTGAAGCCACTACTCTTCCGGCGTGTTTCGAGGTCACGGCCACGAGTGGACGTCTCATTATGGGAATGCGACACGTGTCCGCGCCCCTCGAGGGAGTACAGTTTCACCCCGAGTCAGTACTGACCCAACACGGGTACCGTCTGCTGGCGAACTGGCTGACGACCTGTGGTTCGACTTCGGCGACCGAGCGCGCTGAGCAACTCGTCGCGGTGAGTGAGTCGATTCGAAAGTCATTGCCCGAACCGGCGGCGCACTAGAAGCGCTCGCCGACGCCGACGCGGCGTTCGAGGACCGCACCCTCCTCGCGCGCGAGCACGTAGGCGGCCGGACCATCGACAGGAGAAACGTGGGTATCGGCCACGACTCGGATGGCGTCGACTCCTTCGTACCAGACACCGACGTGATCGTCGGTGGCGTAGGCGACTCCGGGCAACTGGCCCTCAGCTACCAGCCGTTGTAAGAGCGGTCGGCGCTGGGCTTCGGAGTCGTAGTGCACTCCGTTGGCGTAGGGCAGCAGACCAAGCCCGTTGACGACGGGTCGTAAGTCAGGGCCGTAGGAATCAGTAGTTCCCCCCACGTGCCAGCAGTGGCTACCCGCCGAGACACCGCCCAAAATGACGCCCTGCTCCCAGGCCACGCGCATCGCCGAGTCGACGCCGTGCAGGCGCCACAGCGTCAAGAGATTCGCCACCGATCCGCCGCCCACCCACACCAGGTCGCTCGTGGTGAGACGTTCTTCGGGGTCAGCAGAGGGCTGAGGGAAAAGCTTCAACTCTGTCACGTCACAACCAGCCGCGTTGAAGGCCTCGTAGTCAAGCGCGTACGAGGATAAGTCGTCGCCCAGAGCGGTCTGCATCACGCAGACCCGTGGACGCGTCACTCCCGTGAGACTGAGCGCCTCGATGAGCATTGCACCGAGGCGCACACTGCGTTGAACTGGCCCTGGTACGTAACCACCCGACGTTGCCAGAATACGGGGTGTCGACACGAACTACTTGTCGTGCAGGTGCGAGGAGAAAAACTTGAGAGTGCGCTGGTGGGCGTCGGCAGCGTCGGCGGCGTTGTAGACCCCGGGCCGCGCGTCACAATGAAAACCGTGATCTGCGTCCGGGTAGCGAACGATTTGGGTGTCGCGGTTCGTGGCCGCGGTAGCGATGCGCAGTGCCTCCACTTGCTCGACGGGGATGCCCTTGTCGAGGTCGCCGTAGAGTCCAATCCAGTCCGCCTGGAGTTGCGGAGCGAGTTCGAGCAGTGATGGGAAGCCGAAGCGACCCGCTTCGACGCCGCTCCCATAGAAAGTTGCCGCGGCCCCCACGAGACCGAGCGTCGCCGCGTAGAAGGTTACGGTTCCACCCATGCAGTAGCCCACGATGCCGATCGATGGCGCCGAGAAGCCGGCTTCGCCGAGAAAGTTGGCGGCGGCTTCGAGGTCGTTCGTGATGTCGTCGGCATTGAGTTCGGCCATGGCGGTCATCGCCCCGGGGAAGTCGTCGTAGGCAACTTCTGGCGACCCGACCCGATGAAACAGTTCGGGTGCGACGGCGTAGTAGCCCGCGGCTGCGAATCGCTCGGTGACGTCACGGATGTGATGATTTACGCCGAAGGCCTCTTGGATGACAATGACGGCGCGCGGTGCCGAGGTAACACCGGCAACGTCGAGGGGGACATCGTGGTAGTTCTGAAGAGTGGTCATTGGAAAGTTGGTCCTTCGCTTCGGGTTCGCTTGAGTTCATAAAAGCCGGGAATGCTGGCGACGGCGATGACGCCGTCAAACAATGTACCGGCGGCTTCGCCTCGTGGTGCTGGGGTGACGACGGGCCCAAAGAAAGCGACGTCGCCGACGTGCACGACGGGGGTGCCGACGTCGTATCCCACTGGGTCCATTCCGGCAAAGTGGCTCTTCTTCAAATCGTCGTCGAATTCGTCGCTCACTGCGGCGTCGATGAGCGACGGGTCGAGTCCGGCGTCAGAGAGCGCGGCCATCGCGGTGGCCATGAGGTCATCGCGCTGACCCCGGACGTGGTAACGCGCACCGAAGGCACTATAGAAAGGCTCGAGATGCTCGTTGCCGTAGCGTTCCTCGATGGCGATCATCACTCGAACTGGTCCCCAGGCTTTGCGCATCGTCTCAACGTACTCTTGGGGCACGTCGCGTCCGTCGTTGAGAACGGCGAGGCTCATGGTGTGAAAGCGAACGTCGACGTCTCGTACCGTCTTGGTCTCGAGCAGCCAGCGCGAGGTGATCCACGCCCACGGACAAATCGGGTCCACCCACAAATCGACGAGTTGGGTCACGGCGTCCCATTTCGTTCACTAAAAGCCCTCATCACACTGCTCACGGCGTTGGTGACCGCGACAGCGGTCGGCAGGTCCAGCATTTCGTCGATACCGTGAGCGTTCGAATCAGGGCCCAGCACGCCCGTCGCCACGAATTGTGCGTCGGGGTAGCGCTTGGCGAGTGAGGCGAGGAAGGGAATGGTTCCCCCTTCGCCGCTATAACTCGCCGCGCGACCAAAAGCGGCCTCGGAGGCCCGGTCCAGGGCCTGTGACAACCACGGCTGCAACGCGGGAGTGAACCAGCCATCGGCAGCGTGAGATCGCACGCTGACGCGTGCATGCGAGGGCACGTCGGTCGTCAGAGCTCGTTCCACGGCCGCACACGCGCGCGTCGCGTCCACGTTAGGTGGAGTTCGAAATGACAGCGTTGCCGTTGTCGAAGGTCGCAGAACATTACCGGCTATTTCGGGGGAGGGAATTCCTCCCATTCCGGTCACCGACAGCGTCGGCATCCACGTGCGATTCACAATGCGCTGGGTGGGAGTGTCGCCCATGAGCTCGAGCCCATCAACGGTGGGCATCTCGCGAGCGGTGACATCACCGAACTCCAACGTGACGTCTTCGGCGGCGGCCACCACCTCGTCGGGAATCGGCCCGTAGAGCTCGTCGATCATAACTCGTCCGGTGGTCGAGTCTTCCAGGCGGTCCATGAGTTGGCGAAGGATGCGAAATGACGATGGCACGACGCCGCTGGACGTACCGGAATGTTGGCCGCGCGTCAGGACCTCGACTGTGACTTCGACGTTGAACTGCCCGCGCAGTGATGTGGTGACCCACAGTCGGTCGTAGGTGAGGGCACTGGAGTCCAGGCAGATCATCAATTCGACGCGGCCCAGGTGCTGAGCCAGGTGGTCGAGGTAGGCATCGAGGTCGGGGCTGCCACTCTCCTCGCTCGCTTCAATGAGGACCACGCAGCGGCTGTGTGCGACGCCGGCCATCTCGAGCTGCTCGAGCGCCAACAGCGCCGAGAAGGTGGAGTACCCGTCGTCAGCGACTCCGCGAGCGTAGAGCCGGTCACCGCGACGCACCGGTTGGTAGGGGGCGAGCCCTTCGGACCAATCGCCGAGGGGCGGCTGCTTGTCGAAATGGCCGTACAGCACCATCGTTGCGTCATCGTCGTTAGTGGCATCCACTGTGATGACGAGGACCGGGGTGCGTCCTTCGAGGCGAACGATCTCGACATCGGAGCCTCCGAGTTGGCGACTCTTCGCCCATTCCGCCAGCAAGTTGATGGCTGCGTCAATCTGTCCGTTCTTCACCCACTCGGCGTCGAACATTGGCGAGAGGCATTCAAAAGTGGCGTAGGTGATAAGGGTCGATAGGGCGTCATTTTCGAAGTCGTCGAGCGAAAGGGGCACGCTGCGAGGTTACCGGCTGGACCGTTCGAAATGGACGGCCCGCCAGCAGTACCACGCGACGTCCGATCGCATCCCCGCGAAGGTGTCCCCACGCCCACGTAACTCCTTCTCGGTGATCATTTCGTCGAGATCGTGCAGGAGGCTCCACCCGTAGCGCACTCCGAAGTCTCCGACGGGCCAGACATCACGACGTCCTAGCGTGTGCATGAGGTACATCTGCGTGGTCCAGGGTCCTACGCCATGCACTTTGGTGACTTCGGCGATCACCTCATCGTCACTCATGCGGCCGTGTCGATCTAGGCGCAACCGGCCGTCCCTGGCGTGCGCGGCGAGGTCCAACATCGCGGCTGCCTTGGTGCGCGATAAACCGGCCGCTCTCAAGGCGTTGGGGCCAGCTCCGAGGACCGAATCTATGGTCACGTCGCCGCCGCAAGCTTCGATAACCCTGGCGTGGATAGTGTTCGCGGCCTTTGTGGCTAATAGTTGAGAGGTGATGGAGCTAATGAGCGTGGGGAAGCGATCCGATACCGGGGCGGGCCGCCTTGAGGGTGCCGGACCAGCGAGGGCGACGACCGCGAGAAATGCACGGTCACGACGGGCAATGTCAGCAGCGATGTCAGAACGCAAGGTCACCGTAGAACTATGGCAGAAGCGTGTGACTTTCGGGGAGAGCCACACCCTCGGGTATAACGACCCCCTGGGGCACGTGTTGTGCTTCACGCACCACCGTGGAGAGCAACGTATGGATGGCCCGCACGGGCGCGGCCGGGAATCCAAAACGACGACGAACGAGACACACCCGCCGCAGGGCGATGCCCTCAATCGGTACGGCGCGGAAATTGGGTCGCAAGTGCGTCGAGAGCATGGTGGAGGGAAGGATCGATGGGCCGTGACCGTCGAAGGTCAGCGAAGCGATGGTACGCAGACCGTCAAGTTCGATGAGCGGGCGCAACTCAATGCCCTGGGCGTGCGAGGCATCATCGATTTCGCGGCGGATTGGCGTCCCGGGAAATGGCAGGAGGATCTCAAATGGCTCGATATCGGCGAACGTCACCGACTTTCTTTCGGCCAGTGGATGGGTCTTCTCGGCGATGAGGACGAGGTCCTCGCTGTAGAGGTCGACCTCGGACAACTCTGGCGCCGCCACTGGCCAGGCCAGGACCGCGAGGTCGAGGACCCCCGACACCAATTGTGGCTCGATGACCGAGTTCGTTCCTTCAGTGATCCGAAGAGAGATGTGCGGGTACAGCTCACGTTGGGCCGATAAAAGTAACGGCACGATCCAACGTCCAGCGGTGCCGATCATTCCGAGAGAGACGCGTCCTCGGATGTCGGCGGTCAATTCCGACACGTCAGAGGCAATGGCGCTCACTTCGCCGAGGATGCGCCGAGCGCGTTCCACCACGACGGTTCCGGACTCGGTGAGGGCTCCGGAGGCTCGGTCAATCAACTCCGAACCGAGCTCTGATTCCAGACGCGCGATACGATTCGAGATGTTCGACTGTACGGTACCCAGAGCCTCAGCGGCACTCGAAAAGGTCCCGTGTTCAGCGATTCCGACCAGTGCTTCGAGTTGACGTATCTCCATGTATCGAGTATACAGATGAGAACTATTCAAAGTATGCACTTGATTGATACCGCTGATTTCGCCATACTGGTATCAGCCTGCTTTACCCAATCCCCCCCGGGTACTGCAGAGGTTTTGCAAAAGGGCCATCCACCCCCCCGGATGGCCCTTTTGTGCCGTCTGGACGCCTTTTTGTCGGAGAGGTGTTGTTAGCGTGGACTCAATGAACTCGCGACTTGCCTGGCGTGGATGGATCGCCGTCGGGGGCGTGCGTCTGGTCAATGCTCTGTCACGGCGCCTTGGTCGCGGATCGGGCACCGTAGCGGGAGGCCGCGTGGGACTCCTCATCGACTCATCGCTCCTGGCTAAATTGTCAGCGGGTCGACGGGTGGTGCTCGTATCGGGCACCAATGGCAAGACGACGACTTCTGCCATGGTGCGAACGGGGTGGGGTGGCGATGTCGCGGGCAACGTGACGGGCGCCAATATGCCCGAGGGTCACGTCGCAGCGCTCGTGGCCTCGTCGTCACCGCGTGCGGTGCTAGAGACTGACGAGGCTTGGCTGGCGGCCGTAGTGAAACTGACGTCGCCCGAAGTAGTGGTACTCCTCAACCTGTCTCGTGATCAACTGGACCGCGCGAACGAGGTGCGTCAAATGGCCCAGCGCTGGCGTGAGTGCCTCGATTCGGAGACCTTCGACGGAATTGTGGTGGCTAACGCCGTCGATCCACTGGTGGTCTTCGCCGCGCAGACAGCGGAGCGGGTGCGCTGGGTCGACGTGCCAACGGCCTGGCGTGGTGACGCGGCGTCGTGCCCGCACTGCACCCGCGCCATCGTGTTTGATGCAGGGGACTGGACGTGTGAATGCGGATTTGCCAAGCCGGCGAACGTCACGGCGACACTGACGAGTGTCTTGGAAATGGATGGACGTCGCTACGACCTCGATCTAACTCTGCCGGGGTCGTTCAACAACGTGAATGCGTCGCTCGCGGTCGTCGCACTGGCCGAGCTCGGCGTCGACGCCCAAGAATCATTGGGGAGAATGAGAGCGCTCACGACGGTGCAGGGGCGTTACGGACTGCGACGTTTTGGCGATAGGACCGTGCGCCTGCTGCTCGCCAAGAACCCCGCCGGGACTGCGGCACTACTGGAGTCGCTCGTGGGACCAGACGAAGTCTGGATTGCCATCAACGCGCAAGTCGCTGACGGGAAGGATCCATCGTGGCTCTACGACGTGCCCTTCGACGCGTTGGTGGGTCGACACGTGTCATGCCTGGGCGAGCGCCGACTCGACCTCGCGACGCGACTCACCTACGTGAATGTCTCGTGCGATGTGGTGGACGACCCCCACGCTCTGCGTGAGGGGACCGGGGAAGTGACCCTGGTGGCCAATTACACCGCGTTTCGCGAGTGGATGGCGATGACAACGCCGTGTTGACGTTCTGCGTCATCTATCCCGATCTGCTGGGCACCTACGGCGACGGCGGTAACGCGGTCGTGCTAGTGGCACGCGCGCGCGCTCGCGGAATCGAAGCACGCATCGTTGACGTAACGATCGGCCAAGAGATTCCCGACGCGTCGTTGTACTTACTGGGCGGGGGAGAAGACGGCCCCCAACGTCTCGCGTGTGATTTATTGGCTGAAGGAGGTTTGGCCGACCGAGTGCGCGACGGTGCTTTCGTGTTTGCGGTCTGCGCGGGTCTGCAGATCCTGGGTACGTCCTTCAGCATTGAAGGTGACGCGACGTATCCGGGGCTCGCCCTGGTAGACGCCTCGACGGCGCGAGGTGCTTCGCGATCGGTGGGTGACATCGCGACCACGGTAGGAGATCACACCATGGTGGGTTTTGAGAACCACGGTGGGGTCACGACGTTGGGGGGCGAAGTGGCGGCCTTCGGAGACGTTCTCGTGGGACGGGGCAATGACGGACATGTCGACGGGTACCGCGGCGCTCGACTGTGGGCCACGTACGCCCACGGACCGGTGCTGGCTCAGAATCCCTGGCTCGCCGATGAGGTACTCGAAGAAGTGAGCGGCGAGGAAATTACTCCGTGGCCGAGCGTCGCCGACTGGCTTTACGCCGAACGCTGCGCGACGATTAGTACTCGTCGCTAGGTCGCTGGCCATACTCTGGATTGCCGCTCACTATCCGTCCCATTTCGGCGACGGCCTCTTCGATGCGTACCCCAAAACGGCGAATGTTCTCTCCATCTTCGGCGCGAAGCGGAGCGCCGAAGATGACAGTGACGTGGTGGCGACGTTGTGAGCGCTCGCGGACATATATCGGTGCCTTGGCGTATTTGGGACCGCGCAAGAAACCCGCGTCGTGGATGTAGGCAGGGATGACGGCGGCTTTGGAGCGCTCGGCC
Source organism: Acidimicrobiaceae bacterium (assembly GCA_003168075.1). GTDB lineage: Bacteria > Actinomycetota > Acidimicrobiia > Acidimicrobiales > RAAP-2 > RAAP-2. The sequence goes on from PMTL01000063.1 coordinate 29,902, forward strand.
AGGTAGGCAGCCCCACCTTTGAATTCCTGGAGGTTGCCGTCGGGACTGCGCCCACCTTCGGGGTAGAGCAGCAGATTCCACTTGTCTTCGACAAGTTCGAGTGCCAATTGAGAGCTGCGGCGATTGATCTTGTGTCGATCAATGGGAATCGCGTTGAAGACCAGAACCGTACGAAACGCTTTGGACGTACTCATGAAGAAGTTGTCCATCGCCGCGGCGACGATCGTTCGCCGGCGAATGCCCACGGGGAGAGCCGTGAGCAGCAGTGGTGTATCCAGGTGGCTGTTGTGATTAGCGACGAAGATGAAGGGCCCACCACTAGACAGATATTCCAAGCCGTCGACTGAGAGCGTGGACATTCGGCGAATGAGACGCGTGATGATGTGCGTCCAATAGAGATTGCGAATGAATCTCGCGACGTAACCGCGGCCCCATTTGGTAGGGAAGTCCAGACCCAACTGCGTCACGAGCTAACGTCGGTTCGTCTTCTTGGGGGTGTAGCGCTTCGACGCTGCGGGGGTACGCGATGGTTGCGCAGAGGATGAAGTTTTCGACGCTTTAGACTTCACTCCTCTGGTGCCTCTGGTGCCTCTGGTGCCACGGTTTGCTCGTCGTTCTTGGGCACGTTCTCGCGCACGAATATTTGAACCCTTAAAAGTCGCGTCACCATACTTGTGAAGTCGGTAAGCCCGTATAAGCAGCCAACTTCCAAAGGCTAAGAAGACAATCCCCGTAGGTGTGGTGGTCGCCAGCAGTGGCTGAGATGCAAAACCGATCAGCATCGTCGCAACGACGAGGCCGGGACGCCGCCGGTAGTACGAGAAAGCGGCAATGGCGACGGCGAAAAGCAAGAAGACCAGGGGCTGAATTATCCAGGCCGAAGGGTGTGTCAACTCACGCTTCTCGCACAACGAACCGACAATGTGGTATCCAGCGCCACATACGTTCTTCTTTGTCGGGGTGGACGACACTGTTAAGTACGTGTTTTTAAGAAGCCTCGGTATGAAAATAAGGGCCAGGAGAGCGGAAACACCAGCGCCCGCGAATCCAATCTTTCGTTCTAGATCGTCTAGGCCCATGATCACTTCACGCGGAACGGCGGATCCCTCAGAGCCACTTCGTGCCCGTGATTGCTTGTCGTCGGTGGGACGAGAGTCGTTGTCAGGCACAAGATCAAGGCTACAACTCTGAACAAAACCCCATCGCCACGAAGAAGGTAGGCTGTGACCTCCGGGCGCTTAGCTCAGTTGGTTAGAGCGCAGCCTTCACACGGCTGAGGTCGCAGGTTCGAGTCCTGCAGCGCCCACGGACCGTAGTGTTTTTAACGCCCCCGGGACCAGGTATAAAGGGTATCGAACACGAAGCGAAGCAACCTCATCCATGTCAGCGTTGCGATCATCCTGCTCCACAAATCGCGCCGCGTGCAGCGTCAGTGCTCAACCTTAAAGCGAGCAGACCGAATTGAGAGTAAACCCGCANNCTCCTGATTCGGGTGCACGAGTTAAAAAGTGTAGAAGTGGACTAGTTTCTTAAAAGGGGATGCTCATGAGTCCGCAAACCGATGTTCGCGAATTATTTCATCGATTCGACGATAATCCCATCTTGACTTCCGCCGACTTTCCCAAGATGGTGAACGCGGTGTTCAACCCCGGGGCTACCGAGTTCGAAGGTCGCACGCTCCTGCTGCTGCGGGTCGAGCACCGCACTGGCCTCTCCTCTTTAGCGGTCGCCACGAGCGACGATGGCCTTACCGGTTGGCAGATCGACCCGACCAGGGGATTGGAACCCGACCCGGATTTCCCAGAGGAGTGCTGGGGGATCGAGGACCCGAGGATAACCCGCATTGGCGACGAGTACTTCGTCGTCTACGTCGGTTACTCGGCCTACGGACCGCTCGTNNCCCGAGGACAAGGATGCCGCCCTCTTTCCCGTGACCTTCGATGATCGCTGGGCCCTCATCCACCGTCCGGTCCCGGTCGCCGCAGGCTTGGGCGCTCACATTTGGTTGTCGTTCAGCCCTGACCTGCACTACTGGGGTGAGGCCAGCACATTGCTTACTGCGCGGCGTGGCGGCTGGTGGGACGCCAACAAGGTCGGGCTCGGCCCCCCACCCCTGCTCACCAAGAATGGCTGGCTGATCTGTTACCACGGCGTGCGAGTGACCGCTTCGGGGTCGATCTATCGTCTTGGATTGGCGCTGCTCGATCGCGACGACCCCTCCAAGGTTCTCGCGAGGGGAAACGAGTGGATCTTCGGTCCACAGGCACCCTACGAGCAGTCTGGTGACGTGCCCGACGTCGTCTTTCCCTGCGGTTGGATCCTGCGCGACGACGGCGACACCCTGCACCTTTACTACGGTGCCGCGGACAGCGTGGTGTGCGTGGCGACGGCGAGTCTGGCGCAGTTGATGAGCTACCTTGAGGTGCATCCCTTCGCGACCAGTTAGATCCTCTCACGGTTCAGTTACGGGACATTCACTCGTCAATCCGGTGACCGGTTTGCATGCCATCCGAGCAGAGCAACGGCGTCGGGCAGTCTGGCTTTGGGTTAGTTGTAATTCTTCAAATTCATTCGGCGTGAGCTTGGCCTCGGCCAACGGGTGTTCACTCTCCAAGCGGAGGCAATTGACTTAATCGCCTGAGTCATGATTGGGCCAACATGGACGGTCGCGCAACTCACATTCATTCCCATTATCGGAATGTCGATAAACTCCGTTGGCACAGATGGCTCTCAAGAAAGGAGCCACCAAGCCGGTTTCCTCCATCTAGCTTCCAAGAGCGAATGATGTTTTTGATCATGGTTTGCCATACGAGCACTCGAATCGTAAATGGGCTACATTCAGTTCGTATCCACAGGAGCGCTCGTCCGTTCGTTTCCTTTTCGGAAGAAGGTGTTCAAATTGTTGTCGTGGGACTCGATGAATTGGCCTCGCGTTCGACAGAGTAAATGGCGTCCAATACGAAGCGAAGCAATCTCAGCCTTACAAGGGTTGCGCTCATCTCGCCCCACAAAATCCTCCACATATCGCGTCGTGTGCAACGTCAGTGCTCAACCTTAAGTCGAAGTCCAATCTCCAGTCCACTTCAGAAATCGTCAGGGCGGTCACGAAAGAGAAACAAGTTAGTGGGGGGATTCCGCGAGATTTGGAACACCAGTACAGGTGGTCACAACCGTCGTGTCGGGCTCCACGATCACCAACACGACGTACCTGACGCCGTCGGGTTAGACGGCGGAGAGCGTTCAACCAATAAGACTTCCTCGAAGTGTCTAAATCATGAAGTCACTGCAATTTAGACGCCAGCGGATCTCGGCCGATAACCGAGGGTCAGACTTTCCACTCTACCTCACTTGCTACATAACTGAGGTACAATGAATCCATGGAACCTCAGAAGCGCAGACCGAGAGGCAGCACCAAAGGTGGCGAATTCGCACCTTCTTCTAATTCCGAATCGACCCCTGATCTGGAAGTTGAATCGCATGGGGCCGGAAGTGGTTCCTGGCCAGCTGTTGGAAAAGAAGAGGCGATTTGGACGCCCGACCTCAACATTCCTCACTCCAACCGCGAACGTCGTCAACAGACTGGCCGCTATCTTCGCTCCATTCCACCGTTTATCACTGACGCAGAACTCGACGTACCGACAAACCTGGCCGCCGAAATTGAAGAGGCCAGTAACGAGATCGTCCGTTTCGACGCGGAGTTCGGTACTGTGCTGGGTCCCTATGGGTCCGTGTTGCTGAGAACTGAAGCAGTGTCGTCGTCGAGGATCGAACAACTCAGCGCGTCGGCTCGAGCGATTGCGACTGTTGAAACTGGCGTCGGCGGCACGGGAGGCAATGCCGAAGTCATTGTCGCCAATGCCCGAGCAATGCAGTCCGCGATCGAGGCGGCGGGGTCACTGGATGAAGCCGCCATCCTGGAGACCCATCGCATCCTTATGCAGGACGACCAACCGTCGATTGCTGGTAAATGGCGTATCGAACAAAACTGGATCGGACCCGGAAACGCTGGTCCGCGACTAGCTAGCTTCGTGCCGCCAGCCCACGAACGCGTGCCGGCGCTGATGGCTGATCTCGTCGCCTTTATGCATCGGGCCGATTTGCCCGTCATTGCTCTCGTTGCCCTAGCTCATGCGCAGTTCGAGACCATTCACCCGTTCATAGACGGCAATGGTCGAACGGGTCGAACGCTCATGCACGCAATCCTTCGCGATCGGGGGCTCACCACGGAATCGACGGTTCCCATTTCGGCAGGAATCTTGTCGAACACTGACGACTATTTCTTGGCACTCACGCAATATCGATTCGGCGACACTGACCCGATTATCTCGATGACCGCCAGATCTGTCGTTCATGCGGTTGGACTCGGTCGTCAACTAGTTGGAGATCTGCGGACTATCCGCGAGGGATGGAACGATTACATAAAGGCTCGCAAAGGTGCCATGGCGTGGCGTTTGGCGGACATGCTCATTAGCCAGCCAGTCGTTACGCGAGAACTTGTTGCACAACGACTTGAAGTTGGTGAGAACAACGTTGATCGCATTCTTCAACCATTTGAGGATGCCGGCATCTTGGTTAAGACCGGGTCATTGAGCCGAGGACGGCGAGTGTGGCGCTCCACGGAGGTGTTAGCCGCACTCGATGCGTTTGGCGAACGACTAGGTCGTCGAACACTCGGGCGTTAGGCGCGACAAGTGCTCGACGCGTTTGCTAAGTGTGGTGGTTGACGTCGAGCTGACCAAGTCGACGAGTGAAGATCCGGCAGCCCTAGTTGGATCGCTCTACGAGCTGGCCACTCCGAGTAAGTCGATTCCGAGATTGAGATTCGACGTTGTATCGCAAACTCCGAAGGACTGACTGCGAGACTTTCAGGCTCTCGTCTATACGGGTGAATTACAACCTCAACTGTTTACGGGCTACGAACATCTTTGCTACACAAAATGCTCCACAAATCGCGTCGTGCGCAGTCTTCTCACGTCGTCTCGCGCTGTCATTGTTCCTCGTCAAGTGGTATGTCGTCGTGTCGCGTCGTCTNNGAAAAGCGTATTAACACTTTCACACGGCTGAGGTCGAGGGTTCGAGTCCCCCAGCGCCCACTATCTATTGAACTTGGACGGGTATGGACCCGCACGCTCGAAGTGGGCCTATCGGCCCGGCGCGTCGGGCATCAATCACCACAACTTGGACAGTTGCCCTTCGACAACTCCTGAACCATCGATAACGACCGTCGAAGGCGACGAAGAGAGTTGTTGACTTTTGCCGGCAGCGGGAATCTCTATCAGAGCCGAGCGAACCGATTCACTCAAGAAGCGCGATGGTTGGGCCCAGGAGTGGTCATCACGGACTCGATGATGATGGTAGCGGAGAGGTACGTAGATGGCGAGATTCCTTCGTGCCCGCGTGATCGCGACATAGAAGAGACGGCGTTCTTCCTCAAGCCCTTCGGGCGATCCCAGTGACATGTCCGAGGGAAAGTTGCCGTCGGCGGCATGAATGACATGAATCGCGTCGAATTCGAGACCCTTGGCTGAGTGGACGGTCGAGAGGACTAGCCAGTCCTCGTCGATCATCGGAGGGCCAGCGAGATCCCCGGTGGAAGCCGGCGGCTCAAGTGCCTGCTCGGTCGCCACATCGCTCAATCGTGTCGCCTCGGCGCACGCCAGCACGAGTGCCCCGAGATCCTCAAGCCGCGGCGCCGCATCGTCATACGACGATGAAATGAGCGGCGCGATCGCTCGGCGAATTCGCTCC
>PMTL01000046.1 GCA_003168075.1 Acidimicrobiaceae bacterium
GGTCGTATTTGGGCAACATCGGACAGGTGAACTACTCGACGGCCAAGTCGGGAATCGTGGGCTTCACCAGCAGCCTTGCCCGGGAGATGGCGCGAAGCAAGGTCAACGTCAATTGTGTGGTCCCGGGATTCGTGGACAACCCGCGTCTCGCACTCATGGCGGAGAAATACCGCCAACAGAGAATGGCGTTGAATCCTTTTGGCACCGCGGCATTTCCCGAAGACGTGGCGGTCGCCATCTTGTTCCTGGCGTCTGACGAAGCACGTCAAGTAACTGGACAAGCCCTACGCGTGGCGTGCTGGTGAGCAACTACATGTGCATCGGGACCGCTGCGTCAGCTGGACCGAGCCTCGTCATCAACGCCAACGATCAAGTAGTTACCGGACCGCTCTCCAATAGTGGTGACACGGATGAAGTCGACGGCGCGCTAATGCGCGACAACAGCACTCACTCGATACCGAGCTGACGGAACCACTCACCTGTTGTTCCGAGCACAACTCGCGAGGTTGCCGCGAGGTCCTGCACCCGACGAGCTCCCGACAAGAACATCGCACTGCGTAACTGGAATTGAAAGCTGTCGAGCCAATGAAGCACCGCGTCCTCCCCCTGTGTTGCACAGACGAGGAGCGGGCGACCGACCCCCGCAGCAACAGCACCCAACGCGATCGATTTAGCTGCATCGACACCCGAACGCACTCCCCCGACCGCGATCGTGGGCAACACATCTGCGCATGAACGAACGCTGACCGCCGTCGGAATACCCCAGGTCGAGAGTGCGGCGCCCAGTTCACTACGTCGGTCATCTCCGCGGACCTTGCTCCTCTCTGCTTCGATTGCAGCGAAGGAGGTTCCGCCGCGTCCTCCTACATCAAGGGCGGACACGCCGATATCTCTCAAGGTCCGAGCGACATTCAACGAGAGTCCGCCTCCCGTCTCCTTCGCGATGATGGGAACGGGCGACGCCTTGACGAAGGCTTCCAGCGCAGAGAGCGCGTCTCGGGCTCGCGTCTGACCCTCGGGTTGGATTACCTCCTCGAGAAAATTCAGGTGAACTGCTAGCGCGTCAGCTGCCACCATCTCGACGAGCGCACCTATTTGCCGCTCGATCTTTCCATTTTCGAAGTAACTGATCAGTTGGCTGATGCCAATGTTGCCCATTACCACTGCCGTGGGGGCCTCTTGGCGGATAACGGAGTACGAGCCGACCAGTTCGGGGTGTTCCAGCGCAGCTCTTTGGCTACAGACACCTATGGCCACACCCATTTTCTCCGCCGCGCTGGCCAACACTCGATTGACCTCCACTGCACCGGAGTGGCCACCGGTCATTCCCGCGATAATCAACGGCAACGACAGCGTGCGACCAATCAGATCGGTGGTGAGATCAATTGCGTCCAGGTCGATACCGGGAAGCGCTTGGTGAATCAACTGGATGTCCGACCACCCTGGATTTCCGTTGACCTCATCGGAAAGTCTTTGAGCCAATTCGAGATGCTCAGCTTTGCGCTGGGAAATAGAATCACTCATTTGCACGCGTCCATTTCGAAGAGGCAAGGCTTCATAGCGGATAGGGTGATTCGCCAGCAACGTCAAGGGGATCGCCCATGGCGTGATAACGACCCCCAAATCGAATCAACGAGTCCGCGCGATTCGTTCCAAGAGTGGCCTTCACTATACGTCCGACGCATAATACGTAATTCCCCACAGGGTGTTGTTGTTCGAGAGAACACCACAGGACTGCTCCGCAGTCGGCGAGCGCCGGCACGTTATGCCACTGTTGTGAGTCCAAATTGGATTCGCCGAACTTGTCCTTTGTGGTCGCCTTTTCGGCTGCTGGTACCGCGAGCCCCGCCTGTTCATCTCGCAATACCGAGACGCTAAAGAAGCCCACCTCGTGTGCGAGTTCATATGTTCGACTTGATAGGGCGAGTGACGTGGCAATCATTGGTGGGCGAAGTGACACGTAACTCTGTGTTCCCGTTGCGCAAGACCTCTCACCTCCAGATGCCGCACCAACGATGCCAACTGGCATTGCCCGCCGGCGAAGAGCTTGGAGGATGTCCTGGGTGTGCTCGACGACATCGCCCTCACCTTGATTCACTGTTCTACCTCCGGGTGGGAGTCTGACAGCGAAAATTTCAAAAGTCAAGGAAACCGTGAAATTTTATTTCACGCACGCTTCGACCAGGCCAGAGTTATGGGGGTCCAACCCATCGAGTAAAAAGTGAATGCTCCGTTAGGCCGATTGAATCGAGGACCTTGCCCACGGTGTGATTGATGATGTCGTCCACAGTCGTCGGCAATGTGTAAAAACCCGGCACCGGAGGAAGTATCACGCCACCCGCGATCGTGACATCAGTCATCAGTCGAAGGTGTCCGGCGTGTAAAGGAGTCTCTCGAACGACGAGGACGAGACTCCTTCTCTCTTTCAAATGGACGTCCGCGGCACGCACGAGCAGATTGTCATTCGCCGAGTTTGCGATGGCCGACAGGGTCCGCATGCTGCACGGCGCAACGACAATGGCCGAGGTGAGGAACGTTCCACTAGCGATTGGGGCAGCGAGATTTCGTTCATCGTGAACGACGTCTGCGAGTTTCGCCACGTCGCCAGGCTGTCGATCCGTTTCATATGAGATTGTGGCCTCTGCGCCCTTGGACATCACGAGGTGTGTTTCCACTCCCTCCATCGTCGCCAGAACTTCCACCAGACGAACTCCATAAATGGCGCCAGACGCGCCCGAGATCCCAACGACGATCCGACGGGGACTTGAATCGACTGACATGGATCACCCTCTGGTCTTCTTCACATCGCCGTGAGTCGGCGACGTCACAGCAACCACGCTGATGCGGAACAATTCTTGTGGCCACCACTTCCGAGCCAGGACTACGACCGGCCTCTTTTCGCTGCGATGCCATCTTGCCACGTGTCGAGTGGAGGAGCAACCTACCGGCCGCCACATTGCGGTGTCAACGTCACTTCCGTCGCTGTCGACGAACACTGGCGTTGCATCGTGGAGTCGGTGTGTTTCGACGGCGAGGTCCGGCTTTCGTTGCACGTGAATCGACACTTCAGGACGTGCGCAGCTCCACCATCAATCTCGCCACACTCGACTCATGTTCGAGTCCAAGGAGCCGAGATACATCAAAGGATCGATTCTCCAGCACGCTTCCCGCTACGCAGCGCCGAGCCTTGGTAAGAAGCTGTTCGTCAGTGAGTGGAAGTCGCGGGTCGCCCTGAGCCACGTCACTCGAAAGGTGACGGTCCCCCGTGTCGGTCTGCAATATCACTCGCACCGCACCGTCACGCAGGTCAAGATTACGGCTCACTTGCACACGCTCTGCCGCGAAAGCGCCGAGAACGGGGT
>PMTL01000226.1 GCA_003168075.1 Acidimicrobiaceae bacterium
CACGTAACTAAGAACCTTCGTCAACTGCTCTTGAGAGACCACGGGCCCTAAGTCGGTCTCGACATGGAGAGGATCACCAACAATCAACTTCCTTCCAAAGTCCACAACTCTCTCAACGAATTCGTCATGAATGCGACGTTCGACAAACAACCGAGTCCCCGCCGCACAGAATTGACCGGTCAGCGTGAATGCGGCCATCGCTGCTGACGGCACCGCGAGCTCGATTTGCGCGTCGGCAAAGACAATATTGGGTGACTTGCCGCCTAACTCGAGGGTCAGCCGTTTCATATTCACCGCGGAAGCCCGAATGATTTCCTGGCCTGTCTCAACCGAGCCGGTGAACGAGATCTTGTCAACGTCGAGGTGGCTGGTCAACAATGCACCCGTGTTACCGTCGCCCGTCAAGACACTAACAACCCCTTTTGGTACTCCCGCCTCCATACAGAGTTCTCCGAGGCGAAGCGCGCTCAGGGGAGATTGCTCAGCCGGCTTCAGGATCAGCACGCAGCCGGCCGCTAACGCAGGCCCAATCTTGCCGATCGCAGTATTAAAAGGGGAATTCCATGGTGTAATTGCCGCGACAACTCCCACCGGTTCCTTACGGGTGTACGTCAACATGTCTGGAGAGGAAGAGTTTTCGGGTGTCGAACCTCGAATGGTCCGCGCAGCGGCAGCGTACGCGATCATGTTGTCGCGAGCTGTGAGAACAGATGCGCGGGACTTCGACAGAGGTATCCCGACATCCAATGAATCCAGTAACGCGAGTTCGTCTATATTCTCGTCAATCAATTCCGCGATGCGAAGCATGAGCTTCTGTCGGACCAATGGTGACGCCCCGCGCCACTCCCCATGAAACGCCTTACGTGCGGCTATCACAGTTCGATTCACATCTTCGACACCAGCTAGCGAGACGTGGGCAAGTTCCGTACCGGTCGCGGGATTAATGGTGGCAAACACTTCTCCCGAGGCCGCTTCGATGAATTCACCATCGACCAGTAGTTTCTTTGGCACACCCGCGATGGCCGTCAACACATCTGGCCCAGTTGTTGTACTCATGGATTATCTCCTATCGATCATTGCGTCGCATCTCACGGCGCTGGCCAAAACGATGAAACCTGAACGAATTGATTTGCGATGGAGTGAGATGGCTTCGCAATCACTTGAGAACTTGCCAGTCGGTCGACTTGTCACACTGCCAAACATCCATCCGCCCCTCCCTCCCACGTAATTTGCGGGAACGATCCCACAATGGTATCGGTGATGGCCGAGACTGTCAAGCCGTATGTCGCACCCATTTACATCACAATTCCACCGCCGTGAATCGTAAACTTGGAGCCGAGACCCCTGAACTGCGGGTCCTGATTCCGGGTGCCCAATTCCTTCCGTTTCTTAGTAGTTATCAGGTATCTAGTTGTCTCGACGTCGTTTCCTCATTCCAACGGCGACGTACGCGGCGAGGTCGACACACCGATCTGGCGCAAGAGCGCATCGAACATGACTGTGGAAGGGCGCGCCCTCCGAAGAAGTCAGCCGGGCTGGTGGTTCCTAGATCTTCTGAGTATCGTTCCCATCATCTAGTGCCGAAGGACCCCGCCGTCGATCACTATCGATTCACCCGTAATAAAGCACGCTTCGTCTGAAGCAAGATATGCAACCGCGCTGGCGACCTCTTCGGGGCGTCCGTCGCGGGCCAGAGGTACGTCGGCGATGAAGTGTTCACGAACGGTCTCCAGGGGTAGACCACTGGCTTGAGCATATTCAGCCGCGATTACATCCCACATGGGAGTGGTCGTGAAATTTCCCGGGACATATGCATTGACCGTGATCTGGTATTGCGCCAATTCGGCCGCGAGCGATTGGGTCATTCCGATGATTGCGGCCTTGCTGGAACCGTAGGCGGAGAGAAACGGTAAGCCTTTGCGTCCAGCGATGGAGGAACCATTGATGATCCGCCCACCTTGACCCTGGAGTATCAACTGCTTTGCTGCTTCTCGGCAGCCTACGAACGTGCCCGTGACATTGATCTGAAAGATGCGATTCCACTCTTCGAGCGTCATCTCCACAATCGGCAACTGGGTGATGACCCCCGCATTATTGACAATGATATCGAGGCGGCCAAATCTATCGACAGTCTTCGCCACTGTAGCGATCATGTCCTCTTCACTACCCGCGTTGGCAACAATTGACAGTGCCGTGCCTCCGGCATCTTCAATTTGGTGCACCGTGTCTGCGACCGTTTCTTCATGAAGAGCAGTAACGGCAACGCTGGCGCCATCTGCAGCGAGTCGCAGGGCAATCGCACGGCCCAATCCCCCACCGGCCCCAGTGACGATCGCCACCTTATTGTCTAGATTCTTCTGACCCATTTCGACCCCTCCTGGTTTCTGGTTCGTCGCCGCGATTGCTTTGTCAATCGATGAAATTGCCACCGTTGAGGTCAACCACTTCACCAGTAATGAATGCGGCCTCGTCGGAACAGAGATATGTCGTCAAGCTCGCGACCTCTTCTGGCGTACCCATACGGCCGACAGGAATTACTCCGGAAATGTCTGACAATCCATTGATCATTTCCGTCTTGATGTACGACGGAGCNNCCTTCGCAATCGCCTTCGCCAACATCATCATTCCAGCCTTTGACGCACCGTATGCTGCTGACGGATTACGCCCGGGTGTCTTACCCGCACTTGAGCCAATAGTGACGATGCGACCATAGTTGGCACTTTGCATCCTCGACAACGCTCGCTGGGCGCAGAGGAACGCGCCGGTCAGGTTCACCTCGAGAATCCTCTGCCAAGTCTCAAAGTTGGTCTCCGCAAGGGGTTCCACAACAAATATGCCGGCGTTGATGACGAGGATCTCGACGGAACCCAGAGCTGATTCGACGCAACTAAAAGCCTCGTCGACGGATTGGAGGGACGTGACGTCGAGCTCAACACCCAGTACGTCTGGAATCTCAGGGAGTCGCAGGTCTCCCACGGCGACCATTGCGCCAGAATCGCGAAGATCCTCGGCGATTGATCGGCCAATACCTCGGCCGCCACCCGTAATGAACGCCACGCGCCCCTTAATTCCAGTCACAATCAACTCACACCTTGTTTAGAGAAACGTTATGGCGCGCAACTTTGGCGAGTTGCGGCGCCCTTCGCGTCATACGCCAAAGTAGTCCCGGCGGAAGGGCGTCATAACCTAGGAAGAACAGGCCGGGGATTGTTGCCTCCGGAGCCGAAAGCCTTCGGCATCCCCCGATCCGTCAAGACCCCGAGGTGTCCAACGATGGGTTCCAGATTCCCGTACCACCCCGTGGCGGCAATCACGACATCAGGCGTCAGGCGCCGATCTCCGCAGATCACCGCCGGGCC
>PMTL01000222.1 GCA_003168075.1 Acidimicrobiaceae bacterium
GCCGCGCAACCTGGCCAAGACCGTCACGGTGGAGTGATGGCGATCGTCGCGGTGGGCGTCGACGTCGTAGATGTGCCGAGATTTGCACTTGCTCTGCTTCGTCGACCTCGTCTCGTGGGACGCCTCTTCACCCAACAAGAGCGTCTCGACACCGCCGAGCGCCCCGAGCGACTGGCCGCGCGTTTCGCCGCCAAGGAGGCGGTCTTAAAGGCCCTGGGTTCGGGGCTGGGCGACGCCTCCTTTCATAGCATCGAGGTGTGTCGCGAGCCCAGCGGCGCGCCGCGCATCGTCCTGCACGACGAGGCCCTCGCCCTGGCGACGGCGAAGAGCATCGATGAGTTGCACGTCTCGCTGTCGCACACCAACGCCACCGCGACGGCGTTCGTCGTGGCGACGACGGAGGCTGCGCGTGGCGGCTGAGGGGGTGCATCGTCCGGCGTGGGCCGAGATTTCTCGCTCGGCCCTGGCGCACAACATCGGCGTTGTTCGCGAGCTGCTGGGCCCGACGAAGATCTGCGCCGTCGTCAAGGCCAATGGCTACGGACACGGCGCAGTACTCGTGGCCCGGGCCATGCTGGCCGGTGGTGCTGACGCGCTCGCCGTCGCTATCATCGACGAGGGCGTGGAACTGCGTGAAGCGGGCATCACCCAACCGATTCTGCTGCTCTCGGAGATCCCGGCCGCGACTATTCGCACCGCGTTCGAGGCCGAGCTCACCTTGACGGTGGGCTCGATCGAGGGCGCACGCGCCGTTGCCGACGTCGCCGCGCAGATGGGTGGAGTGCACCGGGTCCATCTCAAGGTGGACACCGGCATGGCGCGTCAGGGGGTCTCGCCGCGCGAGGCGCTGCGCGCCGCGCGCATTCTGTCTGACTGCGCGGACGTCGAGCTCGAGGGGATCTTCACCCATTTCTCGGTCGCCGACGGAGAGAGCGACGAGGATCGCGCGTTCACCGCGCGACAGATCGAAATCTTCTCACGCGTGCGCGCCGAACTCGCGAAGAATGGCATTGAACCGGCGAGCATTCACCTGGCCAACAGCGCCGGCGTCCTCGGGCACGTCTCGTCGCACGCCACCCTCGCGCGACCCGGGCTCATGCTCTACGGCTACCTGCCCTCGGCGTGGCTCGGCGAGGTCCTGGCTGAGCGCGGAGCCCGGTTGCGGCCGGTTCTCTCACTGCGCGCCCAGGTGGTGGCGACGCGACGCGCCGAAGCGGGCGATCGACCGAGTTACGGACGACGCCGAGAACTCGAGGCGGCCTCCAATATCGCGACGGTTCCCTTCGGCTACGCCGACGGCTATCCGCGTCGACTCTTCGACGCCGGGGCGCACGTACTGATCAACTCCACGCGCTACCCGCTGGCCGGCATGGTGACCATGGATCAGCTCCTCGTCAATTGCGGCGACGACGACGTTCGGGTCGGCGACGACGTCGTGCTGCTCGGTACGAGCGGTGACGAGGTCATCACCGCCGACGACTGGGCCGACTGGGCCCAGACCATTACGTGGGAAATCCTCTGCGGCATCGGGGCGCGCGTGGCGCGCGTCCTCGTCGAGTGATCGTGGACCTCAGCGAATTGCCCTTTTGCCAGGCTTGTGGTCTGAGCGCCACACGCCAGCGCGTCGTGGTGGGTTCGGGCCCGGCCGCTCCCGGTCTAATGGTGGTCGGTGAGGCGCCCGGACGCACGGAGGACGAAGGGGGCGAACCCTTCATCGGCCGTAGCGGTCAGTTGCTGGTGCGACTCATCTTTGAGGAGCTCGGCCTTGAGCGAGCCCAGTACTTCATCACCAACGCCGTCAAGTGTCGCCCGCCGCAGAACCGCACGCCGCGCGTGGGTGAAGTCGCGACCTGTCACGCGTGGCTCGAGGCGCAGATTGCCACGCACCGGCCGGCGGTGCTGCTCGCCGTTGGCAACGTCGCGGCGAAGGCGATCTTCGGCTTCGAGGAGGGCATTTCGCGCACCCACGGACGCCCGAGCAACTGCGGCGAGGTGCCCGGCGTCGCAACGTATCACCCGGCGGCCGCGCTGCGCGGAGGTCCTAACGTGGTGGACGTGATGCGCGCCGATCTGCGAGTCTTACATTCACTGGGGGTCTAGGTGACCTACCAGCGCCTCTGCGCGAGCGATTCATCGACCCAGGACGCCGGCGAAGCGTTCGCGGCGGTGTTGCGCCCCGGGGACGTGGTGCTGCTGTCGGGGCGTCTCGGTGCGGGTAAGACCACCTTCGTCAAGGGAGTCGCGCGCGCGCTCGGCGTCATCGAACGCGTGACGAGTCCGACGTTCATCATGGTGCGCCAGCACGACGCGCACAACGACCGGGGAATAACGACTCTGCACCACGCCGACGTCTACCGTGTCGATCACCTGGGCGACGTGCTCGACCTGGACCTGGGCGAGTTAGTCGAGGAGGCCGGCGTCGCGATCGTGGAGTGGGGCGACCTGGCGGAGTCGGTGTTCGGGCGTGAGGTCCTCACGCTGGCCTTCGACGTGGACGACGACGAAGGCCGGCGCATTAGCGCCGCCGGTTCGATCGACGCAGAGCGCGCGAGCGCACTCGAGGCCTGGGCGTCGTGAACGTCCTCGCCATCGAGACTGCGACGCCCGCCTGCGCGCTGGGCCTGCGCACGAGTGACGGTATCGAAGTCGGCTGGGTCGTCGACGACGAGCGCCACCATACCGAGGCGCTCACGTCGTCAATTTCGCGACTGTTGTCCGAATCGGGTCTGCACGTTCGTGACGTGGATCGCATCGTGGTCGATCGCGGACCGGGCCTCTTCACGGGTCTGCGCGTCGGGCTGGCCACAGCGCTGGGCCTCAGCCAAGGAGCGGGCTGTGCACTGGTGGGGGTGACATCACTCGAACTCCTGGCGCACGGGGCTCGTGAGTACGGCACGCGGGGGACGCTGGTGTGCGCGGTCGACGGACGTCGTGGTGAAGTCTTCGTCCAGACGTTCCGACTCGACGAGGTCGTCACGGCGCTGACCGAGCCGAGCGTGGCGCGTCCGCGCGACGTGGTCATCGAGTGGGCCACGAAGGGCGCGCCGGTAAGTTTCACGGGCGACGGAGTTGAGCGCTATCTACGCGACTTCGCGGCGGTGCCCAACGGGAAGGTCGACCATCAATTGGTCCCGTCGATTGCGGCGGCCCTGGCAATCGGCTCGACTCGCGAGACCGTGTTGCTCGTCGAGCCGATGTACCTGAGAGAGGCCGACGCCGTCGCCAACTTCTCCACCCGTCAACGCTCGTGACGTGGCGGATTCGACCGGCCGAGAAGCGCGACCTCGGCGACCTGGTCGCCATCGAGTTGGCCCAATTCCCCGAACCCTGGACCAAGTCGATGCTGCTCGAGGAGATCACCAATCACGAGAATCGTCGCTACACGGTCGCCGAAGAGAACGGGGTCATCGTCGGGTACTTAGGGCTGATGTTCGTCCTCACCGACGAGTTGCACGTCAACACCATTGGCACCCGGCCCGGGCACGAGGGACGCGGAGTGGCGACGTCGCTACTCGACGAAGCGTGGGCGGAGGTGCGAACACACGGAGTGGCGCGTGCGACCCTGGAGGTGGCGGTCTCCAACACCCGTGCGCTGGAGTTGTACTACCGCTACGGCTTCGCACCGGTGGGCGTACGAAAGAACTACTACGAGAAAACGCGTGAGGACGCCTTGATCCTCTGGGCCGACATCGTGCCGCGCGAGACCGTCGCGCGTGACAACGCTCCGTAGGCTAGAGACATGACCCTCGCACTGGCTATCGAGACGAGTTGCGACGACACCGCCGCGGCCGTCGTCGATTCGCAACTGCACGTGCACTCCTCGGTGATCGAGTCCTCCATTGATCAGCACCGCGCCTTCGGGGGCGTCGTACCGGAGCTGGCCGGCCGGGCGCACCTGACGACCATCGGTCCGGTGGTGCGCCGGGCCCTCGAGAACGCCGACCTCGATCCGCACCGTCCGGCCATCGACGTCGTAGCGGTCACCAGCGGACCGGGGCTGATTGGTTCGCTCCTCATCGGGCTCTCGGCGGCCAAGGCGTACGCGCTCGCCTGGGAGGTGCCCTTCGTCGGGGTGAACCACCTGGAGGGCCACCTCTTCGCGCCACTACTGGAGCGACCCGATCTGCGCTGGCCCCTCGTGACGCTGCTGGTGTCGGGCGGACACTCGATGATCGTGCTGCAGCACGGTCCGGGACGTCACGAGGTGCTCGGCGAGACCATCGACGACGCGGCGGGCGAGGCCTACGACAAGGTGGCGCGCTGGCTGGGCCTGGCCTATCCCGGGGGACCCGAGATCGACCGACTCGCCGCTCAGGGGACGCCCGGCGCACTGAAGTTGCCCGTCTCGATGACCGGCGACAATTTCGACTTCTCCTTCTCGGGCCTGAAAACCGCGGTCGTGCGGGCCACCGAGAAGAACCCCGACGTGGCGCTCGCCGACGTGGCCGCGTCGTTCCAGGCGGCCGTCGCCGAGCAGTTGCTGCGCAAGCTTCGCCGGACCCTCGAGACGCACAGCGACGTCGAGGGCGTCGCCCTCGCCGGTGGTGTGGCGGCGAACTCGGCGCTTCGCCGCGGCGTCGAAGCCCTCGCGTCGGACTTCGGTGTGGTGAGTCTGTTGCCGAGCCTCGCAATGTGCACCGATAACGCCGCGATGATCGCCGCGGCGGGTATCTACCGCTTCGAGCACGACGGCCCCAGTGACTTGACGCTCTCGGCGTGCCCCAATTGGGCGTTGGCGGACGTCTTGTGAGCGAGAGCTGGGTGCCGCTCGACGTCGCCGGCACCGACGTCAATCCCTTGGCTCAATTCCGACGCTGGTTCGACGAAGCTGCGGCGCAGATGCTCGAGCGCGAGGCGATTGCGCTCGTCACCGCCACCAGCGACGCCCGCCCGAGCGCTCGCATGGTCCTGTTACGCCACGTGGGCGAAGACGGCTTTGGTTGGTATTCGAATTACGACTCACGCAAGGCCACCGACCTGGCCCACAATCCCCACGCGGCGTTGCTCTGGTACTGCGAGCCCCTGGGGCGTCAGATTCGCATCGAGGGCGACGTGCACTTCATGGACGCCGATGCGTCCGATGCCTATTTCGCCGCGCGCCCGCGAGGACACCAAATTGGCGCGCACGCCAGCGCCCAGAGCAGCGTGCTGGCCAGTCGCGCCGAACTCGAAGAGCATTTGTTGCGGGTCGAGGAACGCTACGCGGGTCGTGACGTGCCCCGACCCGACAATTGGGGCGGATTCCTCCTCGTCGCGGAGTACTTCGAGTTTTGGCAGCATCGCCAGGACCGCCTGCACGACCGCGTCACGTACCAGCGCGAGGGGACCGCGTGGTGCCGCGAGCGACTCTCACCCTAAGAGCTGAGTCGTAAGTCCCCAGGCGGGGAGATACAACTCAGTGCCGAGTCGTGGGTAACCTTCGCGGGACCGAGAGAGCCCGGTCCGTTGGTCGATTGCGCCGTACTACTGGCGTTGAGACGAGCAGTCCGACGAGAGTGTCCCGTTGACCTGGCACCGTGGTGTGTCGCGTCACTTCGACGCAGTGACACCAGAGGGTGCGTTTGACTCGTCAGGGCGTCTTGGCGCCCAGGGTAAAGAGATGGTGAGGAGAGAGAGGCGAGTAGCGTCGATGCACGGGTGCAGTCCACTCGCGCGCTGAATGGATCACTGAGATCGGTGTGCACGACGCAGGTGCCAAGTGCCGCCGACACGCTGCAGGGCGCCGCGCAGGTTGAACATCGTGAAGTAGAGAGCTTCGAGGCGTTTGCGCGCGTGCGGGTCGCAAGTGTCGAGGCTGAGCACGATTGTCGCCATGGGCTGGCCCTCGGGCATTCGCCACGCGGCCTGCTTGTTCTTGCCCCTGGTGTGGGGGATGGCGATGGTCGGAGAAGTCACGACTATGACATTGCCTGACGTCTGTGACAGAGCATTCACATGCGGCCGTTGGCGAGGTGACGGAATCGACCAGTCGGTGCGCGCAGTGGCCGCATTGCACAACCTGAGAATCGAGATGAACACTATGGCCTTAGACCTGTGTGATGCCCGTCGGGCTGGTGGACGTCTGTGATGGACTTACGACTCGACACTTAGTCCTGGTCGAGTCGGTCCAGACCACCAACGCCGCGCAGGAATGAACGCACGTTGATCCCCAGGTCGGCCTGGTCGTAGCCGCCCTCTTGCACCACCACCGTGGGCAGGGCGAGTTCGCGAAGGAGTCGCCCGGCCGGAAAGTACGCGGATAGTGAGAGCGCGAGGTCACTGATCGGATCGTTCATGTACGTATCGACGCCCAGTGAGATCACCACGCCCACGACCCCCCTGGCGTGGACGGTCTCGGTGATCTGGGCGAGCAGGTAGAGGTACTCGTCGTCGGCGACGCCGCGCTCGAGCTCGACGTTGTGGTTCCATCCCGCGCCCGCGCCGACGCCGGATTCTTCGGCGTACCCCAAGAAGTAGGGGAACGCACGACTTGGGGCACCGTGCAGCGACGCGTAAAAAACGTCGTCGCGGTCGTAGAAGATCGACTGCGTCCCGTTGCCGTGGTGGTAGTCCACGTCAACGATCGCCACTGGTCCACCCAGACGACGCGCCATCTCGGCGGCAGTCACCGCCGCGTTGTTGAAAAAGCAGTAGCCCCCGATCATGGCCGTCGACGCGTGGTGCCCCGGGGGCCGACACAGTCCGTACGCGACGCCGCGGGTTTCGAGGACCTCGTCGAGCGCACTCAGGGCGACGTCGACGGCGCTGCGTGACGCCTCGTAGGTTCCTTCGACGATGGGCGTCATCGAATCAAAGCTGTAGAAACCCAGTCGGGCCATGGGCTTGTCGCGTGGCTCTCGTGCGTGCCCTTCGCCAATGCTCAGCCCGGCGTGGCGAAAGACGTCGGGGATGATCTCGCGGTGCTCACTGAAGGGTCGGCACTCGGCCCACGCCTCTTCGAGCCAGTCGACCATGCGCGGGTCGTGCACCTGGTCGATCACTCGCCGGTCGAAGGAATGCACCTCACCGGGCGAGAACTCCTCGTCGCGCGATAGCTCGGCGGCAATGATCTCGGCGCGACGCGCGACTTCGAATCCCGGGGTCGGTGTGCCCGCGCGGACCTCGCGGTCGGGGTCGTGTAATTGGTGTTTTGGTGAGAAATACCAGCGCATTGTCCCGCTTCCTACGCTTCGCGAGACCATAGCACCGCCTCCATTTTTGCTGATAGTGGGGCGAGATCACCTCGACAGCGTGCGGGATCGGTTCCCCCTGAGCGTTGGCACTCGGCACATCCGTCTGCTAAATTGGCAGTCACAACGTTTGAGTGCTAACCAAACAGGAGGCAATGCCAATGAAACTGCACCCACTAGAAGACCGCATCGTGGTCCGTCCCAACAGCGCGGAAGCGACCACGGCGTCAGGTCTCGTCATCCCCGACACCGCCAAGGAGAAGCCCCAGCAGGGCCACGTCCTGGCCGTAGGCCCTGGGCGCCGGGCTGACACCAGCGGCGAGCTGATCGCCCTCGATATCAAGGTCGGCGACACCGTCCTGTACTCCAAGTACGGCGGCACCGAGGTCGCCGTCGACGGCGAGGACCTGCTCGTGCTGAGCAGCCGTGACGTCCTGGCGAAGGTGACGAAGTAGTGCCCAAGCAGCTCCAGTTCGACGAAACCGCGAGGAGAGGCCTCGAGGCGGGGGTCAACAAGCTCGCAGACGCCGTCAAGGTAACCCTGGGGCCCAAGGGCCGCAATGTCGTTATCGGGAAGCGTTGGGGCCCTCCGACGATCACCAACGACGGCGTGACGATCGCCAAGGAGATCGAGTTGGAGGACCACTTCGAGAACATGGGCGCTCAGCTCGTGAAAGAAGTGGCCACCAAGACCAACGACATTGCCGGCGACGGCACGACCACCGCTACGGTGCTGGCCCAAGCGCTTGTTCGCGAGGGGCTCCGCAACGTGGCAGCCGGGGCCAACCCCATCGCCCTCAAGCGCGGGATCGAGCAGGCCGTCAAGGCGGCGGTCGAGTCGATCCGCAAGCTCTCCAAGGTTGTCGATGACAAGGCCGAGATCGCCCAGGTGGCGTCCATATCGGCGGCTGACCCCTCGATCGGCGAAGTCATCTCCGACGCCATCGACAAGGTCGGCAAGGACGGGGTGGTGACGGTCGAGGAGTCGAACACCTTTGGTGTCGAGCTCGAGTTCACCGAAGGCATGCAGTTCGACAAGGGCTACATTTCGCCCTACTTCGTCACCGACCAGGAGCGCCAGGAGGCCGTCCTGGAAGACCCCTTCATCCTGATCGCCAACCAGAAGATCAGCTCCGCCCACGACCTCATCGCGGTCCTCGAGCGTGTCATGACCGCCGGCAAGCCTCTGCTGCTCATAGCCGAGGATGTCGACGGTGAGGCCCTCGCCACCCTGATCGTCAACAAGCTGCGGGGCACGTTCCAGAGCGTGGCAGTCAAGGCACCCGGTTTCGGTGACCGTCGCAAGGCCATGCTCGCCGATATCGCCATCCTGACCGGCGGCCAGGCGATTTCCGAGGAGGTCGGCCTCAAGCTGGAGAACACCGATGTCTCTCTTCTCGGCCGCGCCCGCAAGGTCGTCATCGCCAAGGACACGACCACGATCATCGAAGGCTTTGGCCCCGAGGCCGAGGTAAAGGCACGTATCGCCCAGATCAAGCGGGAGATCGAGGACACCGACTCCGATTGGGACCG
>PMTL01000206.1 GCA_003168075.1 Acidimicrobiaceae bacterium
TTCACCAACGGCTTTCACGACACCGCGAACTCCGTCGCTCCCACAATCGCGACGGGAGCCATGAAGCCGCGCACCGCGGTACTGATGAGCAGCGCGCTCAACATCGTTGGCGCCTTTTTGTCGCTCAAGGTCGCCGCCACGATCGCTAGCGGCATCGTGAGCCAGTCCAACGTCATCTTGCCGGTGGTCTTCGCTGGCCTCACGGGAGCGATCGTATGGAACGTCGCGACCTGGTACCTAGGTATTCCGTCGAGCTCGAGCCACGCGCTCATAGGTGGCGTGGTCGGAGCCATGCTCGCGCACGCGGGCACTCACGCCGTGGAGTGGAGCGGCCTGGTCTCTAAGGTCCTCGCCCCGTCCGTTGCCGCGCCAATTTTTGCTCTGGTGATCGCCGCGAGTGCCACGACGCTGTCGCGTCGGCTCACCCAGAAGTCCGACAGTGACACCAAGTCGTGGGGTATGCGCACTGGTCAGATCGGCTCGTCGGCACTACTGTCGCTCGCGCACGGGACCAACGACGCGCAAAAGACAATGGGCGTTGTCACTTTGGCCCTGGTAGCCAACGGTTCCTTGAGCGACAATGCCGCAACACCCAAGTGGGTTGTCATCGTGTGCGGCGTCATGATCGGACTCGGCACCTACCTCGGAGGGTGGCGCATCATTCGCACAATGGGCCAGGGCTTCACCAAATTGAGTCCCACCCAGGGCTTCGCCTCGCAGGTCACCTCATCTGTCGTGATATTGAGCTCGAGCCACTTCGGTATGCCACTCTCGACAACGCATGTCGCTACCGGATCGATTCTCGGTTCGGGTGTCGGCACCAAGAAGCGCACGGTTCGCTGGGCGCCGGCGGGTCGCGTGGCGCTGGCCTGGCTCTTGACGCTACCGGCGGCGGGCGCCTGTGGTGCCCTCAGCTTCCTCGTGGCGCGTCTGGTGGGTTTCACCATGGGCGAGGTGTTGACCGGACTCGTTACCGCCGCATTCTGCGCCTTCATCTTTAAACTCTCGCGACGCGACCGAATCAGTGCGGACAACGTCAACGACGAATGGGGCGGTCACTCCGAGGCACTCGAGCACGTCAAGGAAACACCGATGTCCGAGGTGTCGGTATGAGCGTCATGTTGGCCGCTTCGTCGGGCTTGATCCAGTGGGGGCTTCTCGGCAAGATTCTGTGGCTGAGTGCGGGCATCAGCATCGGTCTCATCGTACTTTTCACGGTGGCGGTGAATTCGCTCTCGGCGTACCGGCGCGACGGAGAAGTCGCCGCGGGACGCGCCTTGAACGGTGTCGTTGTGTTCGTGACCTCAGCGGCGATTCTCGCCACTCTGGTGTGGGGCCTGTATTACGTCGTCCACAAGTAGCGGCGCTTCAAACTTTGTAGCGTGGGCTCATGAGAATTCGCCGCGCCGTCCAAGCCGACCTCGAAGTCCTCGTCGCCTTCATTCGTGACCTCGCGCACTACGAACGAGCCCTCGAGATGGCCCGGGCGACGCCCGATCAATTGCGCGAGAGTTTCTTCTGCGATGCGCCCCAGGTCTTCTGCGACTTGGTGGAGAGTGACGACGGCGACCCGGCCGGCTTTGCGGTCTGGTTCCTCAATTACTCGACGTGGACAGGAACCCACGGCATCTACCTCGAGGACCTCTTCGTCGAGCCGGGCTACCGCGGACGCGGGTACGGCAAGGCACTATTGGTGCACTTGGCCCAAGAATGCGTGCGTCAGGGGTACGCCAGGCTGCAGTGGTCGGTGCTGGACTGGAATACGCCGTCGATCGATTTCTACAACTCACTCGGCGCGCAGGCTCAGGACGAGTGGACGGGGTACCGACTCTGCGCGCCCGCACTGCAGCGCGTCGCCCTGTCCTCGTAGCGGGGCCATTTTCGTCTCCCTTTCGGTAGTTATTAGGGCGCTCTCACCGAGCGCGCCGATCTTTAACGAACCATTAGTGCCTCGCTGAGTCGAACTTAGGTTGTTCGCGCAGGCTGGTGTTGTTGCGGGAACGACTCGCGACAACCGACTGAAGGAGTCAGCATGACAAAGAAAATCCTCGGACTGCGCAGCGTGATCACCGGCGGAGCGGTGATCCTCGCGACTGGTCTGGGTACCGCGGGAGTCGCCTCGGCGGCCACCACACACAACACCAGCACGTCAACTTCGCACCTCACCGTACGAACGTCGACACCAACGGGCATCGCCCCGGGTAATCCGGCGAGCCTCACCCATGGTCCCGGCGAGACACTGCTGACGGGCACCGATCTAACGAGCGCGGTAGCAGCCGCCAATGCGGCAGTCCCGGACGCCACCGTGGTACGCGCGGAGACCGACTCGGCAGGTTCGCCCTACGAGGTGCACATGCTCAAGGCTGATGGCACCTACGTCACCGTCAAGTTGAACGCCAGCTTTACGGTGACGTCGATCGAGAAGGGTTTCGGCACACCGCCGGCCGGAATACACCCAACTGGCGCCCTACCGGCCGGAACCCCTCCGAGCGTCGCTCCGAACGGGAAGGGTGGCCCCATGGGTCAGCCCCCGAATGGCGCGACGGGCCCCGTGACCTAGCAGTTCGCACCGCGACGGGCCAGCCCGGTTCACTCGCTGACCGAGACTGGCCCGTCGCGGAGCTGATCGCGAGTGGGCAAGCGGTGGTTGACGAAGGTGGACGTCACCGACGCGAAAATTAATCGCCGCTCGGGGTGTGTGAGATCATCCAGCGGACGCCGAAGCGGTCGAGGCACACTCCCCAGTAGGCACCCCAAAACATGTCGCTCATTTCTTGGGTCTCCGAACCCCCTACGCTGAGGGCGTCGAAGAACTCGTCAGCCTCCTCGCGGGTGTCGGGCTCGAGCACGATGGTCGTGTTATTGCCGATGCGCAACTCGTGGCCCATGGAGGCCAGCATGTCGGTACCCATAATGACGTGGCCGTTCAGAATTGGCAGGGCCACGTTGAGGACCTTGGACGATTCGTCCTCGCTTAAGGGCACTGGACCAGGGGCGTCACCAAACCGGACCAGCGGCGATGAGTACTCGGTGTGAAAGACCGACGCGTAGAACTCGAATGCTTCTTCGGTGTTGCCCATGAAGTTGAGGTAGGTGCACACTCGACTCACGATGACTCCATTCTTCGCTGAAGTCCTCACCTTATGCTCACCGTCACCAGTTCCGCGAATTGTCCGCAAAGATGGGTGGGTGCGTTCACGTCCCCATCACGTCATCTTCGATCTCGACGGGACGTTGGCTGATTCTTCCCAGGGCATCCTGTGGTCATTTCGCGCGACGCTCGATCGAATCGGCGTCGAGGCTCGTGAAGACCAGTTACGTGAGCTGATCGGCCCGCCGCTCGGCGAGTCGTTTCGCATCCTCGGTGTCGACGAGGAGGACATCGACGACGTGGTCGCTCTGTACCGGAAGTACTACGCCGAGCGCGGCGTGTACGAAGCACGCCTCTATGACGGCGTCGCGAGCACGTTAAAGGAATTGTCGGACCAGGGTGTGGGCCTCGCCGTCGCTACCGCCAAGCGTGTTGACTTCGCGCGGCAGATGCTCGCCTCGATGGGGATTGCTGACTTTTTTGATGAGATCGCTGGCGCGAGCGTGGACCTGTGCATCACCTCGAAGTTCGACGTGATGGCCCAAGTGTTGAACACCTGGAAGATTGTTGGCGATCGCGACGTGTGGATGGTCGGGGATCGACATTACGACATGGTGGCGGCGCTCGCTCACAAGATCAGCGCGGTGGGAGCCCTCTGGGGCTTCGGGAGTGACCTCGAGCTTCGTGAAGCCGGAGCGAACTGGTTGGTCTCGCGGCCCACGGATTTGCTGGACGCGGACGGTGGGGGTGGTTCGCCGGTGTGCCTGTTGGACGAGACCTGTGAGGTATGCGGGAGGGTCCTTGACTCCTCGCACGACTAGGCCGGTGTGGTTGAGGTGGCGCCAGGGGCCACGGTACGATGGTTCGTCCGAGAGTAGCGAGAAGGCGATGCAACGCAAGAGTGGCGGCGACAGCGAACGCCAGCGGGTACCTCAACCATTAATCAAGAAGCGCATCGCGTCGGGCCGCGGGGCGATGGAACAGCCCAACGTCACCCACGATGGTGAGGCCGCCCTGACGCCGATCTTTTGGTTCGCCATCGTGCTCACCGGCGTGCTCACCGGTCTCTTTGGTGCGGGGCTGATGGCATTGTTGCAGTTCGTAGAGAAGCTCGCCTTCTCGTATCACGGTGGCAGTTACGAGAACGCGGTGAGCGCCACGTCGAATCTGCACCGCGTGATCACCCTGATTCTCGCTGGCGTCGTCGGCTCGGTGGGCTGGTATTTCGTGCGGCGCTACCTGAGTCATGAAAAATCCGAGATCGACGACGCGATTTGGCGAGGTGACGGTGAGCTCAGTTTTCGCCGAAGCGCGGCGACGTCAGTGATCTCCGAAGTGGTCATCGGCATGGGTGCGTCGGTGGGCCGTGAGGCGGCGCCCAAGCTCATGGGTGGTGCGTCGGGCAGTGTGCTATCGCACTGGTTTCATCTCTCGCCCGCGCAGAAAAAGTTGCTTGTCGCCTGCGGTGGCGGCGCCGGCCTGGCGGCGGTCTACAACGTACCTCTCGGTGGTGCCATCTTCACGGCCGAGGTGTTATTGGGTAGCTTTGCTCTGCCCACGGTCCTGACCGCGCTCGCGTGCTCGCTCATCGCGACGATCACCGGCTGGATCTTCCTCTCGAGCAACGCCACCTACGCCGATATCCCCGCGTATCGTTTCACTGGCTCAATCATGGTGTGGTCGCTGCTGGCGGGAGTGATCATCGGATTCTTGGCGGTTGGCTACGTCCGTCTGATCGGCTGGATTTCGGCGCGGCGCGCCACCGGAACGAGAATCCTCTGGGCGATGCCGCTCGTCTTCGGCGTCGTCGGCGTCATTGGGTTCTGGTATCCGCAGCTTTTCGGTAATGGCAAGGACATGGCGCACGACGCCTTTCTGGGCGCGGGCAGTTTAGGTCTATTGTTCGCGCTCTTCGCCCTGAAACCCCTGGTCACAGCCGCCACGCTCGGCAGTGGCGCGGCCGGTGGCGTCTTCACGCCCTTTCTGGCCACGGGAGCGGTTCTCGGGGGCTTCCTCGGCGTGGCGTGGGTCCACCTCTGGCCCGGGTCGCCGGTGGGTGCCTTCGCTCTGATCGGGGCAGCGGCGATGATCGGCGCGTCGATGCAGGCGCCATTGGCGGGGCTCGTTCTGGTCGTTGAGCTCACCCACAGTGGTTTTAATATCATGATTCCGATGATGACCGCCACCGCGATCGCCACGCTGATCGTCCGACAGATTGATGGGTACTCGATCTACTCCGCGCGACTACCGCGCAGTGGTGAATGATGAGCACGTCGTCACTGCGAGTGCGACCCGGTCGCGTGAGCGACGCGCTGGCGTTGCGCGACATTCGCCTCGAAGCCCTGGCTGATACGCCCGACGCCTTTGGCGAGACGTACCAGCAATGCGCGGCCTGGGGCGAGGAACTGTGGACCCTGAAGGCACAAGAGTGGAACTTCTATCTCCTAGAACGCGACGGTCGCGTTGCGGGAATGGCGCGCGGCGAGTCTCACAACGAACGCCCGGATGCGCCATTCCTCTTTGCTATGTACGTGTCACCGGCGGAGCGCGGAACCGAGGCCGCGCGGCTCCTCGTCGACACCGTGAGTGCCTGGGCCGCAGCCGAAGGAGTGGAGGCCTTGTACTTGTACGTCTCGACCGCGGTCCCGCGAGCGCGCGCTTTCTACATCAAGGTCGGCTTTACCGACACCGGTGCAGACCTGGCGATGCACCGCGACGAGTCGTTGGTCTGTGCGGAGATGCGTCGCGACGTGAGCGACTTCGCCTTTCACGTTCACCGGGTCGAACCGATGGCTCTCTACGATCTGCGCCGACGAGTCCTGCGCGACGACAGACCTGAGGTTGACGTGGCCAATCCGAGCGACCTTCTCGAGTCGACGCTGCACTACGGGGGGTTCTTGGGCGAACGAACGGTAGTGAGTGCATCGTTCTTCACGACCCCATCGCCGACGCCCCCACACGCTGCGTCGTACCAGCTTCGCTACATGGCCACCGACTACGACGTGCAGGGTCGTGGACTGGGCCGACGTCTGCTCGAGCAGGTGATTGGCGACCTGTCGCGTCGCGGATCGAGGGAACTCTGGGCCAATGCGCGCACGTCCGCCGTGGACTTCTACACCTCCACGGGGTGGCGAATCATTGAGGATTCACTACACGTCAGTGCCGAAACGGGCATCGAGCACGTGGTAATCCATCGCTACGTGGACCGAAGTGCAACGCCTGATTGACTAAGTTAGATACATGCGCAATCAAATTCGTTATATCGTGGCCCGCGTCATCGTCGTAGCCGGAGTCGGAATCATCATCGCCACGCAGGGTTCGGCGAAGAAGCCGCCGGCCACCACATCTACTACTGCTGGTACCACCAAACCGTCGTCGCCCATTGCGCCATTGACGGGGTTGCCCGATCCGTCGGGCACCGCCCTGAAGCGACCGGCTCTCATCGTCAAGGTCGAGAACGACCCGAACTCTCACCCCCAGTGGGGCGTTGATCAGGCCGATATCGTCTACGAGGAGATCGTCAACGGTGGCATCACCCGCCTCGCCGCCGTCTTCAACCAGAGCGCCCCGGCCAAGGTCGGACCAGTGCGCTCCGTGCGACCGACCGACACTCAAATCGTATGGCCCCTCGGGGGAATCTTCGCCTACTCCGGTGGAGCGGCCTACGCGATTACGTCGATCTCCACGGCGCCCGTCAAGCTCATCGACGAATCTGCCGCCGGGGGCGCCATGTACCGTGACGACACTCGCGTCGCGCCCTACAACCTCTACGGCAGGGTGCCGTTGCTCTTCGCCTTTGGCGGCAAGCCCACGCCGCCGCAGCCGCTCTTCCAGTACCGTCCTCTCAGACAGGCGGCCGTCGGTACCACCGTCACCCAGTTCGTCGTCCCCTTCCCGAGCATCTACCCGATCACCTGGCTCTGGGACACCAAGACCCATTCGTGGGATCGATCGACGCAATTTGCTGGAGCCGACTACACCGGTTCGGGTACGCGTGAGTCTCCGAAAAATGTGATCGTCCAGTACGTCAACTACGTCAACGGACTGGGCACCATGGCATCGTACGCCGACCTGCAGCACGGGGGTGTGGCCGACGTCTTCACCGACGGAAAGGAAATCACGGGGACCTGGGCGCGCCATTCGAAGAGTACGCCGATCCAGTACCTTGACGCCGCGGGCAAGGGGATTCGTCTGACCCCGGGCCAGACGTGGGTGGAGCTCCTCGACAACGGAGCCCCAGCTATGACGATCACGCACTAGGGAGAGATCGTGCGCCTGGGGAATATGTACGGTCCCGACCACACGTTCCTCGGTGTACCGGCTGCTGACCCCGACGACGTGTCGCAGTGGGGCCACGCCGGCGCGGTCATCCTCGGCGCGCCCTTTGACGGGGGCACGTCGCATCGTGCGGGATGCCGTTTCGGACCTCAGGCCATGCGGGCCGTCGATTACCTGCCCCACGACGGCAGTCGCCCGAGTCTGGCGCTGGGTGTTGACGCGCTGCTCGACCTCGGTGTGGTGGACCTCGGGGACGTGGAGATGCCCTCGGGTGACACCGAGAGGTCCCTCGCTGCTCTCGAATCGCGCGTCACGCAGATCGCCGCGGCGCAAGTGGTCCCGATTGTCCTGGGTGGAGACCACACTATTGCGCTGCCCGACATCACGGGTGTGGCTCGTCACGTGGGCTGGGGTCGCGTGGCGGTCATTCACTTCGACGCCCACGCCGACACCGGCGACACGCAGTGGGGCTCGCTGCACGGACACGGCACGCCAATGCGACGACTGATCGAGTCGGGCGCGTGCCGCGGGGACCGCTTCTTGCAGATCGGTCTACGCGGCTACTGGCCGGGTCCCGAGACACTCGACTGGATGGCGGTGCAGGGTATGCGTTCTTTTGAGATGAGCGAAGTGGGGGCGCGTGGCCTCGACGCGGTGCTCGACGAGTCCTTCGCCATCGCGAGTGACGCATGCGACGCGGTCTTTCTCTCCGTCGACATCGACGTCGTTGATCCGGGCTCGGCGCCGGGCACCGGGACTCCCGAGCCGGGCGGACTCACGAGTCGCCAACTGCTCGATGCGGTGCGGCGTATTGCTATGGACCTGCCCCTCGCGGGAGTCGACGTGGTGGAAGTCTCACCCCCCTACGACCACGCAGATATCACGGCGTACCTGGGAAATCGCGTGGTCCTAGAAGTGCTGGGGGGCATGGCGTGGCGTGCCAAGATGAAGCGCGGTGACTTTGTTCGTCAGCCCAGCGATCCGTTGTTGCGCGACCGCTAGTCGAGCATCGACTCTAAGATCTCTGCGACTAATTCGTCGGTGGTGTCGGGGTGCAAGAAGGCGAGGCGAGCCACCATCTCGCCCTCCCAGCGCGTCGGAGTGACGAAAGC
Source organism: Acidimicrobiaceae bacterium (assembly GCA_003168075.1). GTDB lineage: Bacteria > Actinomycetota > Acidimicrobiia > Acidimicrobiales > RAAP-2 > RAAP-2. The sequence goes on from PMTL01000206.1 coordinate 8,482, forward strand.
TATCTGTTCGCGCAGCAACTGTTCGCTCCATTCGAGGTACTGCGCTTCGGTCCAGCCCACGCGTCGGAGTAGGACAATCGACAGACCCGCTGGCCGCACCAGTTCGAGACCATCGGTCGCCTCGATGCGCCGGGCGGCGCGTCGGGCCAAATCGATGGCGACTTGGGTCGCCGTCTCGTAGGCGTGCACGCCGTAGGTGACGAGGGAGAACCAAAAGGGCAGCCCGCGCGCGCGCCGCGAGAGATGGATGGCAAAGTCCGAGGGGTTCCAGTCGTAGTGGTCCTCGTCGCCGCTGTGTAGCACGTCAAGGTAACCGGCCTGCTGGGCGAGGAAGTGCCGCGCCAGCGTCGGGTTCCGGTAGATCAGCGCGCAGCAATCGAGCGGTCCGAAGAGCCACTTGTGCGGATCGACGATGAAGCTGTCGGCGTGGCGGATACCGCTCAGGAGATCGCGCTGATCCGAAAATAGCGCCGCACCGCCGTAGGCCCCGTCGACGTGAAACCACAGCTCGTGATCGCGTGCGAAACTACCGAGTCCCTCGAGGTCATCGACGATGCCGGCGTTGGTGGTCCCCGACGTCGCGACAATGCCGATCACGCTCTCGGGATGCGGATCGGCCGCGAGGGCCTTTTCGAGATTGGCCCGGGTAAAACGATGGTCGTCGGGTTCCACCAACAAGGGATCGATGCCCAGGACGTGCAAGGCCTTACCGATGCTCGAGTGCGCGTCGGCCGAAATCGCGAAGCGCAGCTCGTGCGCAGCAATATCGGGCCGGCGCGTGCGGCCAACATCACGTCCCACCGTGAGGGCCGACAGGTTGCCGCTCGAACCGCCCGAAACGAACGCGCCGCCCGAGCCCAGCGGCATTCCCGCGCGCTCGGCCAAGAACTCCAGTGCCTGATTCTCTGCGATGACAACGCCCGCCGACTCGAGCCAGCTCGTCCCGTTGAGGCCCGAGCAGGCGACCACCATGTCGAAGAGCAGAGAATTCTTGGTGGGGGCGTTGGGTATGAAGGCGAGAAAACGTGGCGAGTCAATTGAGACGACGTGTTGGGCCAATTCATCGCGGAAGAACTCGAGGATGTGCGAGGGCGCGCGGCCTCCTTCGGTGATCATGCCCTCGAGGGAGGGCAATGGCACGGGAGAATGCATCCCGAAGTCGAGGGGAGCGTCGTGCTCGAGACGGTCACGGCAGTACTCAAAAATGGAGTTCGTGAAAGCCTCGTCGTAGGAAAACATGGGGTGCCTCATTGCACGTCCTTTCGTTGGGCCACTGACCATCGTAGGAGGTAGCGCTCGGGCGCCCACGCGCAAGCGAAGTAACATTCCTTCATGGTTCTTGCGCGCGTTGGGTATCTGGGGCCAGAAGGTTCTTTCTCTCACGAGGCCGTCGTCACTCTGATTAGCGCCGAACCTGTTGCGTGCACGTCGATTGCCGACGTCCTGGCGGGAGTCGCTGATGGCAGCCTAGATTCGGGACTCGTGCCACTAGAAAATGCTATCGAGGGCACCGTATCGGCGACGATTGACGGGCTGGTCTTCGATCACGATCTGGTCATCGAACGCGAAGTGGTTCTGCCGATCCACATGCACCTGCTCGCCAAGTCCGGGGTGCGTCCAGAGGACGTGACGCGCGTCTCGAGTTACGTGCACGCCCTGGCGCAGGTTCGCACCTACCTCGCCACTCTCACCCGTGCCCAGATCGACCAGACAACGTCCACCTCGCAAGCTGCGCGAGAGGTCGCTGCGTCGGATGAACCGTGGGCCGCCGTCGGATCAGCGTTGGCGGGTTCGTTGTTCGGACTCGAAATCATCGCGGCCGACATTGCGGATCATCCGGACAATGCGACGCGATTTGTCGAGGTCGGCCACGGAGCGATTCCCTCGCCGACGGGTAACGATCGCACGTCGATCGTATGTTTCCAAGACGCCGATCGACCGGGGTCTCTTTACGGGATTCTGGGCCGTTTCGCCGCGCGCGACATCAACTTGACCAAGCTCGAGAGCCGACCTACCAAGTTGGGCTTGGGCGACTACTGCTTCGTGATCGAGTTCGACGGACACGTGGGCGACGACATCATTGCTGACTGTTTGGTCGACCTTCAAGCACACCTCGTGCGGGTAAAATTCCTCGGTTCCTACCCCGTGACGGGTGAGGGATCGACCGATCGGCGTGAAGAAGTTGGCGAGGCCCGCCGTTCGGCGGCCGATTGGATCTCGTCACTACGCGGACGAATTCGTACTTAAGTGACGGCGAGCGTGACCTGCTCGCAGTGTTACTTTTGTACCTGATCAGAGCGTATTCACTTCAGTCTGACGCGACTCGATTGCGACCAGTGATTCAAAAAGTCTGAAAAAAGTTCACAAATGCGCTTGACAATTCCTGGAGGTGTCGTTATTTTGTAAGCGGTTACAAAACGTTGCTGATGTTTGGTTGGGGAAGTTCCGGGGGGACAAGAGTGGCCGATTCAACGCCGACGATTTACGACGTCGCCGAACGCGCCGGAGTCTCGATCGCGACCGTCAGTCGCGCCCTCAACTCGCTCGACTCGGTTCGCCCCGCGACCCGCGACAAGGTGCTGCGGGCGATGGACGAACTCGACTTCGTACCAAACTCTGTTGCGCGCGGCCTCTCGATCGGCAAGCACGGAATTCTTGGCTTGGTGTACGTGCGCGCTACCGAGGACCAGAGCGAACTGGTCGTGGAAGAGACGAGCCTTCTCTACACCGACATTGTGATTCGAGGTGCCGAGGCTCGTGCCGCCGAACATGGTTATTCCCTGCTACTGAGTAGCACGGACGATTCGCATCCCTCGGGCGTCAGTGCCCTCTTGAACCTGACCGGAACAGTCGACGGTTTGATTCTGCTGGACCGAGTCCTCGCCGAGGATGACGTGGCGTTCCTAGCTCGCCGAATTCCTGTCGTGCTCTTGGCGGGCCGTGGCGACTCGCCCGCTGCGGTGACGATTCGCGTTGATAATGAACAAGCGATGGTTGGTCTCGCCGAACACCTCGTTGTCGAACACGGAATCACTCGATTGGGCTTTGTCTGCGGCGCGGACGACAGCCCCGACAGTAAGGCTCGAGAACACGCGTTTCACGATTCAGTGGTTCGACTGGGTGGCACCCTTGATGACGTCAATATTCTTCGCGCGGACTGGACGACCGCCGGTGGTGAGGCTGCGATGGCGGCACGACTTCGACGCGATGAAGAATTACCCGAAGCCTTCGCGTGCGCCAACGACCAAATGGCGGTCGGCGTTATCTTTTCTCTCCGCGCGGGCGGCCTACGAGTCCCCGATGACATCGTGGTTACTGGTTTTGATGACATTACTTTGACCCGGTACTTCAATCCACCTTTGACCACCATTCGACAGTCGGGGGGCGTCTTGGGCGCCGTGGCGGTCGATGCGTTGGTGGCGACGCTCGATGGACTGAAGCCGTCTGAGCGGACGATTATTATGCCGACCGAGTTAGTGGTGCGTGGAAGTTGCGGTTGCGTCAGCGACCCCGAGGAAGCGTTGCGGTCCTTGCGACCCTCAGTGCGAAGTGTGGTCGGCGCATGAGAATGCTCCTGCGCCGTCTTTCGTTGTACGCCGTCACCGCGTGGGTGGCGATCACGGTGAATTTCATGCTGCCGCACCTGATGCCCGGTAACCCCGTGCAAACGATGATTGGAAAATTAACTGGTCGAGTCACGCCACAGCAGGTTCACGCTATCGAGTTGTCGTTCGGAGGATTGAAGGGGAATCTTGTTGAGCAATACTTCGGCTATCTTCATCAACTGCTGCTGGGTAATCTTGGAGTGTCCATCACTTTGGCGTCGCCCGTTTCGACCATCTTGCGTTCGGCGGTGCCCTGGACGGTGGGACTTATTGGGATTTCAACCATTTTGAGTTTTGTCCTTGGCACATTTTGTGGAACGATGCTCGGGTGGATGCGTGGTTCACGACTGGACTCCGTGATTCCCATCTCCACCTTCTTTCAGGCGGTGCCCTATTTTTTCTTGGGGACAGTCTTGCTACTCGTCTTCGGATTGAACCTGCACTGGTTTCCGGTGCTCGGGGCCTACAGCCCATCGGTCACGCCGGGATTGAGCTGGACGTACATCTTCAGCCTCATTCGCTACGGCGAATTGCCCGTGATCACCATTGTGTTGAGCTCCGTGGCCGGTTGGATGTTGGGCATGCGCAACATGATGATCACGATGATCGCTGAGGACTTCGTGCTCATGGCCGTGGCCAAGGGCCTACCCCGGCGCAAGGTGATTATGCACGCGGCGCGCAACGCCGTCCTGCCGAGCGTGGCGAACCTCTCATTGGCAATCGGTCTGGTGGTGTCGGGTGCATTGTTGGTCGAGCTCGTGTTCAATTATCCCGGAGTGGGAAATTTGCTGTTGCAGGCTGTTCTCAACGAGGACTACCCGCTCATTCAGGGGATATTCCTGATCATCACTATGACGGTACTGGTTGCGAATCTCTTGGCCGACGTGCTGTATTTCATTCTTGACCCCCGGACTCGAACTCAGGCGGCGGTATGAGCGCCGCACGTATTCCTCGGTCACCCAAAGTGTTGGTGGGAGTAGGCATAGTTGGCTTCTTCGTCATCTTGACCGTCGTGGGGCCGTGGCTGGCCCCGTACGATCCGAGCTCGACCAACTTCTTGCCGAATCTGACGCCCTCGGGGAGTCACTGGTTGGGTACCACAAGTCTGGGACAGGACATTTTTTCACAACTGATGGTGGGCGCTCGGGCAACGATGGTGGTGGCCCTCGTCGCTGGTCTCGTGGCAACGGCTCTCTCAATAATCGTGGGGGTCGCCGCAGGTTATCTCGGGGGATTCCCCGACGAGGGTCTGTCGCTGTTGTCGAACGTCTTCTTGGCTATTCCGGGCTTGCCGCTGCTCATCGTCATCGATAGTTACTTACCGGCGTCAGGACGTTCCAACTCCTTCGTGATTGGCCTCATCATCAGTTTGACTGGCTGGGCGTGGGGCGCACGAGTATTGCGCGCTCAAACAATGTCGCTACGAAACCGCGACTTTGTCGAGGCCGCACGCATCATCGGTGAGAGTCGATTTCGCATCATGATGGGTGAGATTGCGCCCAATCTGCTTCCGGTGCTGGCGTCGTCGTTACTGTTCACCATCCTGTACTCCATCGGCGCGTACGTCACGCTGGCGTACGTGGGTCTGACGAGCACGGCGGTGTGGAACTGGGGAACAATGCTCTACTGGGCGCAGGCTAATAATGCTCCTCTTTCCAATGAGTGGTACTGGTTCGTACCTCCGGGAGTGTGCATCGCCCTCGTCGGTATGGGGCTGGCCCTGATGAACTTCGGCATCGATGAATTCATTAATCCGCGCCTTCGCGCTGGTGGTCTGAGCGGGCGTTTACGGCGCACTAGTGGACTACCACGTCGACCTCGCCTCGGTTTTACTCCCGTGATGCACCACCCCCAGGCCCAGACGTCCGGCAGCGTGCTAACGAAAATGGGGGCGCAATGATCGAGGAGTTCGCGACGCTGGTTGATCCCAATGACGTCGACGATGCCGTACTGGAAATCGAAGATTTCAGCGTTGATTATGGATGGGGCGACAGCGCCGTTCACGCGGTGAACAATGTCACCCTCAGTGTGCGCCGTTCACGGGTGCTGGGTATCGCGGGCGAGAGCGGAAGTGGTAAGTCGACGTTGGTCTACGCCGTGACCCGACTCTTGCGCGCGCCGGGGGTTATTACGGGAGGAACCGCCCGACTGAGTTTCGACGACTCGTCATCGAGTACTGGCCAGATGACCACTCTTGAACTGACGACTGCGTCGGAACGCGAGTTGCGCAAGATACGTTGGTCGCGCGTGTCCATAGTTCTTCAGAGTGCGCTCAACGCGCTGAATCCGGTATTACGCATTGGTCACGAGTTCGACGAGGTCCTCAAGACCCATCGACCCGACATGAACAAAAGTGAGCGTCGTCAACGCGCCGCGGAGTTGTTGGCGCTCGTGGGGCTAAATGAGGAGCGTTTGGCGCGTTTCCCGCACGAATTGTCTGGTGGACAGCGCCAGCGGGTCATGATTGCTGTGGCGCTCAGCCTCGACCCTCAGTTGGTCATCTTGGATGAGCCGACGACGGCGCTCGACGTCGTCACTCAGCGCGAAATCATCAATGAACTGGCCCAGCTGAGGGCTCAATTCGGATTCGCAATGATTTTCATCACGCACGACTTAACACTGCTCGTTGAACTCGCTGACGATATCGCGGTCATGTACGCCGGAAACGTTGTGGAGTGGGCCCCGGCCCGCGACCTCTACGACACGCCCCGGCACCCCTACACCTTGGGACTTCTGAGTTCTTCGCCGCCGCTCAGCGGAGAACGTCGAGAGTTAGTCGGAATCGCGGGTTCCCCTCCCGACATGTCCAAGCCATTGCTCGGTTGCAGTTTTCACGCGCGCTGCCCCTACGCCTTAGATCGCTGCTCTCAGGAGGCTCCACCACTACGGGTCATCGACAAGACCGGACGCAAAGTGGCGTGCTGGCTTCACGATGCTGACAACGTGGTCCCCGGGCCGCTTCGTCGTACGGTGCGCATTTCTGCGCCAACTCAGGCTGTTAATGATGCAGTTTCTGGATCCAATCAGGCGGTGGTACTTTGAGCGATGACGTGAGCCAACTCGAAGCGCGCGGCCTGACGCGCCACTTCGTGGTGCGAACAGGACACGGAGTGTTTCGACCCAAGCACACGGTCCGAGCGGTTGACGATGTCAGTTTGCGCTTGGACGCCGGTCGAGTGATTGCGGTGGTGGGTGAGAGTGGCTCCGGCAAGACGGTGTTGGCACGAATGCTGGCGCGAATCGTTTCTCCCACCTCGGGCGAACTGTTGTTCGAAGGCACGATGATACGGGCTCGATCTCGGCGCACGTTGGCTTACACGTCAGACGTGCAAATGGTGCTCCAGGATCCCTTTGGATCAATCAACCCCGTGCACCGAATACGCCATTCGCTCGAACGTCCTTTGTTGATTCATCACACTCCCAAAAACGAAGTCGACGACCGAGCGCGCGCGGTGTTGGCGAGGGTCTCACTTGAACCGCCCGAGCGATACCTTGATCGGTACCCTCATGAGTTGTCCGGCGGACAGCTCCAGCGCGTGTCGATTGCCCGAGCCCTGTGTGTCAATCCCAAGGTGCTGCTGGCCGATGAGCCGATCTCGATGCTGGACGTATCGGTGCGACTGGGTGTCCTCAATCTGCTCCGGGGACTGTGCGACAACGAGCACATGGCGATTCTTTATATCACTCACGACATAGCCTCGGCGCGTTATATCGCCGATGAGACGATCGTGATGTACGCCGGTCAAGTGGTGGAGCGATCCCACGGCACCCGGTTGATTGATGAGCCGCAGCATCCCTATACCCAGCTGCTCATCGCGTCGGTCCCCGACCCCAATAATCCTCTTCGTCGAGCTCCCGAAGTCGAGGACCGCAACAGCCAAGGTCTGTTCCCCGACATCGGTTGTCGGTTCGCCCCGCGATGTCCCCACGCCATGGACAAGTGCCGCCAGGTCGCGCCACCAATTTTCACGCTGAGCGACGACCATTCCTCGAGGTGTTGGCTTCACGACGGTCACGCGGTCGAAGTCTCCCTCTCCGAACGAGCACAAGGAGGTTCCATTTCGACCACATGACGCACCATTTGAGTGCGGGAATGATGAATCGTTGAGTCGAGTGTTTTTTGCTCGGTCGAGTGATCCAGCCGGCCCCGCGGAATCAATAAGGACTTACACGGTCATAAAAAGAGTCGGCGGAAGCCGACTGGACAAAATAAAGGATACTAATGATTAGAAAGATGGCAATCATCGCCACAACGATGTCCTGCTTGACCTTGGGCGTCATCGGCGTCACGGGGTCGGGTGCGTCAGCCGCGAAAAGCACGGTCCTGACGGAAGAAAACAACGTGGGAGTGACATTCACCAAGAATTTCAACCCCTTCAACGGCAATTCCCTGGTGTCACAAATGGCAATTAAGTCGCTCACGTACGAGCCCTTGATGCAATTTGACACGCTCAAGGCCAACACGCAATACCCGTGGTTAGCGACGAGCTACCACTGGTCCGGTAACGGGAAAACCCTCACCTTCAATCTGCGCCACGGCGTGAAATGGAGCGACGGCACGCCGTTTACCGCAGCGGACGTGGCCTACACCTTCAACCTGCTCTCGACGAGCCCGGCGGCGAACTACGCCGGCGTGCCCGCGCAGAGTAATGCCGCTGTGGCGAGGGGAGACTACGTTGTCGTTCTGCACTTTGCTGCTCCGGCGTATCAGGACATCACTCAGATTGCGGGGAGCTTGTTGATCGTGCCAGAACACATTTGGTCCAAGATCAATAATCCCGTTACCGCCGCGGTGACCAACCCAATCGGAACAGGTCCCTACGTCTTGAAGAGCTACTCCTCCACCTTGGTCGAGTACTCCATCAACAAGACCTACTGGGACGGAACTCCAGCCGCTACTCAGGTCAACATCCCCTACTACTCGTCAAACGGAGCCGCTTCAACGGCACTGGCCGACGGTCAGCTTGACTGGGCGGGGAATGACATCGCGAACATTAAGTCGATATTCATCAACAAGGATCCCCAGACGAATCACTACTTCTTTGCTCGTGGCAGTACGGTCACTTTGGAGTTCAACACCACTGGCACTGGTGTACTCACGGACCCCGCGGTTCGCGCGGCCATTAGTGCGGGTATCAATCGCACGGCGCTGGGCGTTCTCGGCGAGTCTGGCTACGAAGTTCCAGCCACATCGTCGAGCGGCTTGATTCTGCCCAACCAGGCAGCGTTCTTAAAGGCGTCAGCGAAGGGTGACCTTTCGCCGGTGAGCGATCCTGCCAAGGTGGCGTCGATTCTGACCGCGGACGGCTACGCGAAGAATTCAAGTGGAATGTGGGCCAAGAACGGTCAGACAATTACGTTCTCCGTCGAAGACCCGACAGCGTATTCGGACTACTACGCGGACGATCAGCTGATTTCCAATGAGTTGAAGGCGGTCGGTATCACCTGCACAGTGGATGGTGTCGAGGCGTCGCAGTGGTACTCCGACTTGGCGTCAGGGTCGTTTCAGACGGTGATTCACTGGGGTGCCGGAGGCGCTAACCCGTTCGTTCAGTATCAGAACTGGCTTGACTACAACGCCTTCGTGGCCCCGAACCCGACGGCGGCGTCAGCTGACTTTGGTCGATACAAGAGCGCGGTGGCCGAAGCGGCATTGAAGACGCTCGAGACGACAAATCCGTCAAACGCCACGGCGTTGACGAATGCCGTACAGAGCCTGGGCAATATTTTGACGACCCAGGTGCCAGTTGCTCCATTGTTGTACGGTGCGGACTGGGACTCGTACTCGACGGCTCGTTTCACTGGTTGGGTCACTGCGGCAAATCCCTACATGGACCCTTCACCGAATGACCCGGAATTGCCCTACATCATGATGCACCTGAAGCTCATCAAGTAGGTCGTTGATCGTCCATCCGGTGACTCCGCGCGTGGCGGAGTCACCGGAGACGGCGTACATGGAATCAAGAATTCCGTCGCTTCGACGTGCGGCTCCGCGTTCATCTCCCGACTCACCGGGGCCGCACGGAGAAGTTGAACCGCAGTACTCGACCATCCATTAATAGGAGATCCACCTCGTGAGCAAATTCAGCTCGAATGAACTTGATCCAACTCGGCGTTTTCCACCTGACTTCCTCTGGGGTGCAGCGACCGCGTCGTACCAAATTGAAGGAGCCAGCACCGCGGACGGTCGCGGCCCATCAATTTGGGACACCTTCAGCCGCCGACCCGGTGCGGTGTGGAACGGCGACACCGGCGACATCGCCTGTGACCACTACCACCGCATGAATGAGGACCTCGATCTCCTCGCGCAAGTAGGTGCACGCGCGTATCGCTTCTCCGTGGCGTGGCCCCGCATCATTCCGAAGGGCACCGGAAGCGTCAATCAGGCGGGGTTGGACTTTTATCGCCGCCTCGTTGATGGACTGCGCGACCGCGACATCGAGCCGACCCTGACGCTGTATCACTGGGACCTGCCCCAGCCCCTCGAAGATCGCGGCGGTTGGTGCGTGCGCGAGACGGCCGAGGCCTACGCGCAGTACGTCGAAGTCGTGGCGCGCGCCCTCGGCGATGGTGTAGAGCGCTGGATCACCTTGAACGAACCGTGGTGTTCTTCGTGGTTGGGCTACGGTTCCGGTCGACACGCTCCCGGACACCACGACATTGGTATGGCCGCTGCGGCGAATCACCACCTATTGCTCGCTCACGGTCTCGCCCTTCCGATACTTCGTGCCACAATCTCTGGCGCGCAGGTGGGCGTGACGTTGAACCTCGGTGACCATCGCCCGGGCAGCGACGACGAACTCGATATCGCTGCCGCGCGCCGCGCCGACGGCAATCTCAATCGCCTGTTTCTCGATCCAATCTTTCACGGTAGCTATCCCGTGGACATGCTGGAGCACTACGCGTCAGCGGCACCGGGGTTCTCGGTGGTGCGTGAGGGCGACCTCGAGATGATTTCTCAACCGGTGGATTTCTTGGGAGTCAACTACTACTTCCCCTCCACCGTGGTTGATGAGTCGCGCGCCACTCAAGCGCGTATGGCTGGCTACATTGTGGCGACGGAGGACGATTTTCCGGACCTACGCCTGCGCGGCCTCGAGACACCGGGGCGTGATAAGACGTCAATGGATTGGGAGATTCAGGCCTCGGGCCTCACTTCGTTGCTCATGAGAATTCGTGATGAATACACGACCGTGCCGATCTTCATCACCGAAAACGGAGCGGCCTTCGACGATTACGTCGACCCCAACGGCAACGTACTTGATTACAACCGAGTTGCGTACCTCCAGGAACATATTTCGGCCATGCACGACGCCCTGGACGCCGGTGTCAACGTCCAGGGATATTTCGTCTGGAGTCTCCTCGATAACTTCGAGTGGGCCTTAGGCTACTCGCGACGATTTGGCATCGTGTGGGTGGATTTTCCGTCCGGGACTCGTCTACCCAAGGAGAGTTTCCGATGGTATCGCGACACCATCGCCTCCAATACCGTGCAATACGCACGATCCCCCGGCAGTCACTAGGTCCGTCTCCCGGACTGCTTCGCCACAGTGCGCTACGCCAGATGGGGTTGTGGCGCACTGTGGTGCGAGCGGTGAGTGCGCACTCTGATGAAGGGTGAACGCGGTGGCGCGACGCGGTAACGAAGAGCGTCCGAAGCGCCGAGCGCGGCCGAGCCTGCGCAATACCTTCAGCTCGCTGTCGGTGCCGGCCTATCGACAATGGTTCATGAGCCAAGTGCTGTCGGCGTCGGGCACGATGACTCAGGTGGTGGCCCTATCGTGGCTGGTACTGCGACTGACGGGCAGTGGCGTCGACCTTGGTTTACTGAGCGCGTGCACGTTCCTGCCGATGCTCCTGACTGGACCGTGGTCGGGTTCGATGGTGGACCGGGTCAGTCGCCGACGGCTCCTCATCACGACCCAGAGTCTCTTTATCGCTCTCTCGGTTCTTCTGGCGATCGTCACTGCCACCGGCGTGGTTCGACTGTGGATGTTGCTCGTGATCGCCTTTGCGTCGGGTGTTGTCGGCGCGCCCGACGCGGCGGCTCGACAGGTCTACGCCATCGATCTCGTGGGCCTCGAGTACCTCACGAGTGCGGTGAGTTTGAACGAAGTGGTCCTCAATGCGTCGCGGGTCCTGGGACCCGCGCTGGGTGGTCTTCTGCTCGCGACGGCGGGCGTGACCGCGTGTTGCGTCGTCAACGCCGTTTCGTTTGTCCCGCCGCTGTTGGTTCTCATTGCGCACCGTCATATAGCGACACCCGCGCGGCCTCCGGCCGATCATCGCTCGGATCACTTCAGCGCGGGCCTGCGCTACGCCTGGAGCAATCGCACCATTCGACTGGTATTGCTGTTGGCGGCGGCGTCGGGCATGTTGTTCAACATGAATGTGCCCCTGCCCCTGATGGCGACGAGAGTCTTTCACCTGGGCGGCGGTGGCTTCGGGTTGATGATGTCTGTCTTCGGGGTCGGCG
>PMTL01000019.1 GCA_003168075.1 Acidimicrobiaceae bacterium
TTGATGGTCATGGTCTCAGGCTAGCGCGAGGAAGTCATCGTGGTCTTAGTCCAATCGATTCGAGGACGGACAAAGGTCTTGGTTGAGACGTCTCGTTACCATCGTCCTTGACGATAGGGACGACCATGGATATAGTGGTGGGATCGTTCCCTCTTTCTTTTGGGATGGAGGGGAGGATTTGAGGCTTGGGAAACTGACCATGACTGGAGAAGCACAAGCACTCGGGCAGCAACTTTGATCGGGTATCGAAGTATCGAAGTATGAGAGGTGTTCGAGATTGACAAACCAAGGAGAGTTCGGGCGTCAACATGCCGCTCCGCTCGAGGAGCCATGTCCATACATTGCCCCCCCACGGGCTCGAAGGATCTCTCATGAGTAGTGGTCCATTAATCTGCCCCACGTACGAGCCCGTCCCGCGCTGGGGTAACTTGCCGCTTGGCTTCAGCTTCAATGGCGACGCCAATGCAGTGGCCATAGATTCAGACGACCGGGTCTACGTCTTCAATCGCGGTGCGAATCCCATCGTCATTTTCGATTCGCAGGGAAATTTTCTCGACAGCTGGGGCGCTGGAGAGTTTGATAATCCGCATTCCATTCGGATTGATAGCTCGGACAATTTATATCTTGTCGAGAGTCGGCCCGGTCACGTGCTACAAAAACGGACAAAAGATGGTGAGTTGCTCTTTCAGATTGGGACAAGAAATGAACCCGCTGAACGCCAATCTGGGCACTATTTCAATGCGCCCACTGACGTTGCCATCCACCCCGTGACGTCAGAGATATTCGTGTCCGACGGCTATGGGAACTCGAGGATTCACCGGTTTAGCACCGAGGGCGAACACATACTTTCTTGGGGCGAAGTGGGGAGCGCTGAGGGGCAGTTCTATGTCCCGCACTCTCTCGCCTTCTTGGACGAAGAAAGATTGATCGTCTGCGATCGAGAGAACTTTCGGCTTCAGATCTTTAGTATTGACGGTGAATTTCTTGACCAGTGGCATTCATTCCGTCCTTGCAACGTCGTGGTTTCAAGGCAATTTGGGCTCGTGTACGTCGGTGAATTAGGACCAGCTCCTGCCTACAGAGACTTACCGAGACTCGGCCGGACAATCGCAATCCTGGACCGCGAGGGTCATGAAGTGGGGAGAATTGGGTCCTCGTTGTCGGGCTTTGGACCCGATCAGTTCACTTGTCCTCACGGAATGGCCCTTGATTCCCGTGGTGACTTATATGTCGCAGAGGTAGCGCGCACGTGGATGGTGAATTTGATGGGGGAGGCGCCGCCTCTTGGAGAGGTCATCAGTTTGCGCAAATGGCGCCAGACCTCAGAGGGTCCCGACGAGAAAGGCGTGCAAGTTGCGTAGCGGTCGATTCGGATCCAGTGAAGTTAATCAGAAGTCAATCAAAGGAAAGTTGAGGAAAGTATGACTACATCAGAAGTTTCGGCGCGAATTCAGAATGTCCTTGATCGCCAAGACATTCATGACGCACTTATGCGTTACTGCCGCGGCGTGGACCGTTGTGATGAGGAGTTGATGCGTTCGGCGTATCACCCTGACGCCGTTGCTTTTGCGACTTCGGCGTGGGATTTTGTCAAGCACTTTATTCCGGATAACAAGGCAGCGACCACATTCACCATGCACTCCATCGCCAATCTGGACATTGACGTGGTCGGTGACAAGGCTTATTCCGAGGCCTATTTCGTAACGTACGTTGGCCGCCGAGAAGGCGACACTGAATACGTCGATGCCTTTTGCGGACGTTACGTCGACAGATGGGAGCGCAGAGACGATGAGTGGAAGATCATTCACCGTGAAGTCGCTCGCGAATGGAGTCGTGCGAACGCGTTTGGTATCGACACCTTCCCTGTGCCGCCCAGTGAGAAGGACACTTTCATGACCCCCCAGCGTGACCGCAGTGACATTTCGTTCCAACGATGACGAAGCCGAGTGTGGAATCGGTAGAAGTCGAATTAGTCCAGTCAACGGAGGTTCTGATTCATGCCCGTACTGAAATTGGATGACGCCGAACTGTTCTTCACGGATTCCGGCGGATCGAAAGAGGCAGTCATCTTCAGCCATGGTTTTGGCATGGATCACACGATGTTTGACGCCCAGGTGGAGGCTCTGGCCACTCAATATAGGGTGATCACCTGGGATCAGCGCTCGTGGGGTTTGTCTCGCTCCGACGGCCCATTCGATTTGTGGAGATCTGCGAATGACCTCTTCTCAATTCTTGATCTCCTGGCGATCAAGAGCGCTGTGCTGATAGGCATGTCGCAAGGTGGATTCGTGTCAATTCGAGCAACTCTCCTGGCGCCCGAACGAGTGAACGCACTCGTGCTGATCGGCTCTCAATCAGGTGTAGAAGCACGAACTGAAACCGACGAAATGATCCGCGAGTGGCGCGAATTTGGCGCATCGAGAATTCAGCGCAAGTTGGCTGATGCCATCTTGGGGCCCGGAGAGTGGTCGACGTGGTACTCAAAGTGGGATTCTATGGAATTGCAACAGCTTCCGTGGGCGTACTCGTGTTTGATGGATCGCGAAGACGTCACCGACCGCCTGGGAGAAATCAAGTGTCCTGCACTCGTCATCCACGGCACGCAAGATAAGTCAATTGCACTAGAGAAGGCGCGAATTGTTCAAAGTCAGCTCGGAGGCAAATCAAGACTCGTGGAGGTGGAAGGCGGGACTCACGCGGTCAATATTTCCCACTCCGAAATAGTGAACGAAGAGATTCTGTTGTTCCTGGAGTCGCTCAAGCACTCGAACTACGCGTCTCAATACAAGGTGCAGTGAAGACTCTTCGACAAAGCGATCATGATTCCTTGGCCGACACCTATGAAGCAACGGTGAACCACTATCGCCCGGGTGAGTGTAGGACGAGTTCTCGATCTGCCTAAATGGTGGACCAGTCACAATGCGTGCGAGATGTGCCATCTCCGCTCTGGCGGACAAGCGCGCTTCACTGCAACTGTTTCGCCCTGCTGATCTTCGCTTTACTTTTGACCCGCCCTGTCGAGTCCCGGACCATTAGCTGAGTCGGGACGGTCAAGACGCGCTGCTCGGCCTCGGAATCTGAGAATCGTGAAATAACCAGGTTGGCCGCCAGGCAGGCATACTCCTCCAAAGGTCGGATGATTGCGGTGAGCCCGGGCTTCATCGCCGAGCTCAATTCGGTTTCGTCATATACGATGACGGAAATATCGTCGGGGAATCGTAGTCCATTCCAGGTGAGATAATTCAAGACTCCCGCAGTGACCGAACTTGGCCCCAACGCGAGGATTGCGGTCGCTCCTGACTTGAGAATGACCTCGGTGGCCGTCCATCCGATCTGTGAACTGACGTCTTCAAATTCCAGCAACACTTCCGCGGCGGGTGTGAGACCCCTTTGAGCGAGAGCTTCCTCGAAACAGGACTTAACTTCACGACCCGGTCGCACAAAAGTTCCGTGAGTAATCAATGCAATCTTGGTGTGACCAAGACTGACGAGGTGTTCAATTGATTCATTCACTCCTCTGCGAGGGTCTATCAGCACTTTGTCGCCCACGACTTTTGGTACGTCGCGGTCGAGCAAGAGGACTTGTTGTCGAATCGACTGAAGCGTGACCACTGTTCGAGCGTCATTTTCGTTGACAAGGGACAAGATGAATGCATCGGCGCCATGGGAGCGCAGTGAATTGATGGCCAGTACTTCTCCTTCGGCGGTGCCCCCAGAGCTGGCGATGAGCAGACTGATGCCAACCTTCTGAAGCTCCCGCTCGAGTACTTCTGCGGTCGAGCTGTAGAACACATGCTTGATGCCGGGCATCACTAGGCCTACCAGATGGCTTCTCTCGGTACGCAGCGACCTCGCCGCCGAATTCATCTGGTAATCCAACTTGATCATCGCCGCTAGGACGAGAGTTCGAGCTGACTCCGAGACATTCAAGTTCCCGTTGAGTACCCGCGATACCGTGGACTTCGAGACTCCGGATTCTCGGGCGAGATCGATGATGGTGGGGGGTCGCTGCGGCCCGCTGTGGTCGCCTACGTCTCGGGACTTAGACAAGATTCTCCTCTTCAAGATTGAAAATCGCTCGTGGGAACGAATTCAATCGGTTATTCCCATGCATTATAAGAACGAATGACCATACCAACCAAGTCAATTACTGGTGAATTTCACTTTCACCCTGGTGAACAGGTCTGGAACTCGCCTCGAGCTGGTCAATGCACGGATTGAATATACTGGAATCTCATGGGAACGATACCAAAATGAGCGAGAACTCCACCGAAATCGATTTTTGGAGTTTGGGCTCCAGCGGTCTTCCTCTTGCAACGCCAACGGGGATACTCATCGATGGAAACTGGCGCCGATTGGATGCAGGCACCTCGATGGAGGTGATCGATCCAGCTACCGAAGTGGCGATTGCCGCCATCGCCACGGCCACGGAAGAAGATGTCGACGCCGCTCTAGCTGCTGCGAATACGGGTTGGCACTCATGGCGAAAGGTCGACGCGTGGACGCGTTCATCAATCTTGCGTCGAGTGGCTGAGTTGTTGCGACAGCGCTGTCAGGTATTGGCGCTGGTCTTGACGATAGAACAGGGCAAGCCCGTTTCGGAGTCGACATCGGAAGTCCTTGCGGCCGCGGATCAATTTGATTGGTGTGCTGATGAAGCACGGCGCATCTACGGACGTATTGCGGACGGCCATTCGGTAAAACAACGTCTAATGGTCCGACGAGAATCAATTGGGCCAGTCGCGGCCTTCTGCACATGGAATTTTCCAGCGCTCTTGCCGTCTCGCAAGATTGCGCCCGCTCTCGCGGCTGGGTGTTCAGTCATCATTGTGCCCGCCGATGAAACGCCGTTAACCGCTGCATTGATTGCTCAGACGTGTCT
>PMTL01000176.1 GCA_003168075.1 Acidimicrobiaceae bacterium
CGAAGAAGCCGAGGATCAGAGACGTCGCGCAAAAAGATCGCCTCCGCATGGCGCCCGCTGCAAAGAAAGTGCTTGAGGAAGCGTCTAAGCCCAACCGTCGGAGGCTCCAGGTCACGGCCCAGCAGGTGCTGGCCCAGATCCTCACTCTCCAACCACCAGATCCTGCGGCGGTGCTGCTGGGCGCTCTCAGCGTGAACACGTCGGAGGTTCGGCGCCGATTGGATGCGGTCACGCCCGACAGCTGAGTCCCCAGCGACATTCACGACTTCGAGCGAAGGTGTCCGGATCGGGCCGTTCCCGGGCAGACAACATTCGCGAGTACTTGGTCCAATGGGGCGTCTCTCGGAAGCACTGACGCCTCCAAAGTGGGCTGCCACGCCGAAGTTCACGGCAGTCGCGAAGGGCCAGCTCCGTGCTCCGTTGGGTAGCTCATAATGCGCGCCTGACGACGTGCCGTTGGGTGGCTCCGATGTGCCGGTCTGGGGCGCACTGGATACTGCGGGTGCGACCTCTGTATAGGAGCGCCCGCAAACTGCACTGTGCATCGAATATCCCAGAATTGCAGGCCCTTGCCAAGGCGGAGATTGTTCACGTCGGTGGCCCGACGTGAACCCGCGCTCTAAAATTGGAGGGGTTTCGGGTGAGTCGCCAAAAATTTCCACGACGGACCATAATGTCCTGTGTGATAGCCACCGACGACTATGACGTCGAACTGGAGTTCTCAAGCGGACACCGAAATTGTCCGTTATTACGGTGTTTCCAAATACGCCGAGTGAGTAGAAGAAGGGATTGAGAGAGGTTCGATTGTCACCCACTTCGTGATTTTCTGGAGTGACAACTCGAGTACTTATGAAGCTGCGATTCGGTGAGTCGTGTCAACAACCTATCTAGGCGAAACAACTAGACCAGTCCGAGAGCTCGAACGTCTTCGCGCTCCGCGAGCAACTCGTCCGTGGTGATCTTGATCCGCTCCGCGGCGAACTCGTCGATAACGAAGTCCTTTTTCACAGACCAGTTACCCTTGCCATCGGTAACAATCGGGAATCCGAAAGTTAAACCTTCAGGAACCCCATACTGTCCGGTCGACGTCACACCCACCGAGACGCAGTCGCCGTCGGGCGTCTGTGTCGTCAGGCTCACCACGGTATCGATGGCGGCATTAGCGGCCGAGGCGGCCGAACTCGCGCCACGGGCTTCGATGATCGCCGCACCGCGCTTTTGGACCGTAGTAATGAATCCACCACGCAACCAGTCGTGATCCGAAATCGCCTCGGGCGACGTCATGCCGCGCAGCGTCGCGTTAGCGAAGTCCGGGAACTGCGTCGCCGAGTGATTGCCCCAGATGGCGAGATTCTTGACTTCTGACACCGGGATGCCAGCTTTCTTGGCGAGCTGCGTCTCGGCGCGGTTCTGGTCGAGGCGCGTCATTGCGAACCATCGGTCGGCCGGAACTTCTGGCGCATTCGATCGCGCAATGAGGCAGTTCGTGTTGCAGGGATTACCCACCACCAAGATGCGTACGTTGTTCGCAGCGTTGGCCGAAATCGCTTGACCCTGGGGCTTGAAGATGCCGCCGTTCACGTTCAATAGATCGCCGCGTTCCATCCCGGCTTTGCGTGGGATGGAACCCACGAGCAGGGCCCACGAAGTGTTGGTGAAGGCGTGGTCGAGGTCGCTCGTGGCCTCAATATCCACGAGCAGAGGAAACGCGCAGTCGTCGAGTTCCATCACGACGCCCTGCAGAGTCTTCATGGCCGGCTCGATCTCGAGCAGGCGAAGGACGACGGGCGTGTCGGGGCCGAGTAGTTGACCCGACGCGATACGGAACAACAACGAGTAGCCGATCTGACCGGCGGCGCCGGTGACGGTGACGTGGACGGGAGTGTTCATGATTCTCCTTGAGGGGGTTGTTTAGAGTCGCTCGGCGATGGCGGCGCCGAATTCGGAGCACTTAACTTCGGTGGCGCCGTCCATGAGGCGCGCGAAGTCGTAGGTGACGATCTTGTCGGCGATGGTCGCCTCCATGGCACGGATGATGTCATCCGCGGCGTCCTGCCAACCCAAGTGCTCAAACATCAAGACGCCCGAGAGCAGCACCGAGCCGGGGTTCACCTTGTCCTGGCCGGCGTACTTGGGCGCCGTTCCGTGGGTGGCCTCGAAGATGCCGTGCCCGGTCGTGTAGTTGATATTGGCGCCCGGGGCGATGCCGATGCCGCCCACCTGCGCCGCCAGGGCGTCAGACATATAGTCGCCGTTCAGGTTCGTCGTCGCGATGACGTCGTACTCCTTGGGACGCAGCAATACCTGCTGCAGAGCGATGTCGGCAATAGCGTCCTTCACGAGAATCTTGTCGCCGGGGTCGCCGCCGCAGTCGTCCCAGCCTATGAAATTATCGGAGTACTCGTCGCGCACCAACTGGTAGCCGAGCTTCATGAAGTAGCCCTCGGTGTACTTCTGGACGTTGCCCTTGTGCACCAGCGTGACCGACTTGCGGTCGTGATCGAGCGTGTACTTGAACGCCGCGCGCAGCAAACGCTCGCAGCCAAACTTCGAGATTGGCTTGATGCCGATGCCGGCCGACTCGCGAATGTCCCAGCCGAAGGTGTCGTGCAAGTAGCTGCGCAGCTTCTCGGCCTCGGGGGTGTTGGCCTCAACCTCCATGCCCACGTACACGTCTTCGGTGTTCTCACGGAAGATCACCATGTCGACCCACTCGGGGTGGCGCACCGGCGAGGGTACGCCCTGGAACCAACGCACCGGGCGCAGACAGACGTAGAGATCGAGAATCTGACGCAGCGCCACATTGAGCGAGCGCATGCCGCCACCGATGGGCGTCGTGAGGGGTCCCTTGATGCCGATCAGGTGCGTGCGAAACGTCTCGACGGTCTCGTCGGGCAGCCAGCTGCCGGTCTCCTTGAACGCCTTCTCACCCGCGAGTACTTCCTTCCAGGCGATGGTCTTGCCGTTCTTCTTCGCGGCGGTGTCCATAACGAGTTGAGCGGCGGGCCAGATGTCGACTCCCGTGCCATCACCCTCGATGAAGGGGATGATCGGATTGTTAGATACGTTGAGCACGCCTTGGGCGTTCGTTGTGATGATGTCAGCCATATTGACCATCCTATGACGAACCACCAGGTCGCTTTCGTTGGCCAATTAGGGCCGTCGGACCCCTCCGGGCCCGTAAAGCGCTTCGTGGATCTCGCGCGTCGCCGTCGAGCGATTCAGCGTATAAAAGTGAAGTCCCGGTGCACCGGAGTCCAGCAATTGTTCGCATAGTTCTCCCGCGGCGCGTACCCCTTCATCGCGCACCGCGCTCGGTCCGCCGCGAGTATTTGCGGTCTCCAAACGGTTCATCAGACTAGTAGGAACCGCGGCACCCATCTGGGCCATGCGGGTAATCCCGCTCAACGTCGTCACGGGCATAATTCCCGGCAGAACGGGCTTGGTAACGCCGAGTGCACCAAGTTGGTCAACCAAATTGGTCCAGTCGCTGAGCTCGAAGAAGAACTGCGTCACCGCGAAGTCGGCCAGGCGTAACTTCTCGGCCAAGTGGCGTCGATCACTCACCAGGTCGGGCGAGCTCGGGTGGCCCAGCGGGTGCGCCGCGACGCCAATGGAGAACTCTCCGACGTCTCGAACCAACTCGACGAGATCGATGGCGTGACGGAACTCCGAGGCCACGAGCGTGCGGTCGTCGGGGATGTCACCTCCGAGAGCCATGACGTTCGCGACGCCGGCGTCGAGGTAGTTGGTGAGAATCTCGCGCATCTCCTCGCGCTCGTGCCCCACGCAAATCAGGTGGGCCATCGACACCAAGTGACCGCCGCGCTCGATGTCGGTGACGAGGTCGAAGGTTCGTTGGCGCGACTCGCGTCCACCGCGATAGGTCACCGAGACGAAGGACGGACTCAACGTCTCAAGATCGTGCAGAGTCGCCCCCAGCGTCGCCGATTCCTCGTCGGACTTGGGCGGAAAGAACTCAAAGGACCGTGTGGAGCCCGCGGCGAGCAGTGTGTCGATGCGCACAGATCTACTGACGACCGAAATCATCCTCGAGGCGAACGATGTCGTCTTCGCCGAAATACGTACCGCGCTGGACTTCGATGAAGACGACCGGCACCTCGCCGTGGTTCTCGCAACGGTGCGCCGCACCGATTGCGATGTCAACGGACCCGCCGGGGTTGAGTTCAAACGTCTCGCCGTCGAGCACCACCGTGGCGACCCCCGAAACGACGAACCAGTGCTCGGAACGCTTGGCGTGCACCTGGTAACTCAGACGCTTACCCGGAGTAACGACGATGCGCTTGACCTTGTGGTCGTCTTTCACGTCGTCGAGCACGGTGTAATTGCCCCACGGGCGCTCGTCGTATTCACGACCCAATTCGTCAGTGTTATTCATTGAACCTTCTCCGCGGCGAGTACAGCATTTCGTAACAGCATGGCACGAGTCATCGGTCCGACTCCCCCGATGCGCGGCGTCACCCAACCCGCGACCTCGGCGACGTCGTCGGCGACGTCACTCATCAATTTAGTCCCCGACCAACTCGTTCCGGCTCCCACCACCGCCGCCCCGGGCTTCACCATGTCAGCCGTCACTAGTCCGGCAACTCCGGCCGCTGCAACAATCACGTCGGCCGTTCTGGTGATGGCCGCCATATCGTCAACTCCCGTGTGCACTACCGTCACGGCCGCGTTGCAGCCGGGTCGTTTCATGGCGAGCAACAAGGAGAGGGGGCGCCCAATGGTCAGTCCTCTCCCGATGATCACCACGTGCTTACCCTCGACGGGTACCGAGTGAGCCGCCAAGAGCTCGACGATGCCCGCGGGCGTGCAGGGCAGCGGCCCGGGCGTGCCCATGACCAAGCGTCCCAGGTTCGTCGGGTGCAGTCCGTCGACGTCCTTGTCGGGCTTCATGCGCAGCAATACCTGCTCCTCATTGATTCCTTGAGGCAGGGGCAGCTGCACCAGTATCGAGTGAACGTGGGAATCGTCATTAAACCGGTCGATGACGGCTTCGACGTCGGCCTGAGTGGCGCCGGCGGGAAGTTCTTCGTGATACGAGCGAATCCCGATGGCCTCGCAGTCCGCGTGCTTCATCGCGACGTACTTCGCACTAGGCCCGTCGTCGCCGACCAGCACTGTGCCCAGTCCTACGCGACGTCCGAGGACGGCCAGACGCGCTACGCGGTCAGCGAGCTCCATCTTGATGCGACCCGCGAGACGCTCTCCGTCGAGTAGTTCAGCCATATCTCTCCTAGTGACGAAAATGACGCTCACCCGTGAGCATCATGACGATTCGTGCGACGTTGGCCGCAGTAATAACTTCCTTGTCTCGCACCGAACCGCCCGGTTGGACCACGGCGGTGACGCCGGCATTGGTGAGCGCGTCCAACCCGTCGGCGAAGGGGAAAAAAGCGTCCGACGACGCCGCGGAACCAACGGCCTTGTCCCCCGCCTTGGTGGTGGCGATGCCCGCGGCGACCACGCGCGACTGCTGACCCGCACCGATACCCACCGCGACTCCGTGGCGCGCGAGCACGATGGCATTCGACGTCGTGCGCGCGCACACTCGCCAGGCGAGAGCCAGGTCACGAAGTTGCTCCACGGTGGGCTGCAAGTCGGTGACGCAACGCCAGTCGCTCAACGCCACGAGCAACTCGTCGGCGTTCTGCACCAGCGCGGTGTTGCCGAAAGTGCGGATCGAACGACCGAGGGGTTCTGGCGAGGGAGCGCTGAGGAGCCGGGTCGCCTTGCGGCGCGCGACCAATGTCGCGATCGCGTCGTCGGTGATGGACGACGCAATGATGACGTCGGCTTGGGGACCAGCGGCGATCAACGTCGCGAGCTCATTGTCGAGTTCTCCACCCACCGCGACGATGCCACCGAAGGCGCTCTGGGGGTCGGCGTCCAAGGCCTTGGCGAAGGCGTCGTGCAACGAATCGGCGACCGCGGCACCCGAGGCGTTGGCGTGCTTGATGATGGCGACGGCCTTCAGACCAGGAGCGTCATCGGCCAATTCATGGACCAGTCGCCACGCCGCGTCGGCGTCGAAGAGGTTCAGGTACGACAACGCTGATCCGGCGTGCTTGACGACCGAGTCCCACCACGGCGAGGTGCCCGCGACACGGTAGCGCGCACCGATCTGGTGGGGATTCTCACCGTATCTCACGACGTCGGCGCGCTCCAAGGTCAGGTGCAGGGTCGAGGGCACGACCTCGTCGATGGTCTCCGGCGGTGAACCGATCGCTCCCCCACGGTCCATCCACGCCACGATGTCGGCGTCGTAGGCAGCCGTGTGGGCGAAGGCGGCGCGCGCCAACTCGTGACGCGTGACGTCAGAGAGTTGGCCCGATTCGCGCAGTTCCTCGAGCACCACACCGTACTGGCTCGGACTGGTCACCACGCCCACGTGATGGTGGTTCTTCGCCGCCGCGCGTACCATGGTCGGCCCGCCCACGTCGATGAGTTCTACCGAAGGATCCGACGTGAAGGGATAGAGATTGCACACCACGAGGTCGATGGCGGAGATGTCGTGAGCCCTCAGGGCCGCCAGGTGCGAGGGCTCGGACCGGTTGGCCAGGATGCCCCCGTGAATGCGCGGGTGCAGGGTCTTGACGCGGCCGTCGAGCATCTCGGGAAAACCGGTCACGTCGGCGACGTCGAGGTGCGCAATGCCGGCCTCGGCCAACGCGCGAGCGGTCCCGCCCGAAGCCACCAGTTCGAACTCGAGCGACTCGAGGCCGCGCGCGAAGTCGATCAGACCGGTCTTGTCCCACACGCTGAGCAGTGCACGCATCTACACGTCCTCCATTTCACTGGCCACCGACAACACGTCGCGGCCCTCGTCGAGCGCCGCCATCACCCTAGTTACCACGGCCGGATAGAGCTCGCGCTCGACGGCTTTGATCCGTTCGTGCAGGCTCGACTCGTCGTCCTCTCGAAGTACCGCGACACGTCGCTGAGCCAGGATTGGACCGTCGTCGAGCTTCTCGGTGGCCACGTGCACCGTGCAGCCCGTCTCGGTCACTCCGCTCGCGAGCGCCTGGGCGACGGCGTGCCAGCCCTTGAAGTCCGGCAACAGACTCGGGTGCGTGTTCAACACGCGACCGAGAAAGGCGTCGTGAAAGGAACGGGTGATGATCGTCCCGAACCCGGCCATCGCCACGAGGTCGACGCCGCGCGAGCTCAGTTCCTTCGCCAGGTCCACCGAGTAGCGATCACGATCGAAGTCCGCCGTGAACCCGCCGTAGTCCGCGCGGTCCACCAGCAGCGCCTCAATACCGGCGGTGCGCGCGACGTCCAGTCCGCGACAGGGCCGGTCCGCGCCCACCAGGGCAATCTCCACGTCCTTGGCCACGAGGGCCTCGAGAATCGTGCCCGAACCAGAGACGAGGACGCAGAGGCGAACGACCAAGACTTAAAACGCCTGGACGATCTCGACCATTTTCTGACCGGCTTCGGTGGGATTAAGGCAGACGTGAACCCCGGCGGCGGCGAGTGCGTCCATCTTCGCCTGCGCCGTGCCCTTGGAGCCCGAGATGATGGCTCCGGCGTGGCCCATTTTTCGTCCGGCGGGCGCGGTGACGCCCGCGATGTACGAGACGACCGGCTTGGTCATGTTGCGCTTGATCCACTCCGCCGCGCGCTCTTCTTCTGAGCCACCAATCTCGCCGATCATCATGACGGCCTTGGTCTCGGGGTCCGCCTCGAACGCCGCCAGACAGTCGATGAAGTTGGTACCCGGGACCGGGTCTCCGCCGATGCCCACGCAGGTCGTCTGGCCAATGCCGTGCTGTGACAATTCGTGCAACGCCTGGTACGTGAGCGTGCCCGAACGTGAGACGATACCCACCGGGCCACCGGCCAAGGCGATGTCGCCCGAGGTGATGCCGATGTTGCACTTGCCAGGGCTGATGATCCCCGGGCAATTGGGACCGAGCAGACGCACGTCGGGGTAATCCTCCACCAGACGGTTGTAGGTCACGGCCTCGTCGTGGGCGGGAATGCCCTCGGTGATGCAGACGATGAAGGTGATGCCGCCCTCGGCCGCCTCGAGGATCGCGGCGGAGGCGAACTTCGGCGGGACCACCACGAACGACGCGGTGGCACCGGTCGCTTCGACGGCTTCCTTCACGGTGTTAAAGACGCGAATACCATCGACGTCAGTGCCGCCCTTACCGGGGGTCACCCCGCCCACGATCTGGGTACCGTAATCGCGGTTGCGTAGTCCGTGGAACCTGCCCTGACCGCCGGTCAGACCCTGGACAATGACTTTCGTACTTTCGTCAACAAAGATGCTCATGGCGCTCCTTAAGCGTTCGCGAGGGACACGGCGCGTCGAGCGGCGTCCAACATGGTGGGTTCGGTGATCAAGCGGTCGTTGAGGTGCGCAGCGAGAATCGCCCGACCCTCGACGGCGTTGGTGCCGTCGAGTCGCAGCACGATCGGTGAGGTGATGGTGACGCGAGAGAGCGCCTCGAGAACGCCCTTGGCGACTTCGTCGACTCGGGTGATGCCGCCGAAGATGTTGACGAAGATCGCCGTCACCTTCGGGTCGGAGTTGATGACTTCGAGCGCCGCGGCCATTACATCGGCGTTCGCGCCGCCGCCGATGTCCAGAAAGTTCGCCGCCGACCCGCCGACCTGATTGACGACGTCGAGCGTCGACATCGCCAGACCCGCGCCGTTGGCGATGATGCCGACCGACCCGTCGAGGCCGATGTAGTTGAGTCCTTTTTCTTTGGCCATCTTCTCGCGCGGGTCCTCGGTCTCGGTCGCACGGTATTCCTCCCACTCGGGGTGGCGAAACGACGCGTTCTCGTCCAACGTCACTTTGGCGTCCAGGGCGTGGACCGTGCCGTCGGGAGTCAAGATCAACGGGTTGATCTCCGCCAAGTCGCAGTCGCCAGTCGTATAACAGTCGTACAATTTCACGAGCAGTTCGGCGACTTGTTCGCGCGCGACTTCGTCGAGATCGGCCTCGTGGACCCAGCGACGCGCCGTCTCGAGGTCGAGTCCGCGCACCGGGTCAATTGACAAGAACGCAATCGCGTCGGGGTGCTCTTCGGCGACGACTTCAATCTCCACGCCACCCTGGGCACTCAACATGCCGAGGTGCGTCTTGTTCGGTCGGTCGAGGGTGAACGAGGCGTAGTACTCCTTGGCNNTCCTTGGCGATGTCGCTCGAGCGTTCCACCCACAGACGGCGAACGACGTGGCCCTTGATGTCGAGTCCCAGGATGTTCCCCGCGTGAAATCGCACCTCCTCGGCGTTGTTGGCGAGCTTCACGCCACCGGCCTTGCCGCGACCGCCCGCCTTGACCTGAGCCTTGACGACGACGGGATATCCAACGCGCTCGGCCACGGCGAGGGCCTCGTCGACGGAGTCGGCGACGTCACCGGGAGAGACCGC
>PMTL01000027.1 GCA_003168075.1 Acidimicrobiaceae bacterium
ATTCGAGACGCAACTCGATGAGCCCAGTGTTCACGTAGGTCGATGGAGGTCTCCGTGTCATCGAGGCGGTACTCATCCTCGATTGTTCGATCTGCGGGATATAGCGCGACCAAACCCGCTAGACGGTGAATTCGACGCCCTGCGCCAAGGGGAGCGCGCCCGAGAAGTTGATGGTGTTGGTTGCTCTTCGCATATACGCACGCCACGAATCAGAGCCTGACTCGCGACCGCCTCCCGTTTCCTTTTCGCCGCCGAAGGCGCCGCCAATCTCAGCACCAGACGTTCCGATATTGACGTTGACAATTCCGCAATCGGAACCAACCTCGGAAACGAAACGCTCTGCCTCGGACTGATCCGTGGTGAAGATGCACGACGAGAGTCCCTGGGGAACGCCGTTATTCAATGCGATGGCCTCGTCCAACGTCTCATATGGCATGACGTAGAGGAGTGGGGCGAACGACTCCCTCAAAACGATATTGGTCTGTCGATCCAGGCGCACGATGGCTGGCTCGACGTAATAGGCGCTATGCGCCTGGTCCTCGAGTCGCCTCGTTCCGCCCGACAGGACTCGACCTCCCTCACTCTTGGCGGTTTCAATTGCCGATTGCATTAGTGCGAACGCCGCGCCATTGATAAGGGGACCGACGAGAGTGTTGTCGTCCAAAGGGTTACCAATCGGCAATCGCTGATACGCCTCTTCTAATCGGGTACACAACTCATCAATGATGTCCACGTGCGCGATGACACGGCGCATACTCGTACAACGTTGACCCGCGGTGCCGACAGCTGCGAACACGATTCCGCGAATTGCGAGGTCGAGATTGGCACTTTCCGACACCACAGCGGCATTGTTACCGCCCAGTTCCAGTAGGCATCTGGCGAATCGCTGCGCCAACCGGGGCCCAATCTCGCGTCCCATGCGAGTGGAGCCGGTCGCGCTGATCAGGGCGACGCCGTGGTGATCCACCAACGCTGCTCCCACCTCCGACGAGCCCATCACGACTTGGCTGATATATCGAGGAGCGCCAAGGTCGTGAATCGCTCGGTCCAGCAGTGACGCGCTCGCCAACGCCGAGAGGGGAGCCAGTTCCGAAGGCTTCCAAATCACCGAATTGCCGCACACCAAGGCAATGGCGGTATTCCACGACCACACCGCAGTCGGAAAATTGAATGCGCTGATGACGCCCACGACACCCAACGGATGCCAGGTCTCCATCATCCGGTGACCAGGTCGTTCCGAGGGCATCGTGCGTCCGTAAAGTTGACGCGACAGGCCAATGGCGAAATCACAGATGTCGATCATTTCTTGAACTTCTCCCAGGGCCTCGGACTTGATCTTTCCGACTTCGAGGCTGATGAGGGTTGCGATGTCTTCCTTGTGCTCTTGCAGGAGTGCTCCAAAATGTTTGACCAAGGCTCCGCGAATCGGCGCCGGGGTGGATCGCCAGACAAGGAAATCCTTGTTGGCCCTCTCCACCGCACGCTCCACGTCGTCGAGTTCAGACCATTTCAGCGCCGCGAGCTCCTCCCCATTGATCGGGGACAAGACCTTGTGGCTACCCAGTCGGCCCGAAGATGACACACCACACTTCTCGAGCGCCTCCTTCGCGCGCGTCGCAAGTTCAGATTGATTTGGAAGTGTACTCATAATGACCCCGTCCTTCGTGGTGTCTCGTAATCTTGCTACCTAAACGACGTTGAGTTCGGGTCGTGTCTGTTGGGTCTTGAATCGACGGGCGTCAAAACCGCTCACATCGACGAACGGCGTGTCACCGAGGTAGAGGTCGCGAATGATCTCCCCCACGGCTGGCCCCATAAGGAATCCGTGACCCGAGAAGCCGGTGGCGTAGAGGAAACGATCGACTCCTTCGGCTTCTCCAATGAGCGCGTTATTGTCTGGCGTCACCTCGTACAATCCAGCCCAGCCGCTGGCAATCCCGTGGGTCGAGAGCGAGGGCGCGCGTCTCAGCATGGCCCGCTCGAGCCGTGGCAGCCACGCGTCGGACATTTCGATCGAGAATCCTGGCGTCTCGTCGGGGTCCGACATGCCCATGACGATCTGGCCTCCGCTCCCGTGAAAATAGAAAGAGGTTTCGAAATCAATGGTGAACGGCGTCGCCGGGTCGAAGCCAGCGACGTGTTCGGTGACCAGGACTTGGCGGCGAAGTGGCGTGACGGGCAGATCAACATTCGCCCATCTACCCACCTCCTGCGACCATGCACCCGTGGTGCATATGACCGTCGAGGTTTGGATTCTCCCGCGAGTTGTCGCCACCGCTCGTATCTGACCCTCTTCGATCTCAATTCCCGTCACGGGTGTTTGCGTCAAGAGGGTGGCCCCGAATTTGCGTGCCATTGAAGCGAGGCCCAAGACCACAGAATCGGGGGTGCAATGCCCATCCGTGGGGCAGTACGTGGCCGCGACCAATCCATCCGTCTCGATAAGGGGTGAGAGATCCTTCGCTTCTTGGACACTGATCATCCTGCTCGGAACGCCCAGGTCATTTTGAAGGGATACGCCATTTTCGAAATCCTTCAGGGACTCATCATTGGAGAGCAAGAACAAATAGCCGACCTCGTGAAAGTCGATCTCCTGGCCGAAGATCTCGGGAAAATTTCGATACGTCTCTAGACTTCGACAGCTGAGTTCCACGTTGGCTTCATCTGAGAATTGCGTTCTCACGCCCCCCGCGGCACGGCTAGTGGAACCCGAACCCAACCAGTCCTTTTCAACCAACACGATGTCCTTGACGCCGGCCTTTGCGAGATAGTAGGCGCAACTCAACCCCATCACGCCGCCTCCGATGATCACCACGTTGGCAGATTGAGGTTGCCCGAGTGAACTGAAAGTCATCGTGCCATGGTACTGAAGAGATTTTACCATCACCATCGAAAGATAATGAGCAGAAATGTTTAGAAAGACTGCACGCTATGAGGCGCTGGTAGATCTGCACGTGCGTTTGTCACATTGTTGGTGATCGTGATGTTGTGTCAGTCCTCGGCGAGGGTGAGGTAGATTTCTGGCGTCATACGTCGGTTTCACGCCGTGGCTGACCGCACAGGTATCGACCTCAATCTCGTTG
>PMTL01000081.1 GCA_003168075.1 Acidimicrobiaceae bacterium
TTGGCGAAGGCCTTGGATAGGTTGAGACACGCGTAGTTGTAAGTGGACGAGCCGTTCTCACTCCACCATGGCGCCAGTTCGTCGCGCTCCTCGTACCAGAGCTTCTGCAGGTCAAGGTGAGAAGTGCCAAGGTAGTCCTCTTTGGCGACCTCTTCGCCAGCTTGCTTTTTGGCGCGGTTATCGTCCCAGTTGGCTTTGACGAGTCCAAGTAGTGCGTTGTAGACGAACCGCGTGCCACCGATATGACTTTGCAGGAGACCGACTTGCGAAGGTGTCGGATCCAGCGCGAAGGCATAGGCCTGGGTCACGTTGGCGAGAGTTGCCGCGCTGGGCTCGGTGAGGCTAGTCATCCACTCAGTATCGGCCCCGGGTGTGACCGAATCACCATACGCCCTCAGGTCCCGAGTTTGCTGAATGTGACAATTCTTATGTTGCCCAAGTGAATTTTTCTTGAATTTGAATCTTGAGTATCCTGGTGTTTTGTACCATCTCACGTAGGTTCCGCTAGACGTTGTGGCCGCGCTCACCCCAGTAACAACGCACGACGGGCCACTGCGTTCAGCGCGTCCGACGCAGGGTGCGTCGCGCAGTTGAGGTAATGATTGACTCTCTCGGCGCGAGCCAATGACGCCAGAGTGATGATGAGTGTGAACGGCTTCACTGATTGAGGAGGAAAATGAAGACAACTCGACTACGTAGTGCCCTCGGCGTACTGGGAGCGTCGTTGCTCGTCTCGTCTCTCATCGTCAGCGCCGCACCGCCGGTCGCCCAGGCGACAACGTTCAAGGTGTCACCCTGTGGTAACGCGACCATCGCTAGTTATTCGCACGTGGTGTGGATCATGCTCGAGAACGAGGGCTACTCGGTCATCGGCTCGCCGAGCGCCCCCTACTTGAACTTGGTGGCATCGCAGTGCGGCCTCGCGACCAATGACGACGCGGTGTCTCATCCCAGCCTGCCCAACTACATTGCACTCACCTCGGGCTCGACCCAAGGAATCGTCGACGATAACGAACCGAGTTCGCATCGGCTGAACGTTCCGAGCATTTTCTCGCAGCTCAACGGCAACTGGCGTGCGTACGCCGAATCGATGCCCCGGGCCTGCGACAAGGTGACCAGTGGTAGCTACGCCGCTCGGCACAACCCGGCGGTCTACTACACGAACCTGCCCACTTGTACCCGTGACGACGTGCCCCTCAAGACGCCGCTCAATCTCTCGGCCGCCTTCACCATGATCACACCCAACATCTGCAACGACATGCATAACTGCTCCATTGCGACCGGCGACCAATGGTTGCAGAGGTTCATTCCATTGATCCTGGCGAGTAGTCAGTACCGCACGCAGTCGCTGGTCCTGTTCATCACGTTCGATGAGAACAACAATTCCTCCAGCAACCGGATTCCCACCATCGTCGTGGCTCCGACCGTACCGAAGCAGAGTAGCGTCGGTACCTTCTTCACCCACTATTCGCTCCTCAAAACGACTGAGTCGCTGCTACACCTTCCCCTCCTTGGAGGGGCGCGCCACGCCAACTCGATGGTGCGGCCCTTTCACCTCTAGAAGTTCAGTGGGCGGCTACCGGAACCTCCGCCACTTCGACTGTCACGGGGGGGCCCGAGCGCAGGATCAGCGCGGTCACCAGAGCGCCACCGAGGAAAACGAACGCCGAGTCGTTGAATGCAGTGGTGTAGCTGTGCACGGCGGCAATTTTGTTGTTGAGAGCCGTCGCCGACTTGCCGACGAGGTACGCCGTCGCGGCGCTCGCCGCCAGGGTGTTCAACAGCGCAGTACCGATGGATCCACCGACTTGCTGAGAGGTGTTCACCATGGCCGACGCCACGCCGGCGTCGTGAGATTCCACACCCAACGTCGCCGTGTTGTACGCCGGAGCGAAGATGAAGCCCACTCCCAGTCCGATAATGATGAGGGGCAAGAGCACCCCGCCCAGGTACGTCGAGTGGATCGTGAGACCGGTCAACCAGAACAGTCCACCCGCGGCCATCACCATGCCGAGGGGGATCAGCGGGCGAGGTCCGACTTTGGGCAAGAACACGACGTTCGAGAGCTGCGCCGTGATGGTGAGCGAGAAGATCATCGGTAGGAAGGCGATTCCGGTCCTCACTGCCGAGAAGCCCAATGTCCCTTGCAGGTAGTAGGTCAAAAAGAGGAACATCCCGAACATGCCCAGTCCCGCCACCAGCATCGACAGCAGTGACCCACCGCGATTACGGTCGGCAATCACGCGCAACGGGAGTAATGGGTACTTCGCCGAGCTCTGGTGGCGAAAGAAGTACGCCAGGAGAATCGCCGCGACGGCGAAGCTGCCCAGCGTGAAGTGGTTACTCCACGAGGTGGTCTCGACGTGTGAGAAGCCGTACACCAGGGCGAACAGCCCCGCCGTCACACTGAGGACGCCCTTGACATCGAGTGGGTCGTGGTCGACTCCGCGGTCACGCTTGAGCAGCGATACCGCGCCCGCAATGCCGATGGCGGCGAAGAACAAGTTCACCAGCAAGGTCCAGCGCCACGAGGCGTAACTCGTGAGCACACCACCGAGGATGAGTCCAATGGCGCCACCCGCCCCGGCGACGGCACCGTAGATACCAAACGCCTTACCGCGCTCCGAAGGGTCGGTGAACGTCGTCGTGAGCAGCGCCAATACGGCAGGTGCCAATAAAGCACCAAAGGCACCCTGAATGGTGCGAGCGGTCACGAGCATCGTGAAGTTTTGCGCCGCGGCTCCGAATGCCGACGCGAGGGCAAAGCCCGCGAGACCAATAATGAGGGCGTTCTTTCGACCGATGTAGTCAGAGATTCGTCCACCCAGCAGGAGCAAGCTCCCAAAAGCCAACGAGTACGCGGTGACGATCCACTGACGGTCCGCATTCGAGAAGTTCAACGCGTGCTGCGCGGTGGGCAATGCGATGTTGACGATGGTGCCGTCAAGAATCACCATCAACTGTGAAATGGCCAGAACTGCGAGAATCCACCAGCGTCGCCGGTGGGCCAACTGGTCCTCGGTCTCGGTCTTCATGACGGGGGCCCCTGTCTCTTCGTACTCAGTGATTGCCACGATTCGTCTCCTTGAACCTTAACCGGAGTTTGTAACTCCACTTAATTCACTATAGCGATATGTGGAGGGCATCGTTCCACTTATTCGGATTCTCCTGTAGAATGGGTCCAGGAGCGTTTCTATGACCACCCAGACTGACTACTTCGACCGCCCACTGCGAGCCGACGCCGAGCGCAATCGCGCGAAAATTCTCGACGCCGCCGCCATCGTCTTCGCCGACCTGGGCCTCGAGGCCACGTTGGACCAAGTGGCCGCCGCGGCCGGTGTCGGCGTGGGCACGGTCTATCGCCGTTTCCCCGATAAGGACGCCTTGATCGGTGCACTCTTCGAGAACGGCGTCGACGAGATCGCGAACCTGGCCAGCAGCGCGGACACGATGGAGAACTCCTGGGACGCTCTGGTCTGGTTTTTGGAACAGGCCTTGTCGCGCCAATGCGTCAACCGGGGCCTTCGCGAAATTGTGGCGGGCTCCCCTTACGCCGAGGCCCGCCTCGACCAGGCAAAGTGTCGAATTGCTCCCGCCGTCGAACTTCTGATTGAGCGCGCCCAACGCGATGGCTACCTGCGCGACGACCTTGTCACCACTGACTTCATGATCCTGGAGATGATGATAAGCCTTCTGGGTAACAAGACCAGCCACGTGGCCCCGGACCTCTGGCGCCGCTACCTGACCATCATCCTTGACGGACTCGTCGTCTCGCGCAGCGCGCCCAGTGTGCTGCGCCAGCTTCCCGCCGACTCCATCATGAGTGACGCTCTGGGGTCCGTGCATCGTCACGCTCGTCGCCACAACTAGTTCGCCCGCCACCGCTACCACGTCGCCCGAGGCCACCTCCTGAAACTTTCGGGTGACCAGATCGGTGTGCAGCACACCTGGGGCCAGGCCGCGGAACTACCGATGAGCGCTCCGGAACGAATCGCTCTGCAGGAGCGCCGCTCTTCGCGACTCTCGTCGGCTGAAGCCACCAAGTCGGAGCAGCGTACTGGGGTGTTGATCGACTCTCAGCCCACGACCGCGGAGGCGGCAATGACCCCCGCGAGGATCATTTCGATACCGCTCGAGAAGTACTCCTCGGTGTCCTCGCAGTCCAAGAGATCCGGACCCGCTTCGATCAAGAAGGGATAACGCTAGAGAGGCAACGCCGCTAGGGCGGCACCCTTCGTGCGCTTGAGCTCATCGTGGCGGCCTCATGCGCGATGCTCTTCGTATTGCGTTAACGCCACGTCGTTGACCAGATGGTGGACCTTTCCATGTTCAATAACCCAGTCTTCGTGGTCGTTTCCTCGGTATAGGCGTTGTAGGCCTTTGGTCTCTTCGTCATCTACTTCTACAGCGCCATCCACCCGCGGCAAACTGTGTGGGGGAAGGTGTAAGGCAATTAGGTCACACTTGGTGCCGATACTGGATGGGTGACCACTACCATCGAGACTGCCAAGTGCGCGACACTCACTACGGTGACCCAGGCCTACGTCTTCGCCTTGGACCCGACTCCTGAGCAGGCCAACGCGTTGCGTAGTCACATCGGTGGCACGCGGTTCGCCTACAACGCTTTGCTGGGATTGGTTAAGGCCAACTGGGACGGGGTCCGTGCGAAGAAGGAAGCGGGTGAAGAAGTCACCAGGGAGGACTACTTCGGCACCTATCACCTCGACCATCAGCGACTCTGGTACCAACAGCGTGACGAGGTAGCCCCGTGGTGGAGTGAGAACGGTTCGTCCACCTACAACTACGCCTGCTTGAACCTATCCAAGGCCTTCGCCAACTTCCGCGCGGAGCGGGCCAGGTTCCCCACGTTCAAGAAGAGAGGCTCGTCGGGATCGGTGAGCTTCCTGTCCAAGGCCGTGCACCTCACCGACTCTCACCACGTGCGTGTCAACCGCATCGGCGTACTCAAGACCTACGAGTCCACTCGCAAGCTCTACCGACACCTCGAGCGTGGCACGGGACGCATCATGGCAGCTACCGTCACGCAGCGCGGTGGCAAATTCATCATCTCCTTCACCGTCCAGGTCACGAAACAATTTCCCGCCGCCAGAGCGCCTCAGAGGATCATCGGCGTCGATGTCGGTATCTCCACCCTCTACACCGGCGCCAGCACTGATGGTGCGCAACTACTAAACGTCGAGAACCCCCGGCACGTCTTCAAGGCCGCCAAGACATTGGCTCACGTCCAACGTGTCGCTTCTCGACGCCATGGACCTCAGCCCGGCATCAAGCCATCTAACCGGTGGAGGAAGGCCAACTCTCGTGTCCAGAAGATCCATACGAGCACTGCTAACGCACGAAAGAACCAAATCCACGAGACTACGACAATGCTGGCCAAGAACTACGACGTCATCGTGATAGAGGACCTCAATGTCAAGGGTTTGTTGAAGAACCACTCGTTGGCCAAGCACATCTCAGACGCCGCCTGGGGAAAGTTCTCTCACCAACTCGAATACAAGACCAAGTGGTACGGATCAACGTTGGTGAAGGCTGACCGGTTCTACCCCTCAAGTAAGACTTGCGCTCGGTGCGGGACAGTGAAAGCCAAACTGTCTCTCATCGAGCGCACCTTCGCCTGCGAATCCTGCGGGCACAAGGCAGACCGCGACCTCAACGCGGCCATCAACCTGGCCAGATTAGGCCTGCCGGGGACAAGCTCCGGTACTGGACGTGGAGGGGAGGTAAGACCCGAGCAGCAGAGACTTGTTGCAACGGCTCACCCCGATGAAGCGTCAACCGAAATACTGACTCTGGTCAGTACGTAGGAGATAGTTCGGCTAAGAACTCGTTACTGGTGGGCATGTACCGTACGCCACCAGATCCCGAGTTTGCCGAATGGGAGAATTTCTTAATTGCTGATGGCTCGACGACAGGTTTCTGGTGCAATTTGCTGACGATCTGGTGGCGCGCCTCAATTAAATGGCTCTCGAGCGTGGGACCAATCGAGCCGTTTTGTTGCGGAACGATGCGCTGACGCCTAGCGGAAGTCCTCCTGGAGCTTTGAGAGTGCCGCGGAGCCCGGACAAAGTCTCGAATACGGAATCTTGCTGAGCGCCACCTCGGGGGTGTTGTTCATCTCGTGCACGTCCGATGAGGACTCATTGACGTACAGCAAACCCGTGGCAATCTCGCCGCGCTCGTGGCGCTCACGAATGTACTCCTCGACGCTCTGGCGATCGCGGGGGTCGTACCCGTCGGGCACCGAGCGGAACCTCATCGCGGAGCCGTCGTGCATGATGATTTCTCTCGCGTCGTCCTTGTGGTGCGGCATCGAGATCTCCTGTTGCCAGGGGACGAAGTCGGTCTCAATCTCCTTGACCTCGTGTTCGCGCATGAAGCGGTAGCTCTTGGTGGATCCCTCGTGGTCGTTAAAGGTCACGCACGGTGAGATGACGTCGATGAGCGCCAAGCCCTTGTGCGCGACCGCCGCCTTGAGGAGCGGAATCAACTGCTCCTTGTCACCCGAGAAGCTGCGCGCGAGGAACGTCGCCCCCATTGATAGACCGAGCATGATCGGGTCGATAGGGGCGATGACGTTGGGCACGCCGCGCTTGGAGCGACTACCGATGTCCGCGGACGCCGAGAACTGGCCCTTGGTGAGACCGTAGACGCCGTTGTTCTCGAGGACGTAGACCATGTTCACGTTGCGACGCATCAAGTGCGACAAGTGCCCGATGCCA
Organism: Acidimicrobiaceae bacterium; assembly: GCA_003168075.1. Classification (GTDB taxonomy): domain Bacteria; phylum Actinomycetota; class Acidimicrobiia; order Acidimicrobiales; family RAAP-2; genus RAAP-2. The sequence goes on from PMTL01000081.1 coordinate 6,741, forward strand.
ATCGACAACGAGTCGCCGTCACCCGAGATGCCGATATACGTCAACTCCCTATTGGCGGCGTTGGCGCCGGTCGCGATGGTGGCCATGCGCCCGTGAGCCGAGTTGAAACCGTGCGCGCCGCGCACGAAGTACGTCGGAGTTTTCGACGAGCAGCCGATCCCCGAGAGCTTCGCAATGAGGTGCGGGGGAGTCGAGAGCTCGAAGAACATCTGGGTGATGGCGGCGGTGACCGAGTCGTGGCCGCAGCCCGCACAGAGCGTCGACATCGCGCCCTCGTAGTCGCGTACGGTCAACCCCAGTTCGTTCTTGGGTAGGACCGCGAGGGGGATGAGGGGCTTGGTGGGTGAGGTCATGAGCGGTCCTTCAACGTTTCGGTGATGGCACTGACGACCTGGACGGCACTCAGGGGGAATCCTCCGTACTGCAGCACCGGGTGCATCTTCTCGATGTCGACCTCGGTCTCGATGGCGATCAATGACCTCAGTTGCCCGTCACGGTTCTGCTCGACGACGAAGCAGCTCTCGTGCTCCTCGACGAAGCGGCGGACGTCCTCGACGAAGGGAAAGCCCCGCACGCGCAGGTAATCGGCGGCGATGCCCAGATCGGCCAAGTCATCGATGGCCTCGCGGACGGCGAGGTCACAACTACCCAGCGTGATGATGCCCACCTTCGCGCCCTCGCGGCGTATCTCTATCGGAGCAGGTACCGAGTGCGCGGACGCGGCGTGCTTCTTCTTCAGGCGGTCGACGACTTCCTGGTAGTCAGCGGGGACCTCGGTGTACTTGCCGAACTTGTCGTGTCCCGAACCGCGGATGAAGTACGCGCCCTTGGAATCAGATCCTGGTACGGTGCGCGGCGTGACGAAGTCGGCGTCTTCATTGGTGTAGCGAAAGAACTCGGCGATTTCGGACAAATCCTTGTCGTCGAGCACGCGACCGCGGTCGGGCACGAAGTTGTCGTCCCACGTGAGTTCGGGCACCACCCAATCATTCATTCCGATGTCGAGGTCCGAGAGCATGAAGACCGGCGTCTGGAATCGCTCGGCGATGTCGAAACTCGTGACCGCGAACTCGAAGCACTCGTGCGGGTTCGCCGGGAAGAGCAAGATGTGCTTAGTGTCGCCGTGCGACGCGTAGGCGCAGAGCAAGATATCGGCCTGCTGGGTGCGCGTCGGCATGCCCGTCGAGGGACCGGTGCGCTGCACGTCAAAGATGACGGCGGGTATCTCGGTGTAATAGGCCAGGCCGAGTAGTTCGCCCATCAGTGAGATTCCGGGACCCGAGGTTGAGGTGAAGGCGCGCGCGCCGTTCCACGAAGCGCCGAGCACCATGCCAATGGCGGCGATCTCGTCCTCGGCCTGGAGAATCAGGTAGTTGTTCTGAATCGAATCAGGTGCGCCGGGTACCGCGCCGTCGACCGGTTCGCGGCGGTACTTGGCACACAGCGCAGTGAAATTGTCCATCAACGCCGTGGCGGGAGTGATGGGGTACCACCCGGCGACCGTGGCGCCGGCGTACAGGCACCCGAGCGCGCTCGCGGTATTGCCGTCAATCAAGATGGAATGAGCCGTCGCGTCCATGGGCGCGACGCGGATGTCGAGCGGGCACTCGAAGTTCTCCGCGGCGAACTCGTAACCAAGGCGTAGCGCCTTCTGATTCGACGCCAGGAGCTTCTCGTTGCGTGAGTAGGACTCCGTCAACAACTCCGCAATGACGTTGAGGTCGATATCGAGCAGCGCCACGAGTGCGCCGGCGTAGGCGATGTTCTTCATCAAGACCCGCTCGCGCGACGAGGTGAAGTTCTCGAGGCACACTTTGGCGAGCGGAATGCCCAGGAACGTCACGTCGTCGCGCAGCATGCTGGGGTCGAGCGGCCACGATGAGTCGTAGAGGACGTAGCCGCCACTCGAGACTTCCTTGATGTCGTCGGCGTAGGTCTGGGAGTTCATGGCGACCATGAGGTCGTAATTGAGGGCCCGTGAGGTGTAGCCCGACTTGTTGGCGCGGATCTCGTACCACGTGGGCAGTCCCTGAATGTTGGAGGGAAAGAGGTTCTTGCCCGAGACGGGGATACCCATACGAAAGATCGCCTGCATGAGCAGTGAATTGGCACTGGCCGAACCGGTGCCGTTGACGTTGGCGAGCTTGAGGGCGAAGTCGTTCACCCGTAGACCCGTGTCGGTGTTCTTCGCATCGTGGTTCGCGGTGTCGTGTGAAATGGTCGTGGTCATGGTCAGCTCCTGGTGAGGATGGAATCGCCCGCGAACTGGGATTTGCCCAGAATGTTGAAATTGCCGGCGTAGGGGATGTCGAGTTCGAACTTCTCCATGTCCCAGGCCGCCGTCGGGCAACGCTGGGCGCAGAGTCCGCAATGCACGCAGACGTTCTCGTCTTTCACCATGACGCGCTTGGTCTGGGGAAGCGGCTCCGAGACCCAGATGGCTTGGTCGAGATTGTCCGCCGGCGCCGAGAGCCGGGTGCGCAGGTCCTCTTCGTCGCCGTTGGACGTAATGGTGAGACAGCGCACCGGACAGATGTCGATGCAGGCGTCGCACTCGATACAGAGACTGGCCTTGAAGGCGGTCTGCACGTCGCAGTTCAGGCAGCGCTGGACTTCGCGTGCGGTCTGCTCGGCGTCAAAGCCCAGTTCCACCTCGAGGTCGATCGCCGCGAAGCGCTTGGTGAGTTCGACGTGGTTCATCTGCTGACGTGACGAGGGGTTGTACTCGTTGTGATAACTCCACTCGGTCATGCCCATCTTCTGGCTCACCAGCGTCATGGAGGCTTGGGGACGTTCGTCGACGGGTACGCCCTGGCAGAAGTTGTGAATCGAGATGGCCGCCGAGTGGGCGTGGGCCACGGCCCAGATGATGTTCTTGGGACCGAAGGCCGCGTCGCCGCCGAAGAAGACGTTGGGCAACGTGGACTGCAGCGTCTCCTCGTTGAGAACCGGCGTCTCCCACTCGCCGAATTCGATGCCGAGATCGCGCTCGACCCACTCGTAGGCGTTCTCCTGGCCAATGGCGAGGATCACGTCGTCACAAGGTATGACGACTGTCTCCAGGACCGTCGAGTGACGCGCTCCCTCGTCCCACTCAACGACGTCAAACTCCATCCCCACCAGCACGCCATTCTCGATGACGAAGCGCTGGGGGGAGTGGTTCACCGTAATCGCGATGTTCTCCTCTTCGGCGTCGTCGAGTTCCCACGGTGAGGCCTTGAAGTATTCGCGCGGACGCCGAGCCATGACCTGGACGTCTTTGCCCCCGAGGCGCATCGAGGTGCGACAGCAGTCCATCGCGGTATTTCCCACGCCGATGATGAGCACGCGCTCGCCGACCGAGTCGATGTGCCCGAAGGCGACGGATTTCAGCCATTCGATGCCGATATGAATATGCCCGCTCGCGTCGTCGTGACGTCCGGGCAGTTCGAGCTCCTTACCCTTGGGCGCGCCCACCCCGACGAAGATCGCGTCGTAGTTCTGCGCGAGCAACTCGCGCATGGAGTTGACCGGCGAGTTGTAGTGAATGTCGGCGCCCATGTCGATGATCACTTGGGTCTCGGCGTCCAGGACGTCGGCGGGGAGGCGGAACTCGGGGATGTTGACGCGCATCAATCCGCCCGCTTTGTCGTACTTCTCCAGGATGGTCACCTCGTACCCCAGGGGCACCAGATCGTTCGCGACGGTGAGCGAGGCGGGGCCCGCACCGATGAGTGCCACGCGCTTGCCGTTCTTCTCGTCGGGCGCGGTGGGGAGGAACTCTGAGATGTCGCCCTTTAAGTCCGAGGCGACGCGCTTGAGGCGACAGATTGCCACGGGCTTGCCGTCGACGCGGGTGCGCCGACAGGCCGGCTCACACGGACGGTCACAGACTCGCCCGAGGATGCCGGGAAACACATTGGACTCGCGGTTGAGCAGGTACGCGTCGTCGAATCGCCCTTGGGCAATGAGGCGTATGTATCCCGGTACGTCGGTGTGGGCGGGACAAGCCCACTGACAGTCAACTACCTGGTGAAAATAGTTGGGATCTTGATCATTCGTTGGTTCCACTGATCGCCCCCTGGCAAATGTGACACGAGTTCACCACGCAATCATGGATTTTCGAACCCTTGCCACTTTATATCGCCGTCAGTTGAGTGGAACGCCACGCGACTCATTTGGCTAGGGGCCTAGGTCCCCCCACGAACAATCTGGCGGTGTTCTGGGTACGTGACGGGGCACAGACCTTATTGCCCACGTCGATGCCCACGTCGATTCTCACGGTGGCGACGCGATTGAGGAGCTACTTGGACCCCTCGGCGGCTTCCTTGATCTCGATCAACGTGATGAGACCCGCGATGAAGTGCCGATACCCTTCTTCTCCCAAGGCCTCACCGACCTGGATCGTCAGAGCAGACGTGGCGTCGTTAACGCCGTGGGCGCAGTCGTGGCCCGTGTCGGTCAAATGTAGACCGTCGTGGTCCTGGGTGACGAGGCCCGCTGCAATGAGTTTCTCGATGGTCTGGGATTTCTCCATGACCCGACCGCGCTCGCGCACAATGTCCTCGCGGGTCATCTCGTAGTGCAGAGCACCCAGGACGAACGCCCCATTGGGTGGGAGTGCGTCGAATCCGCGAGCCGCGAGTTCGCGGCGGATGGCCGCGCCGTACGCGGAGCGCGCTTCTCTCAGGAGTACCGCGACGGGGGGCAGGGAGTCGGTCATGAGTTCAAAGTAGTGGACGACAGCGAAAAAGAACAGCGAATACTGGCAACTACTTCGTGGAAATTCGCCGCGCGTCTACTATGTCGCTAGCACTGCGGCGCTTGTGTGCTGTCTCGTCCGCCGTCGTGAGGAGAAGTGGTGAACGTCATTGACTACATAGTCGGACTGCTCATTCTGGTCGTGACCATCACCGGGATTCTCTTCGTCCTTGTTTTGCCGCGACAGCCCTCCGGCATCGAGCGAATGACGCTGACGGTGAATCGCGGCGTGCGTCTGTTGTTCGTCGGCTTGTCGAGACTGGCGACCTCCTACGAGAAGAAGGACGCCATCCTCGCGCCCACCGCTCCGGTGGCCCTGTTGGCGCAGATCATGTTCTGGGCGGCGTCGCTGATCTTGGGCTTTGGCGTCATGTTGATCCCCACCACGCATTCCTTTGGTCTCGGCCTGCTCCAGGCGTTGACGGCACTCTTCACCGTCGGGACCACCCACGCCGGGGGGCACCAGAACGTGGCCCTCGATATCTGGGCGGGGGCCACCTGGGTCATCGTGGTGGCGCTGCAAATCGCCTACCTGCCCACGCTCTACGGTGCCTTCAGCCGCCGCGAAAGCTTGGTGGCGATGCTCGAGAGCCGCGCCGGCGCGCCGGCCTGGGGTCCGGAACTCCTGGCGCGTCACCAATTGGTCGGCATCACCGACACCTTGCCGGACCTCTACAAGGACTGGGAACTGTGGTCGGCCGACGTCGCCGAGAGCCATAGTACGTATCCGATCCTGCTGCACTTTCGTTCGCCGGAGCCGTGGCTGTCGTGGATGCTGGGCCTACTGGCCGTCCTTTCC
>PMTL01000145.1 GCA_003168075.1 Acidimicrobiaceae bacterium
TACGCCCTCTTCGGCAAGGTCGTCAAGGGTATTGACGTCGTAACGGCCATCGACGCCATCGGCACACCCTCGGGCAAGCCCCGTGAGCGCGTGGTGATCGAGTCGGTCACCATCACTGAGTCCGAATCGTAGGGTCTCATTTGGAGAGACTCACCGCCTCGTCACCACGGGTGACGACGAGGTCGTCGCTCACGTTCACTCCCCACTGATCGTCGTAGGTCACGACCGAACGCGGGCCGAGCTGAATAAAGATTACCTGATCACCGAGAAGATGTCTCGTTCGCACGGTCTGGTCTGTTCCCGCGGGGATGCTCACCACGACTCCACCAAAACACCCCAGGCCGGTGGTGGGCGCTCCACCGCGCGGATCGATCATCGTCTCGCCCAACACCGACCCCACCGACCCCACGGCGATGAGCCGCGACGTCGCGAGCGCGTCGCCCAACGCCGTGTCTCGCCACACGCTGCGCGCGTGCAGCACGGCCCCGTCGACCAGCACCACGAGGTCCGCCGATGTCACGGTGCGCACCACGGACGCGTCATTCGCGCTCGCCCGGTCGATGCCGTCGACGCCAACGACGCTCGCGCCGCTCACGGCAAGGAGATCACGCACTTGGTCGATCGACTCACGAGGTCCCTGAAAGGCAGCGGCAGTCGCGAGCACGCACACGCGAGTTGACGCCGTGACGCCAGTCGCACCCGATAAGGGATCCAGCGCGTCGAGGGAGCCGACGAAGGCCACGCTCAGCAGGGACATGAGTTTCGCACTGAACTGTGTCGCGGCGCGTTAGCCGTAGTAGCGCGCCGAGTCGAACCAGCGGCCCGAGAACCGCCACGGTGGCGTGGCGTCGACGTCGGTAGGCGGGCGACCCCGCGACGTCAGCGTCTCAATCGCGATAATGACCGCCGCCATCTCGTCGGTCGCCAGCGGCTGGCGGGAGGTGAGCACGTGTTTCATAGCGGAATGTTTCCGTGCTTGCGCTTGGGCAGGTCTTCACGCTTGGATCGCAATAAGTTGAGCGACCGGGAAATCACCGCGCGCGTCTCGGCGGGATCGATCACGTCGTCGATGAACCCGCGCTCGGCCGCGATGAAGGGCGACGAGTAACGCTCCTCGTACTCCGCAACGAGTTGGCGTCGCGTGGCCTCGGGGTCTTCGGCGGTGGCCAGTTCGCGGCGGTGCACTATTTCGACCGCCCCCGCCGAACCCATGACCGCCAACTCCGCCGAGGGCCACGCGAAGGCGAAGTCCGCGCCGATGGACTTGGAATTCATCACGACGTAGGCCCCGCCGTAGGCCTTGCGGGTGATAATCGACACGCGCGGCACCGTCGCCTCGCAGAAGGCGTAGAGCAATTTGGCGCCGCGGCGAATGATGCCCTCGTACTCTTCGCTCACCCCGGGTAGGAAGCCGGGCACGTCGACGAAGGTGATCAGCGGCACGTTGAAGGCGTCGCAGGTACGCACGAAACGCGCCGCCTTCTCACTGGAGTCGATGTCGAGAACGCCGGCGAGCACTTGGGGCTGATTGGCCACGATCCCCACGGCGTACCCGTCAATACGGGCGAAACCACACGTGATCTGTGCCGCGAAGTTGCTATGGACCTCGGTGAAGTCGCCGTCGTCAACCACCGCGGCGATCACTTTCTTCATGTCGTAGGGCTGATTGGGCGAAGCCGGCATAATGTCGCGCAACTCGGTACACAGACGGTCGGCGGGGTCCTCGCACATAATCCGCGGTGCCTCTTCGAGGTTGTTCGAGGGCAAAAACGACAAGAGGTAACGGACCTCGTCGAGAGCCGATTTCTCGTCGGCGAAGACGAAACCCGCGACGCCCGACTTGGTGGCGTGGGTCATCGCGCCGCCGAGTTCCTCCAAGGTGATGTTCTCTCCGGTGACGGCGCGTACCACGTCGGGACCGGTAATGAACATGTGGCTCGAGTCCTTCACCATGATGACGAAGTCAGTCATGGCCGGCGAGTACACCGCCCCGCCCGCACAAGGACCCAGGATCACCGATATCTGGGGTACGACACCCGAAGCGCGCGCGTTGCGCTTGAAGATGCCGCCGTAGGCGTTGAGGCCCGCGACACCCTCTTGGATGCGCGCTCCACCACCGTCGTTGAGACCGATCATGGGGATCCCCATCGACATGGCGAGGTCCATCACCTTGTGAATCTTCTCGCCGTGGGTCTCACCAAGGGCTCCGCCGAAGACCGTGAAGTCCTGGGAGTAGACGCACACCTGGCGTCCATCGATCTGACCGTAACCGGTAACGACGCCGTCGGTGAAGGGGCGAGAGTCGTCGAGCCCCATGCCGGTGGCGTGGTGGCGGTTGAGCATGTCGAGCTCCTGGAAGGTCCCCTCGTCGAGAAGGTATTCGACGCGCTCGCGCGCGGTCAAACGTCCCTTGGACTTGTGACGTTCGATCGCCTTCTCGCCGCCCGCGACTCGTGCCTCGGCCTTGCGAGCTTCGAGTTCAGCCAAACGCAGCGCCATTGAGTTCTCCATAGGTGTCAAGGCTACCGAGGTCTCCTCACTCGCGCGGTCCGCCGCGCGCCGTCGACCGCTCGATCACGGGAGCGCGCGGTGAAACAACCATTTACTGATGAGTAGACGACGTCGAAACCGATTCCTCCACGAGCTCGATCAGGGTGCCGAAACTCGTCGTGGGGTGCACGAAGGCAATCGTCGTCGCCCGAGAGCCCGGGCGCGGCACCTCGTCAATCACTCGCGCGCCACTGGCCCTCACGGCGTCGAGCGCTGCAGAACAGTTCGCCACTCGAAAGCCCACGTGGTGCAGTCCTTCACCACGACGTTCGAGGAAGGCCGCGACGGTCGAATCCGCGCGCGTCGGCGTGAGGAGTTGGATATAGGAGTCCCCCACTCTGATCAGGGCCTCGCGTACCCCGTCACTCACCACATCCTCTCGGTGCACGACCTTTGCACCCATGATCTCGGCGTACCACGCCACGGCCGCGTCGAGGTCGTGCACGGCAATCGCCACGTGGTCGATGTCGGTTAGTAGAGATTCCATATTCCCTCCTGGTCGTGAGACTACTCAGAGCGCGGCGGTTACGAAGTCCATGGTCCCCTCACGCGAGTTGCGGAACTCGTCTAACGTGGCCGGTGGGGAAGTCGGAAATAGGAGAAATATGACGCGCAGCGTGATTGTCGCCGGCCTTCGCACCCCAATCGGCAAACTGGCCGGGACCCTCGCTCCCCTGCGAGCGAGTGAACTCGGCGGCGTCGCCATCGCCGCACTGCTCGCCCAGACCGGAGTCGATCCGGCGAGCGTGGATGCGGTCCTCATGGGCCAGGTCCTACAGGCGGGCCAGGGGCAGATAACGGCGCGCCAGGCCGCCGCCTTCGGCGGGGTCCCAATGAGCGTGCCGGCCACCACTATCAACAAGGTGTGCCTGTCGGGTCTCAATACCATCTACCTCGCCGATCTCATGGTGAGGTCGGGCGAGGCGGAGATCGTCATTGCCGGTGGCATGGAGTCGATGACCAACGCGCCGTACTTGCTGCCGGGCGCGCGGGCGGGTTACCGCGCCGGGGACCAAACGGTGGTCGACTCGATGATGCACGACGGGCTCACGTGCGCCTTCGACCACTGCGCCATGGGGCTCGCCACCGAGCGTCATAACTCGGGGCGTTTCTCGCGGGCCCGTCAGGACGAGTTCGCGGCCCGCTCACATTTCTTGGCCGCGGCGGCCACCTCGGCCGGCCACTTCGATCACGAGATTGCCGCGGTGAGCGTGCCGCAACGAAAGGGTGAAGCCTTGCGCGTCGAAGTCGACGAGGGAATTCGACGCGACACGACCGCTGAATCGCTCTCGCTTCTTCGCGGCGCCTTCGAGTCCAACGGGACGATCACGGCGGGCAACGCATCACAGCTCTCCGACGGGGCGGCCGCCGTGCTGGTGATGTCGGCCGAGCGTTGTGCCTCGCTCGGGCTCGAACCACTGGGTGAACTCGTCGGCTACGGTCAGGTCGCCGGGCCCGACACCTCGCTCCTCTTGCAACCCTCCAACGCGATTTTCCAGGCGGCCGTCAAGGCCGACGTGCATGTGAGCGACCTCGACATCCTCGAGATCAACGAGGCCTTCGCGGCGGTCGCGCTCGCGTCGATGGACGCACTGCACGTCGATGAAGACCGAGTCAACGTCAATGGGGGCGCCATCGCCATGGGACACCCCATCGGCATGTCGGGAACTCGACTCGCCCTCACGGCGCTGGTGGAGCTTCGCCGTCGCGGTGGGGGCCTCGCGGCCGTCGCACTGTGCGGCGGAGGCGGTCAGGGTGACGGCGCGATACTGAGGTCGCTCTAGGCGATGCCGTCGGGCACGAACTGCGCCACGACCGGATAGCGCGCCAATCCGATTTGTTCGTCGTTGTGCAGCTGCAACACGAAAGCTCCCCCGAGGGGATAACCCCGGTGCTCGAGGACGTCGGGCACTACTTCGGCCAAACTCACGACGAGTTCGTGCACCGTGGGGTTGTGCGCCACGACGAGCAGTGACGTGGTCAGCGGATCAATCGCGGCGAGGTCGATGAGGAGGTCCTCGGCGGTCACTTCACGGCGTCCGTTGTAGATCACATCGCTGAAGGAAACCGCTGACACGAAGTCAGTCGCGTCAAAGGCACGGCGAAATGTTTCGCGAGTGCGTGCCGAGGACGAAACCAGTGCGGTCGTCGGTCCGAACGCGCCCAAGGACGATGTGTCACTCGCCCAGCGACGCAATTCCTCGCACTGTCGCTTACCGCGGCCACTCAGTCGTCGCTCGTAGTCACTCGTCCCGTGTTCGCCCGGCGAGGCCTTGGCGTGACGGACAATGGTGAGGTAACGCACGACTACAGTCTGGCACCACTCTTTCCTCAATAAGGCCACGGGTGGTTTAGCGTGGAGCCGTGCTCGCATCGCTGACGTATCTCCAGGCCGTGGTGATGGGCCTCGTCCAGGGGATCACCGAACTCTTCCCGGTCTCGAGCCTCGGACACGGCATCTTGTTGCCGGGGTTACTGGGCTGGCACAACCTGGTCTCGAGTCAGTCACAGGCCCAGTCGTTCTTCTTGGTGTTCTTGGTGGGTCTGCACGTGGGAACGGCTGTCGGGCTGATCGTCTTTTACCGCGCGACCTGGAGGCGGCTGTTCCAAGGGATGTTGCGCCAGGTTCGCACCAGCCGCGAAGAGGGCGCCTCATCCCTGTGGCGGCTCTCGAACTCGCACATGGACCGTGACTACCGGCTGCTGTACTTGCTGGTGCTCGGGTCGATTCCCGTCGCTGTCGTCGGGCTGGTGCTCGAAAAACCCTTGCGTGAACTCTTTGCCAAGCCGCTCGCCGCGGCGGTCTTCCTCGTCATTAACGGCGTCATCTTGCTCGTGGGCGAGCGCATGCGCAGCCACCGGGGACGACACGCGCGCTACGAGAGACTCGACACGTTGACGCCGCGCAGTGCTCTGGCCGTCGGGTCGGCGCAGATCTTCGCCCTTCTCGCGGGGATCTCGCGCAGTGGTGTCACCATGGTCGCGGGTTTGACTCGCGGTCTCGATCACGAAGACGCCGCGAACTTCTCCTTCCTCTTGGCGACCCCGGTCATCCTGCTCGCGGGACTCTACAAGTTGCCCTCGCTGCTGGGTCCCTTGGGAGACGGCGTGCGCACTCAGACGTTGGTGGGCGCTTTGTGCGCGGGAGTGGCGGCGTACATCGCGGTGCGCTTCTTGACGCGCTGGTTCACCACCAAGACACTCACTCCCTTCGGGATCTACTGCCTAGTGGCGGGGCTCGCCTGCGTTGTGCGCTTCGCTTAATCGGCGAGGATTCGTCGACCAGTAATCGCGCGCGAGAGCGTCAGGTCATCAGCAAATTCGAGGTCGCCCCCCACGGGCAGTCCGTTGGCCGGTTGCGACACCACCAGACCAGGTACCTGCAGCAGTCGTCCCAGGTACATCGCCGTCGCGTCACCCTCGAGGTTGGCGTTGAAGCACAAGATAACTTCCTTCACTGGGCCGTGTAAGCGTTGGAGCAGTTCTTGAATACGCAATCGGTCCGGCGTCACTCCCTCCAAGGGACTCAGTAGTCCGTGCAAGACGTGGTACGTGCCATGAAAGGCGCGCGAGCGTTCGACGGCGACGACGTCGGGCGGGCTCTCGACGACACAAATGGTCGTCTGATCGCGGCGCTCGTCGGCGCAGATGGGACAGAGTCCTCCCGACTCGGCAAAGTTACAGCACCGCTCACAAAACGACAGGTTCTCCTTCATGTCGTCCAGCGATTGACTCAAACGACGCACGTCCTCGCTGGGTTGGCGCATGATCCAAAACGCGATGCGCTGCGCCGACTTAGGGCCTACTCCAGGGAAGCGACCGAGCTCGTCGACGACTGCTTGCAGTGAGGGCGGATAACTCACGAGACTTCCTCGGCACCCGGAAACATCTCGGTAATGAGATGCTCCGCCACCGAAGCGACCACCGGGCCCTGGTGGTCGTCGGCGCTGGTCTCGTCGAAATCGGTTGCTGACTCGGGCGCGGCTTTGGTCCCAGCTCGCGGCGACGGTTTCGCGCCCACCGACGCGGTGAGACTCGGATCCACCACCCAAGCGACAGACATTGGTATGCGAAACTCGTGGTCCAGTGCACCTTTGAGCCCCTGAGAGATCTGATCCGAGTTGTGACGAATCTCTTCGCTTGCCACTGCCAGCGTTAGACGTGAGCCGTCAAAATCGATCACGCGCGCAGACTTAAGAACAAGCTGGGCTCCGCGCGAGGTGCGCGGGACGACCCGCTCCTCGAAACGTTGACGGACCTGATCGACGCTCAAGTTTGCGCCGTCGCTCATCGCGGGGGCGCCACTGGCGACCGGTGTCGGTACGGGATCTTCGTCAGGAGTCGGCGCCACCGACGCGCCAAGGGCAGCCGGAGGTAGAGGAGTCGCTGTGGACGTCGAACCAATGGGACGCAGTGCCGGCGCCACGGGGGCCGTTGACGTGGGAGGCGCGGACCTCTCCTGACGCTCGAGCTTGGTGACGCGTTCAGCTAGGGCGTCGAAAGACGCGTCAAGGTCAGGCTTCACCAATCGCACCATCGCCACCTCGAGGACGACAATCTTCTCGGGGGCACTCTTCATTTCTCGAATGGCTCGTCCAAAGGCTTCGAGTACCCGCACGGTGCGAGCGAGGCCGAGTTGACTCCCCCACTCGCGTAGTCGATCGCGGTCCGCGTCGACGGCATCGGCGACGTCAGGCGCGACCTGCAGTAAGAAGGCCTGACGGACCTCAGCGGCGAAACTCTCGGCCAATTGTTCGGGGTCCCAGCCGTCGTGAGCCAAATTCGCCAGTGTGGTGATCGCCCCGACGGCGTCGCTCTCCATCAGTGCTCGAAAGAGTCCATCGAAATCCGGCTGCGTCTCGTTGTTCGAGCCGGTGGCCAGTAATCGGTCGAGGGCACTAAGAGCATCGCGGGCCGAACCGCGCCCGAGGCGCACCGCGGCCTCGGTGGTCGCGTCGTCGACGACCAGTCCGGCCGCATCTTGCACGTCGTGCAACAGCGTGCGTAACGTGTCGCCCGCAATGAGACGGAATTCGAGTTGCACCGCGCGCGAGCGAATCGTCGGCAGCACCTTGTGTGGGTCGGTCGTCGCCAGAACGAAGATGACGTGCGGCGGCGGCTCCTCCAGGGTCTTTAAGAGCGCTGCGGACGCCGGCTTGGACAGTTGGTGAACTTCGTCGAAGATGTAGATCTTCCAACGTCCCGGAGTCCCGTGCCAGGCTCCCGCGGTGATCTCACGAATGTCGTCGACGCCATTGTTGGACGCTGCGTCGAGTTCGGTGACATCGAGCGACGAACCACGCGTGATGGCCACACAGCTGGCGCACACGTTGCACGCGTCGCCATCCACGGGGTTCTCGCAGTTGAGTGCCTTGGCAAGAATGCGCGCCGTCGTGGTCTTGCCCGTTCCACGGGGTCCCGAGAAGAGATACGCGTGATTCACGCGGTCACGAGCCACGGCTCCCTGCAGGGCGCGCACCACGTGGTCCTGGCCCCGAAGTTCGGCAAAACGGCCCGGTCGAAACCGGCGATAGAGCGAGGTCACTCCGTCAATGGACGTCGGGACGGACGCGGGAGTGGCCATGGGTCAATGCTAACGGGGGGGTGTGTGAGCCGAGGTCCAAAGCAGTGGTCAGGCTGACCGTGGCACCCGGCGCAATTCGCTGAGAGCTGCTGGCTTCCACCCCTGACTCGGTTCACGAACGACCGTCGCACGGGACCCGACCACCGCTGTGGACCTCGGCGAATCAAGGCTACCGGAACTGGCCCTCGCCTGTCTCGGGTAGCCTTGCAACCCGGTATTCAAATTTTTCGCCACGGCGCGAAAACTTGGAGGAGTGCGAGAGCGGCCGAATCGGCACGATTGGAAATCGTGTGAAGGGAAACCTTCCGTGGGTTCAAATCCCACCTCCTCCGCCACGGGGTATTTACGAAAGTAGACGCCAACTGTTGACGAAAGTCCGGTCAATCCCGCCCTTAGAACGCCTTGGGGTGTCATTTCATCTCGAAGGCTGTAAATGGGGTCCGAGAGCGACTGCCACTTCGCCCAACCGTTGCGCGCGAATGACGACAAGAGCACTCGCGACGTGACTGGTCCCGGGTACTTCTAGTTGTGGTTTCGGTTTCGCCTACGCGGCGAGGTCGCCGGGCGGATCATCAAAGAGGAACGGCTCGGCGAGGCAGATCTGAGCGTTCGCGTCGAGTTCCTCAAAGCCGTAGTCCTGCGGCATGGGTCGACACAGCGGATCAGTCGTCAGGTCATTGCGTTTAGCCCACTGTCGCACGATTCAAATGTTGGCGGCCACGACCTCGAAGGTCAGCATCAGACTCGTCTTCACGATACCCATCACGCGACAGAATCCACGCTCGGTGGTCTGGGTGCTCTGGTTGCGTAAGTTGCCGAAGATGCCTTCAATGTGGTTGCGTCGCAGATACGACTGGATCCACTCGGGAGAGCCCCAGTACTCGCGCTGACGAAGTTTCGAGAGTGCCGGCCCTGGAATGCTGATGGTGCCTTGGCGACAGCACTTGGGGCGGTGTCGGCAGGGCCGCAATTCTCGACGACCGGCTTGTCATCGTACTTTGGCGCGTCGGACAACGGACAGCGCGCGCACTTCATCTTTCCCACCTCTGCGGGGCACTTCCAGCGAGTGTTACTGGGGTCCTTATCGGAGGGATTCTCTATACGAAATTCGAACGCGTACTTCCGACGCTCGGCAATTTTGGCATCGAACTTCGCCAAGTCCATGGTGTTGCGCTCGAAGTTGAGATTCTCTTCGGCTGTCGCCCTCTTCTTCAACGGTGCGACCTTGAAGCGCTGGGGCCCCTCGATGTCGGCAAGTTCCAGTGGCATAGCGGCACAGTGGGGCCACCCATCCACGATGCGAATGCCCTCGTGATCACGCACGCCGTGATCGGCCTTGTGATTATCTTGAACCTGCTCGATGCCGCGCGTGTGGAGTTCAGTCGACCGGCCCTGGGGAACCTTGCAGGAGGGAACTTGACATCTGACAACATAACTCACTGCCTTCGTCAGGTTATCTTTCCAGATGAGCGAACTATTCTCCCCTATTGTGAATGAATGAATGTTGAGGAATTCACCGCTGAGAGAACGGGAGAATTACTCAACTTCCCTCGCGGCTTCGTCAACACATTCTTTGTCATTTATTTCGTTGTCGGAATAGCCCTCATGGCGTACACTCCGCCATTCCAGAGTGCGGACTCGTTCTCCCATTTTGATCGAACGGCGGGAATCGCCAGTGGCCAATTGATCGCAAGCAACCGCGCCGACTACTCAGGTAGTTACCTGCCTGAGGGCCTCATCAATCTCGAAGACGGTTTCTCAACTCTCCCGTTCAATCCGAATTCTCGTGTCACCATCAGCCAATTCCGCGATGGTTGGCAAGAGTCCTGGTCCACTCCCAAGGTATTCGTCACGTATACGACGGGTGGAAACCTCCCTTTCCTCTATCTCCCGCAGGTGCTCGGAGTACTGGCTGGTCGCCTCGCAAGTAAGCACGTCCTCGTGAGCTACTACCTCGCGGCTGCGTTCAATTTTCTCTTATTCATTGCTCTGGCTCGGTTCGCCATGTTGCGATTGCCTCGGCGGCTCGCACTGCCTTTGGGGGTCTTCTTGGTCTTCCCCGCGGTCATCTCATTGGCGACATCACTCAATCCTGACGCCTTGTTATTGGCCCTCTCCGTCGTATTCGCCACGATGTGCTTCTTGCAGTACGACGCACTCCCCAACGGGAGTGACGTCGTCAAAATAACCGCCGCGCGAGGCCGCGGTCGTGGATCAACCTCCCACTTCGACCCCTACTGGTTGGGTTTCGCTTGTCTCTTTTTGATGGCAATCCAGAAGCCCCCATTAGCGATGTTGGGGCTGCTCTTACCGATCGCGGATCTCTATTCGAACCTTCGCCGATACATGATTCGCATTTCACTCTTCGCCGCCAGTGTTGCGGTCGTCTTCTTGATCTGGACCAAGTTCGGCTCTCAAGGGCGCGCCGGCCCCATCCTTGGTGGCGGTCCGGAGCCCTTTCGCCAGTTCACGCTACTTGTAAGAAATCCGGTGCGGGTTGTCGATGTCCTGTGGCAGACGACTCGAACTCTGGGTTGGTTGGATGTGAAACAGTCCATCGCCGGCATCGCGTGGCTCGATGTCTCCTTCCCCACCTGGTTCTACGTCGGCCTCATAGTGACCTTTGTAGTCGTGCTCACCAGCGCTATTCGCTTTGAACGACGAGACCTCGCTCGATTCGTTGGAGGTCTTCTCGTCATAGTGGCCACGGTCTTGGCCACTGGCTTTTCTCTCTATATTCTGGCCACTCCCTACGGGGCCGCCACGATGTACAACATTCAAGGAAGGTATCTCCTTCCAATGGTGCCCGTGCTCATCGTGGTGCTGGGGTTGCAGACGGCGCGACGGCCTCCGTTGAAAGTCGTCTCACGATTCGTTGACGAGTACGCCATGATTTCTCTCGTTGGCCTTCAACTCCTCGTCGCGGCAGAATACGCCGTCATGATCAGATTGCGATACTGGGTGAAATGACGTCGCGCGAGGTTACCGGTAACGAGGCACAGAGCAACTTCGATTGCGACTCCAGGTCAACGGCGGCGTACCTCCATATCAAAGTGGCACGCTGAGACACCGATTGCCTTTATCACACACCGTGTGGTCAGACGGCCCTAAATCGTGTGGGGAGTCCGCGACTCAGTTCCGCAAGGCTCAGTGATACCACCGCGCTTCCACTTTCGTCAACACCCCGCCACGGGGTCTTGACGAAAGTGGAGACGAACGTGTGACGAAACCCAACTCAGAAGAGGCTTCAGGCTGATTGAAGGGGACCCTGGATCGTGGGCTGGAACCCGGGCCTAATTTCGCTTGGTACCGGGTCCGACTCAACCAATTGGCCAGAAAAGAGAAGGTCAGACCACACCTTGAATCGATATTTGTTCGCCAAGTGACGACAGCCGACTTCCTTGGCGATGTCTCCGAGGCTCATTCCCTTCGCACGCAGACGGCGAGCCAACGCTCGTTGGATAGTTGTCAAGTGAGCGGTCACGCGCTACTCCTTTGGTTAGGTCAATCCATTGTGGTTGCCTCACCTGGCGTTACACTGACCCCCTGAACTCGCCCCGTTGTTCTTGACACTGCTGCAAAGTCAAGAATGAGTAGCACAGCTGATTTCTCCAACTTTCTAATTGATTCGATAGAAAGACGGTGTCCGGAGCCTCCCGAGATTTCTGAGGTATTCTAAAGAGGTCTTTAGAAAGAAGCCAGGACGTGAACAAACGAGACAATCCCTACACTCCCGGAGCTGGTCGCAAGCCCAGAACGCTGGCCGGCCGGGACCCAGATCTTGAGCAGTTTCAGGACCTCGTCGAGCGGCTCAACTCAGGATCGTACGAACGGAGCCTCATCTACACCGGACTCCGTGGGGTCGGCAAAACCGTGTTACTTATGGAGTTAGACGTTCTCGCCAGTGAAGCTGGCTGGGCCACCACGGATGTACAAGAAGTGGGATCGCAAGCGGACTTCCGCGTGTCGTTCGCCCGAATGGCGGTTCGACTCTTGACCAACATGAGCTCACGGCACCGTGCGCGCGAGCGGATCCAGCGCGCGCTGTCCGTCGTGAAGGCATTCAGCCTGGCGGTACCCGGGGCCGTAGAACTGCGCATCGACGTCGACGCGGCAACCGGGATTGCCGACACTGGAGACCCCGAGCACGACCTCACCGACCTCCTCGGGGAATTAGGAGAGGTGGCCCAGGTCAACAACATGGGTGCGCTGTTCTTGATAGACGAGATGCAAAATCTTGATGGCCCGTCACTCGCAGCTATCTGTATCGCCTTCCAAGCGATCAGTCGCCGATCACTGCCGGTGTCATTGGTCGGGGCGGGACTCCCCGATCTCAGGGTCCGTCTTCTGTCAGCAAAGCCGTACGCCGACCGGTTGTTCTCGTACCGAGAACTCGGACGACTCTCCGCTGTCGATGCACGCTCCGCCCTCGTCGGGCCTTCGGCGGTCTTCGGAGTGGATTTCGAACCAAGAGTGGTCGAACAAGTGATCGCGGAGGCCGCGGGGTATCCCTACTTTCTGCAGGAATATGGTCTCGAGCTCTGGAATTACGCCGACGAGTCACCAATTAACGACGACGACCTGCGGGCAATCAGGGGGGTCGTCAAGGACAGTCTCGCCACCAGCTTTTTCGGTACTCGATTCGAATTGGCGACCGACACCGAACAACAAGTCCTCTCCGCCATGGCGTCCCTCGGGGCGGGACCCTACAAGATCGGTGAAGTCGCCACGGCGTTCNNTCTGGAGTCCGCGACGTGGTCTCGTCGAATTCACGGTGCCGCTCTTTGACGACTACTTACGAGAAAACCACCCCGTGGAATGAGCCTGCACCGACGACGGTACGACACAAACTTCGGGTCCGGCCGCGGGGTCCGCGGACTCCTCGCCTAGCGCGATCGCTGACGGCGCGGCGTCGAGCGTCGAACTCACCGTTCGGTGCGACACGACTCGATCAAACGGCCGTCACTACGCCGGACCACACCGAGGAGAACTACCCTG
>PMTL01000223.1 GCA_003168075.1 Acidimicrobiaceae bacterium
GAGGGCTCGTGGCGAGCGCCCGACGAACCACCGAGCGCGATAGGAACTGCACGACGATGAGGGCCACGTTCACCAGTACGACGACGAGCGCGACGACGAGCACGATGGGGCCTAGCCACGTCGTCTGTGGCCAGCCCCACCAACGTAGTACCAAGAGCAGGGCCAGTTCCAGGAGGATCGCCTGCACCGGAAGTTCACCGGCCGCCCACCCCACTGGGTACGCCAAGGCGGCGAAGAGACCTCGGCGTCCGGGACGCAGCGCGGTGAGAGCCGACAGGATCATCCACAGCGATACGGAGACGAGAACGTAGGCCATGACCCCCATTGTGGTCGGTCAATCCAAGACGGGGCAAACTTTCCCTACAATCGTCCCGTGCCCCTTCTTTCAGCGTCACTGTCACGACTCAAGGGCACGGTCGGTGTCTGGACGGGTGCCAACGAACTCGTTGCACCCACGGCCCACGACGGTGTCGCGGCCGAGATCGAATCATTGGGTTACTCGGCGCTGTGGTTCCCCGAGTCGTGGGGACGCGAATCGCTCACCAGCGCGGCATTGCTGCTGTCGGCCACGTCCACCCTGGCCGTCGCCACCGGCATCACCAACATTTGGGGTCGTGACGCGGTCGCCTCGGTCAACGCCGCTCGCACCTTGAACGCCACCTTCAATGATCGCTTCGTGTTGGGCTTGGGCGTGAGCCACCAGCCCCTCGTCGAACGGCTGCGCGGACACGACTACCACTCCCCGCTGACGAACATGCGCGACTACCTGGCGGCGATGGACAAGGCTCCGATGCACGCCTACGAAGTCGAACATCCCTACGCACGCGTCATCGCGGCGTTGGGGCCCAAGATGCTCGAGCTCGGCGCCCAGATGACCGACGGCGTGCACACCTACCTCGTCGACGTCGAGCACACGTCACTCTCGCGTTCGATCATCGGTGAAAAGTTCCTCAACGTCGAACAAGCCGTCGTCCTTGGACAGAGTCGCGACGAATTCTTGGTCCGCGCGCACCAGCACTTGGACTTCTACACGGGTCTCGAGAATTACCGGGCCAATTGGCGGCGCATGGGATTCGGACCGGACGACTTTGTGCGCGGCGGATCGGAGCGACTCTGTGACGCCATGGTCGTGCACGGCGACGAGTTCGTCCTCAAGCAGCGCATTGACGATCACTTCTCGGCTGGCGCCGATCACATATGCCTGCAGATTCTCGGCTCCGATCCCAAGGCGCCACCGAGCGAGGACTGGCGACTGGTCGCTGAAGCATTGGAACTGACTCGAAACTACAAGGGCCCGAGCCGCTAGACAATATCGTTGGGACCGTAGATAATCACACCGTCGCCGTCGGCCTGAGGGCCACGACCGCGCGCGGCGCGAACCAACATCGTCACTGCTCCGAGCGACACGAATTCGAGCGTGCCAATCACGAACCAACCCACGGTGATGAGAAACAGCCCGACAAAGATGCCCTTGAAGAATCCGTGGCGAATCATCGCCGAGATCCACAGCGGCAGCCACGCGAAACTCCAACTCACGAAGGGCGCCACGAACACCGCGGCCGCGCGCCGGCGCCAGCCGAGGTACAGGCCAAAGAGAGCCGTGGCGAGCAGACCCCACAGGACGACTCGGCCGTCCTGTGCGGGGCTGATCTCCCAGGTGGCCAGTACCACGGTCATCGCAACGGACCACACCAGCATCGCGACCGAGACATTTCCCCGGGCGCGCTGGCGAACTTGGATGACAAAACTCATGATCTCAACTTACTGGCCGAGAGCGAAATTGCCTCACGCCCACTACGCTCACATCGTGTCCAGTGGCGTCCTCGCTCTCTTAGGGTCCGGCGAGACCGGGCCGGGAATGACCAAGGTCCACCGAGGACTTCTCACGCACCTCGACGAGGTGCGCGCGGTCAATCTCAACACGCCCTTTGGTTTTCAGGAGAACGTGCCGCAGATGACCGAGAAGCTCCTGACGTACTTCTCGACGTCACTGCACCTCGACATGGCCGCGCTCGACCTTCGCTCCTACGAGAGCGCCACGCCCGAGCAGCGACAGAACTTCAAGGACGCGGTGCGTCGCGCCAACTACGTGTTCGCCGGTCCCGGCAGCCCCTCGTACGCGCTGCGACAGTGGGTGCCCCTGAACTTGACCGAGGACCTGACCTCGGTCCTGGCTCAGGGTGGCGTCGTGTGCTTCTCGTCGGCGGCGGCCGTGACGCTCGGACACTACGCGCCTCCGGTCTATGAGATCTACAAGTCCGGCACCGGGCTCGAATGGCTAGCGGGGCTTGACCTCATGGCGGCGGTGGGGCTCGACTGCGTCGTGCTGCCGCACTACAACAACGCCGAGGGTCGTGACTACGACACCAGTCGCTGCTACATCGGCGAGCGTCGACTGCGCCTGCTCGAAGAGGATCTCCCCCCGGGAGTAGGTGTGCTCGGTGTTGACGAGCACACC
The DNA here is from genome assembly GCA_003168075.1 of Acidimicrobiaceae bacterium. Classification (GTDB taxonomy): domain Bacteria; phylum Actinomycetota; class Acidimicrobiia; order Acidimicrobiales; family RAAP-2; genus RAAP-2. Next base: position 2,459 of record PMTL01000223.1, read on the forward strand.
GCGGCCATCATCGACTTGGCGGCGTCGACAATGACCGTCAGGGGCAAGGGCGAGGCGCACTGGCGACTCGCCGGGCGCGTCACCGACTTTCCCAACACCAGCGTGGTTCCCCTCGCCGATCTCGGAGCCCAGGCGCGCACCCTCGAGCCCGTCGCCGAGTTGGCGCCACCTTCATCGAACGTGGTGGACGAGGGCGAAATCAACCAGCTTCGCGACGCCCAAGACCGCCTCGTCGAGTCGCTCAACGCGATTCGTGCCACCGCTCGAGCAGCCGGCCTCTACGCCATCGCCGACGAAATTCGCGACGCGCTCAGTGCCTCAGGGATACTGGTGCGCGACGGCGCCATCTCGGCGAACCCGCAGTAGTCGCCTAGGAAATCGCGCAGCGATTGGGACCGAGTTCCATTTCGGCCGCGTCGCCGACTAGCTGCTCCGCACCCGCGTTGATGCGCACGATGCGCTGGTAGTTCGCCGGACGATCCTTCACGTTGGCGATGGCCCAGGCGACGAAGTCACTCTCGCTCATTACGAGCGCTGGCAACGTCGTGCGTAGTTCGCCCAGGGGGCGCGCCACGAATTCGTTGATGTGCACCTCAACGGCACTGCCGTAGTGCGCGGGAAAGACGACCGTGGTGTCCGAGAGCGGCAGGACCCGCTCGTGGAGGCTCTGGTACAAGTTGTGAGCGAATAACTCGGCCTGATCGGCCAGGTCCGGACGACCCACGCTCTCGAGAAACAAGGTGTCTCCGGTGAAGATCGCTGAGGCGCCGAGTTGGTACATGGTCGAGCCCTCGGTGTGTCCCGGCACGCTCACGGCCGACACGGTGAGCTGCACTTGGTGAGCCAATTCAATGCGCCGTCCGTCGGTCAACGGTTCGAACGCAAAGTGAAATGGATCCGACGCACTGAGCAGCAACGTCGCACCGCTGCGCTCCACGAGCTCACGCGCGCCCGAGATGTGGTCCGCGTGCAGGTGCGTGTCGAGGACGTGCGTAATCTTCCAACCGTGGGCGGCGGCGACCTCCTCGTACTGCTCGACGTCGATCGACGGGTCGATCACGACGCATCGCTCGCCCGCGCCGACCACGTACGAGAGGCAGCCCTTGCCGCGGCGACGTAGCTGCACGACGGTCGCCCCGCCGAAGTTACCGCCCACCGTGTCGTAGGTCGACGCCCACGCGCCCATGCCGCCGTCGAGCACGTCGCTCGCGATGCCGTGGGCGGCAAGAATCGTTGCACCCTGCAGGGCGCGCGCGCCCTTCGCGCAAATCAACACGAGGCGCCGATCTCGAGGGACCTGACTCAGTGAGCCCTCGAGCAGCGCTAGGGGGATGTTGTGCACGCCAGGAATTTGCCAGTCAACGACCTCGTCGGGGTCGCGCACGTCGATCATGTATAACTGGTCGTCCGAATCCAGGCGACCGACGAGTTCCATGGTGGTGATGCTGGAGATCAGTTCGCGAGTCGCCACCACCGAAGTCTAGGGTGAAGAAGGGCAAAATCGACGTTGGTCGAAGGTCACAAAGGTGGAGAAGATGAGCCGAATTGAGAACGTCGACGTCGCGCGAGCGCTGGAATTGTTGGAAGAGGGAGCCCTCCTTCTCGACGTTCGAGAGGACGACGAGTGGAACGCCGGACACGCCCCGCCAGCACGCCACGTTGCCCTGTCGTCGGTGCCGGACTTCCTGGATGAATTACCTCGCGAACGCGTCATCGTGTGCGTCTGTCGCGCTGGAAGCCGCTCGGCGCGTGCCGGGCAGTTTTTGATCGAACAGGGATTTGACGCGGTCAACCTCGACGGGGGCATGATGGCGTGGCACGACGCCGGCATTGAAATGGTCACCGAGAGTGGAGAGCCCACCGTAGCCTGATTGACCGGTGACGTCGCGGCGCAGTGCGAGCGTGCGACGCAGGGTTCGTTAGATCTTCTCGCCCAGGAGACCCTTCTTTGATTCCTTTTTCGCGTGCTTGTCGTTGCGCTTTTCCTTGAGCGACTTACCGACCTTTTTGGCATTGTGCTGGTTCGGTGATTTATCGGCCACGGTGACTCCTTCACTAGGCGTCGTCATTGTTGGCGGCGTCGAGATTCTTTCGGCAACGACGTTCGTTCCCACCCCGTGGCCTCACACAGCGACCAACGAAGCGACGCGAATCGTTGCAATCTCTCACCCGACCTTAACCGCGTCAGTGGCAACGGTGACTACAACTCGCCCTGGACCGGGACCTCGGCGTACTCGCCGTCAGAACCAGCCCCGACTTCACTCATCGCGATCTCGCCCACCGACGAGAAGCCTTCAGCGACCTCTTCACGCAAGGATGCGGAGTGATGCTGCGTTCCCGGTCCGCGAAGCCACGAGAAGACTGCACCCAGGAAGCACAATGCCGCTGCGGCGAGAAAGGCCATGTGCAGTCCGTTCGCGAAGGGTGATTCAATCATGCTCGGGAAGAAGTTGTGACCCAGCAACACCTTGTCGTGGACACCGGGCAGGGCCAGAATCTTCGGGCCGAGAAGTTGTTGAATCGGATTGATACCGAGGAATGCCGAGAACAGACTGCCGATAGCTGGGATATGACTGATGGCAGTGGCCTGAGCAATGGGAACGCCCTGGTGGGTTAGTCCCGTGAGAAGCGACTTGGGTAACGTCGCCGAGAGTCCCAGGGTGATCACCGTGAAGAAGAAGCCAATGGAGAGCACCGACGCCGAGTTCTGGAATGTGTTCAGCATGGCGCCGCCCGCGCCACGACGATTGGCGGGCAACGAGTTCATCACGGCCGAGGTATTGGGCGCCGCGAAGAGGCCCATCGACAATCCGACCAGCAACAACAGCGACGCGAACAGTGAGTAGGGGAAGTTGATCGGGATTGCTTGGAGGCCCACGAGACTGAGCCCGGTCAACACCAGGCCAACGGTGGCGAAGTTTCGTGCGCCATGGCGGTCCGCCAAATATCCCGACACCGGTCCGGCGATAAGAAAACCAATGGTGAGCGGAATCATGTAGATACCCGCCCACAATGGAGTGCGCGCGAAGTTGTAACCGTGCTGGGGTAACCAGATGCCCTGAAGCCAGATGATCAAGATGAACTGAAGACCGCCGCGTGCCAGCGAGAGGCACAACGTCGCGAGGTTGCCCATGGCGAATCCTCGCGAACTGAACAGACTCAATTAGAACATTGGATCCTTGACGCGTTGCTCGATGAGAACGAAGGCAATCAGCACCGCGACGCCACCGAAGAGACACGAGAGGACAAACGGACTCGTCCAACCCATAGCGTGGCCCCCGTAGGGCTGAAGTCCGTAGACGATACCGGTGAGCAGGCCAATCAGCCCGATGGCGAAAGTGAAATTTCCGGTCCAGTCGATCGTCGAGGGCGTTCGCGCACCATTGTCGCGAAGCTTCCAGTACGACCAAAAAGTACCCAGAAGACTGACGGGGACCGACACTAGGAACACCAGTCGCCACTCAATGGGCGCCAACACGCCACCGATGACCAGACCCATGAAGGATCCGCCGATTGCCGCCACACCGTTGATTCCGAGCGCCAATCCTCGCTCGTTGGCGGGGAAGGCGTCGGTAAGAATCGCGTTGGAGTTGGCGAACAAGAAGGCGCCTCCGACTCCCTGACCGATGCGCATCGCAATGATCCACATCGCGCCACTCGTTCCGGTCATCCACGTGATCGACAGAAGAATCGAGAACACGGTAAAGATCGCGAATCCCAGAGTGAACATCCTCACCCGACCGAAGATGTCGCCGACGCGGCCGAAACTCACGACGAGGACCGAAGTGACCAGCAAGAAACCATTCAAGATCCACAAAAAGTACGGCGTATTCGAGGGCGACAAGGGATTGAGGTGAATCCCTCGGAAAATGTTGGGCAGCGCGATCAGCAGAATCGAGCCGTTGATCGTGGCGAGAAGGATGCCCAGCGTCGTGTTGGAGAGCGCAATCCATTTGTAGTTATCACCGTGCACTGGTGCGCTGCGTTGGGCGAAGGTGGTTGACACGCGATACTCCTCAAAATTCGATACGGAAGATGACCAAAGTACTTAGTTAAAACGAACTAAGTACCACTATAGTAGTGACGTGATCGAAGTCAGCGCTTTCACCAGGACGGTCGAAGAGACGACGGCCGCGACAAGTCTGCGCGTCACTATCGCCCGGATTTACCGTGCACTACGCATCAGCGCCACCTCGACAATCACTCCTTCGCAAGTCTCGGTCCTCTTTCGCATCGAGCAGAGCGAGCCAGTGCGCATGGGAGTTCTCGCCCACCTCGAACGAATCACGCCGGCCTCGCTCAGCAAGGTCGTGGACTCCCTCGAAGCTCTGGATTTGGTGGACCGCGAGCCCGATCCCCTCGATGGTCGCGTCACCTTGTTGAAGGTCAGCGCAACCGGAAGTGAACTCATCCAGTCGCAACGAGCCGCCAGCACGATGGCACTCGAGGAGGCGTTGGCCGAGTTGGCCGCGGCCGATCGCGACGTTCTCCTGCAGTCGCTGCCGGCCCTCGAAAAATTGTCTGAGATCCTGCTCGACACCCGTGAAGACATCTGACTGGTCGGTCGTGACGCCAGACCGCGGAAGGGTAACGCGCTGACGAATCGGCAGCGCCAATTGTCTTTCATGAGTCCACGCCATTGTCTGGGTTCGAGTTCGTACTGGTGCTCCAACATCACTTACTGACAACCGGCCTCTGACTCACGGCGATTCCGTAGTGTGTCTACATGGTCGTCCAGCGCTCACTTGAGGTCGGAACAGAGTCTCGACCGACGAAAGTTCCCGAAGTCCTCACGAGGGATACCTACGAGACGGCACCGAACCTCATCGGGTTGCCCCGTGACGTCTTCTGGTCAGGTGCACCCCTGGATTTTGACCTCGTACGATTGCGCGAACGGGTTCGCGTTGGCGAACGTGTCCTCATAAAAGGAAACGCGGACGACGTTCTTCACTTCGACGATCCCGGCGAACCCATTGAGTGGTGGCCGCGGATGGTCGACCCCTCTTGTCTCCTTCAGTCTCGCGAAGCATGGAGGCGCTCGGGGCATCGAGAACTCACCACGTTCAGCAGCACGCAGAATCAGGGGGCATTGATGGTTGCCAGCGAGATGGGCGCGCACGATACGGTTGTGGCCGCGCAACATCTGACTGCGGAGCGTCTCGACTTCAACCTGGAGACGTCATGACCACTGCGGCACACGATTCGCCGCACCCAGATCGACTTCTCCCCTCGGACCCGGCCACGCGCCACATCGCACGCGATTTACTGAGTCGTGTTGAACATCTTCCCATCGTGTCGCCCCACGGCCACGTGCCCGCCGACATCATCGCTGAAAATAAGCCCTTCGACAATCCCGCTGACCTCTTGGTATCGCCGGATCACTACGTCACCAGGCTGCTGCACGCGAACGGCTCATCAATGGACTCGCTGGGCGTCGGCGATTGCGTAGCTGACCCTCAAGAGATATGGCAAGAATTCTGCTCCGCGTGGAACATATTTGACGGCACCGCATCCGGCAACTGGCTCGCGTTAGAACTGCACAACCTGTTCGGGATTGACGAGGCGCCCACGAGAGAGAATGCGAGTCGTCTGTATCAGCACATCATGTCGCGAATTGTCGATCCGAGTTTTCGGCCGAGAGCGCTCATCGAATCGTTCGCGATTGAGACTCTCGCGACCACGGATGATCCGCTCGACGATCTTGGAGCGCATTTAAGTTTGCGCGATGATGCATCGTTTACGAGTCGAGTCATTCCTACTTTTCGCCCCGACGCGTACGTCAACGCTCACGCGATGGACTTTGCCGGTCGGGTCGAACGCCTCATCGCGACGTCCGGAGAGGGTCGCGAGGGATACGACGGATACCTCACCGCGCTACGAAATAGGCGACAGTACTTCATCGATGCGGGGGCAGTCTCGACCGACCACGGCGTGCGCACACCGCTCAGTCTCAAACTCGAGCCCGCGACGGCCGCCGCCCTGTTCGACCGAGTGCGTCGCGGCAGCGTCACTAACGATGACCGTGACGCGTTCGAGGCACACATGCTGTACGAGATGGCTCGCATGAGCGTTGACGACGGGCTGGTGATGGCGATTCACCCCGGTTCGCTTCGTAATTACGACCCGGGCGCCTACTCGCGGTTCGGTCCGGACGCGGGACACGACATTCCGATCGCGGTGGAGTTCACTTCCTCACTGCGCCCATTGCTGGCCGACTTCGGTACCGCTCCAGGATTTCATTTGGTGCTGTTCACCCTTGACGAGAGCACGTTCTCGAGGGAATTGGCTCCCCTGGCCGGGTTCTACCCGAGTGTCTACCTCGGTTCCCCGTGGTGGTTTCTCGATGCTCCCGACGCCATGTTTCGATTCCGAGCCGCCGTGACCGAGACGACGGGATTTTCACGTTACGGGGGCTTCGTCGATGACACGCGAGCTTTTTGTTCGATCCCGGCGCGGCACAACGTGGCCCGACGCGTGGAGGCCTCGTACCTCGCGCGGATGGTGGCGGAGCACCGAATCTCGCGGGAACGGGCCAGTGAGATCATTGTCGACGTGATCGACGCTGCACCCAAGCGAGTGTTCAAGCTATGAGCGACACTGCTCCGCTCAAATTGACACGAGACACGTTCGGCGCGAAGCAACTGAGCCCGCCCGCCCGGATCGCACATTTCGGATTGGGATCCTTTCATCGCGCGCACCAGGCGTGGTTCACCGCGCACTCAGACGACGGCGCCCACTGGGGCATCTGCGCCTTCACGGGGCGCAGCGGCGCGCTCGCCGAGACGCTGCGCCGACAAGGGGGTCTCTACACGTTGGTCGAGCGTTCTGCGTCCGGTGACCAGTTCGAAGTCATGACAAACCTCGTGGAGATGTATGACGGTGCCGATGTTGGCGCGATCGTCGACGTACTGTCTCGCCAAGAAATAGTGGTGGTGACCATCACGGTGACCGAGGCTGGATACCGCCTCGGTCTCGATGGTGCACCACATCTCCACGACACCGAGCTCGCCCGAGACGTCGAAATCCTTCGGGAAATGGCTCAGGCCGTACGGCTCGATGTTCGCGTAATCAACACGGTCCCGGGGCGAATTCTTCTCGGTCTCGAGGCGAGACGGCGCGCGCAGGGAGGTCCCATTGCGATTGTTCCTTGCGACAACCTCCCGAGAAACGGTTCGGTACTCGAGCAAGGGCTAACGCAGCTCGCGGACCTGATCAGTCCGAAACTCGCTTTCTGGATGAAGGAGAACGTGACGTTCGCATCGACGAGTGTTGACCGGATCACGCCGCGAACAACTGATCGCGATATCGCAACGGTGGCGCAGGTGACCGGTTGGATTGACGCCGCGCCGGTAGTGACTGAGCCCTTCGCCAGCTGGGTCATCTCGGGTAGATTTCCTGCGGGCCGACCCCGTTGGGAAACGGCAGGCGCATTGTTCGTGGAGGAAATCGAACCCTATGAACGAAGGAAGTTGTGGCTACTGAACGGGGCGCATAGCCTTCTGGCCACTATCGGCTTTGAGGCTGGCCATTCGACTGTTGCTCAGGCAATCGCTGACCCGCGGTGCCGGCACTCGGTCGAGTCCTTCTGGTCGAGTGCACGCCGCCAACTTCCGGACCTCGTAGATCTCGACGCGTATTGCGCCCAGCTCATCGAGCGATTCGAGAACTCCAGAATCATGTACGAGCTGGAACAGATTGCGACCGATTCCGTTATGAAATTGCGCACACGGATCACTCCAGTGATCGTCGCGGAACTTCGCGCCGGTCGAGATTGTCCCGCTGGTGCCGAGGCACTGTCCGCGTGGGTGGTCCTGGTACTCACCCGGGGTTCATTCCCTGATGCTGAAATTCTCGCCGTCACGACCATAGTGGATTCTTCAGTTTCGACCACGGCCGATCTGGTACGACTCGTGGATCCTCGCCTCATCGAATTCCCAGCCTTCGTCAATCGGGTTGAGCACCTCGTCAACGAGCGCACCCTCACCCGTGGCACCACCTCAGCCCAGACCCCCCTCACTACAGGAGCAGATTGAAATGAGCATCGCATCGGCAGACATCATCGTCACGAGTCCGGACCGGAATTTTGTCACGCTCAAACTCACGACCAATGAGGGCGTGAGCGGCCTGGGCGACGCGACACTCAACGGTCGCGAACTCGCGGTGGTCAGTTATCTTCGCGACCATGTCGTCCAGCTGCTCATTGGCCGCGACGAAGGCAACATCGAAGACACCTGGCAGTTCTTATACCGCAGCGCGTACTGGCGGCGAGGCCCGGTCACTATGGCCGCCATCGCCGCGGTTGATGTTGCCCTGTGGGACATCAAGGCCAAGACGGCCGGAATGCCTCTCTATCAACTCCTGGGCGGGGCGTCACGCCGAGGACTGCTGGCGTACGGTCACGCTTCTGGCAAGTCCAACGGAGAGCTCTTCGAGAGCATTAGGTCGCATCAGGAGCAGGGCTATAGGGCGGTCAGAGTGCAAGCAGGTGTTCAGGGGTTAAAGTCCATCTACTGGATTGCCTCCAACGCGACGTCAACTGGTA
>PMTL01000003.1 GCA_003168075.1 Acidimicrobiaceae bacterium
GGGGATGTGCCATCAAACTCGACACGAATCGCATAAATCTCGGCGCCTGTTGTGATTGCCTTCGACAATTCGTCCCGACAGCGATCGAGGCAGTCGTCGAGGCTCCTCGCGTCCGAAACATTGATATTGACGTGCTCCCACCTGACGAGATTGTTTAATAAGCGTTCGACTCGGGGATGGCGATCCTCGAAGGTGACGAGGCACGAACCTTTGGCGCCGGTTTCTCGAACGTTTCGGCCTTGGAGATTGCCAGGAAACACAGCGAGCGGCTCCTCGCAAATCACCGTGTAGCCATGTACGTGTCCCAGCGCCCAGTAGTCGTAGTTTTTTGCTCGAAGGCCGTCGAGAGTGCACGGTGCGTACGGTTCGTGCCCGATGCTTCCATCAAAACAGGTGTGAAGCATACCGATGTTCACGAGTCCAGGGTCAGCATTCGGATAGCCCAAAGACAAATCCTCGAAGATTGCCCTATCGGCATAACTCTGCCCATGCACCGCAATTCCGGTTTCGCCTACTACCCACGTTTCCGGTTTGCTCGAGGAAAGCAGGACCGTGTGAGGCGGTAAGCGCAACTGTTTCGTGACGACGCTCTCGGCATCGTGGTTCCCGAGAACGATAGCGACTGGGATTCCGGATTCGTTCAGTTCCGCCAACTGACTAACCACAAATATTCCGGTGTTGTAGTCACGCCAGCTCCCGTCGTAGAGGTCGCCAGCAATGACGACGAGATGGACTTCGTGCTCGATCGCTTCGGTGACGATTGACCGAAAAGCGGAGCGGGTGGCGCTCCGAATCGCATCAACCGGAGAGTCCTCGTAGGGGACCAAACCTCGCATCGGGCTGTCGATGTGCAGGTCGGCGACGTGTAGTACTCGGAGCTCGTCCAATTCGGGACCCTCCTTTCGAGCGCTCTCACGTAATTGTGCCACTCGCGAACCGCAGATGCTCAACCACTAGGTTTCCATCCGTGTCTCCTGTCTACAGGACGGGTTGCACCTCAAGTCTCTCCGTCGTCTGGCTACCCGACACGGACTTCGGTGCTGGGCATCGTTCACGAGAGTTACAGATAGGATCATTGGCTTTACGAAACGTCACCCGCTGAAGTGCGGACGTTGAGTCAACTAATTTGGGGGCAGACCCGAACTCCTGAGTTTCTTGCTTACACTGAGTTACGTCTCTGCGTGTGTTTAGGGGAGGTAGACAATGGTAAGGAAGAAGAGTGCTCGTTCACAGTTGTACCGAGCTGCTCGCGATTTGGGAAATCTCGAAGCGGCTGAGAAGGGACCGTCGTCGTTTGGCAAGCGATACGCTCGGCGCAAGGTGTACGCCAAGACCAATGGCTTAACACGCAAGTTCTTACGCTCAATTGGTTTGAGCAAATGACCATATCGGGTCCGACGTTGCCTTAGCCGTCGCCAAGATACGTCCAGTCGAGATTCTTAAATCCGAGATCCCCGTCTCCGACTATTCATCTTCACTGTTGGATTGATTTGTGTTGACCGGTGCGGCACCAGGAGCAGGCCCAGATGGGAGATTGCTGAAGTCTTGAGGCTGCGGTTCCGGACCTCTTGAAGGCACGTAGCCTCTCTTTTCGATCGTGTCCGGATCGGGAGTCAAGATTGGTGCGTTCTGTTGTTCAGTTGTCATTGGCTAGTTCCCTCTATCAAATAGGACGTACTCAATTTCCTCCCACTCTATAAGAATACTGGTACTAAGGAATACAGGGAATCCGGCTTCGAGCTTGAAGGCTCCAGTTAGGGCGTCTACGTCAATGGCGCGGCTGAGCAGCAGGCTTGGTGGCTCAGGATAACTTGAGGCATACGCGAACCGATCTTCGTTCGGGCCATAGATTCCAGCTAGCCAAGTGCCACTCTTAAGTTTTATTCTAATTATTCCATCGGGCTTGGATCGAAACATGTGGTCCCAGGCGGTCGGGGCGGCATTCGGGCCACGAATGATCTTGCCGATTGAACTGTTAGTTGATTCGACTCGAGTTCCAAGCCAATATCCAATCGTCGCGGGGATGACGAGGTACGCAATTAGTACAAACCAATAGCCAATGGGAACATAATGTCGGGACGAGATGTCGGCGTGAAAGGGACCTGTCCATAGCCAATAGGAAATCGGAGCGAAGAACAAAGCGATTATTGCTGAGGTTCCTATGAACCGATAAAGGCGGTCGGGAGATTTTAGCCCCCATGACCCCGCGTGTCGCTCGTACGACCAAACTGCCGCAGCGCCCGGAATGATGCCGATCAGGGTTACTCCAAGAGCCTGAAAAGTGTCCACTAGGGCAAATCTTAGGCATTAAACACTGAATAAATCTGAATGGGTGAGTGTTGCTCGAACCATTTGGTAGGGACTCTCCGAACCGTGACGGGAGAGCGGCACACGGAATCCTTTGGGCGGGGATGTGTGACAAAGCATCAGTGAACCTGAAGCTTTTTATCGTGGCTTCAGGGCCTTGTCTAGTTTGACGGCGAGAGAATTGATCAACTCCGCATTCAGCGCTCCCGGCTCGTTAATAATTTTGATAAGAGCTCTTGGTGGAGAGATGTATACGCCGTCGTGTACGTACGGTTTGCCCATTAGAAAGCGGGGAAGTGAGGCGGTGCTCCAGTCGCCCTCAATGAAGACGAGAGCGGGGTGAATTGGTACTGTCCGATCCTCAATCACCTGCGCGACTGGGATCACCAGTCCAAAGATGGATTCGACCTTCGACGTCTCTCAGACTGTGACAAGCCTGCGACAGACGATCAGGATTACTGTCGTCTGCTCTTGCCATGAGCGCGCCGACATACATCGTCGCGACTGCACTACTCTTCTCAATTAAGACACCCAGAAGCGCAAGTTGCGCGGATTTGAGTGCCGTGAGTTCATGTAAAGCCCGCGTCGGTCCATCAGGTTGCTCTGCCGCGACGTTCATTGATGCTCCTTGCGTAAGAAATTCTACCCGACCGGCTTTGTCAGCGACATCATTGATTCTTTTGACACAGTTGAATCTTGGTAAATCCTCCTACTAAATTCCATGAGGTGCCTGTATGCGTCTTTTGCGGAGAACCAGCGTCCAAGAAAGGAGAACACGTCCTTCCGAAGTGGCTCATGAAGCGATGGTTGGGCAATGGACCCTTTACAACAGAGATGAATGGAAAGGAGAACCTCACTCGAAGCGGCGTGGCCCGCAAGACTGACCACATTCCGCCATTCTTATTACCAGTGTGCGACAAGACGAGTCCAAATGACTGCAATGGCGCATTGAACAAACGGTATGAGAATTCAGGAAAGCCGATCGTCCGGGCTGTTCTCGATCGAGGAGATGAACTCGATGATCAGAATTGCGTAACTAATTTTGCCAAATGGTGGGTAAAGACGATTCTGCTTTTGCAGCATCCCATGTGCAGAAACGATTTCGTTGGCTGACTGCAACCAGCCTTTGATCTGCCTAGTTATATCTACGACGA
>PMTL01000143.1 GCA_003168075.1 Acidimicrobiaceae bacterium
ATCGTCTCCGCCATGGGGACTTACGAGATTTCAGCGATTCCGCTACGAAAATTCTGGTGTGAACGGCGGCGAAGTGTCGGGGATCGTTTCGCTTGATGTCTCGTCTTGATGACCGCCTGATGGCCCCGCGCTACAGAGTGTCGTCGGTGAGTCCGAGCTTGCTGATGAGGCGGTCCATCTCCGGGTGAGTTAGTAGTACCAACGTCTTCGCCGTCTTTCCGCGCAGAATTACCAATTTGTCGCCCTCCTCAATACCGAGTTCCCGTCGCGCTTCAGCGGGAATCACGATCTGTCCCTTCGCGCCTACCGTCACCATACCGACAAGTGACTTGACCTTGCTCATTGGAGTGCCTCTTTTCCCTACTGGGTACTACTAGTAGTATAAGTATACAAAATCATACTTCGATGTCAAGCAGGCTTCCACAAGGATCCAGGCCAAAGAGCGTCCACGAGTTCGGATTCCGTGAGGGCCTGCCGCTCGGAGGATAGTGATCGTGGGGGCCGAACATCGAAGCTTCGAGCAAGGGGAGAGTGTGGCCTCTTGCCCGTGCCTATACCTACCCAATCCGAGGGCACCACTACTCAGACCTCAAGGTAAACCGGGGGAAGTTCGGGCCGGTCGTGATTTGAGTTACGCGAAATCAGCCGTGAGAACTCGCTAGATTTGGCGTGAAGCGCCCCGATCGTGAACGACGAGAGCCCTCTTCTGGTATGGGCTCTGGCAATTCTCGTCAGCACCCACCATCGCCTCCACGGAGGCCGGAGAAGTCATCTTGCCCATACGAGCCTTCGATGCAGTTTCGTGGATCAGCCGTGGATGATCGCAGCATCCTTCGGCGGCCCTCAACGACCAGTCGAAGTGAGTGGTGACTTGCGCGCTGAGAAGCCACGTGACGGCTTTGTAGCATGGGGCGTGCTCCTCGCTCAGTTGAACGTCGGAAAAATGATGGCACCGATTGATTCTCCCGCGATGGCCCAGTTCGTTGCTCGTATCGCTGATGTCAATCGCCAGGCCGAATCGGCGCCGGGCTTCGTGTGGCGCCTACAGGACGAAGAAGGTGAGGGGGCACTCGATCAGCGGATCTTCAACGATGACACTCTCTTGGTCAACATGTCGGTGTGGAGGGATGCCGCAAGCCTGTTCGACTTCGTCTATCGAAATCCACAGCACCGTGAGGCCCTACAGCAACGCCGACAGTGGTTCTCGGTCGTGGCCGAACCAATGGTTGTATGTTGGTGGACGCCTGATACGCACATGCCGACGATTCGCGACGCCGAAGAGAGATTGACGCACATACGCGAAAATGGACCCAGCGCTCGAGCATTCCCGTTTCGTCGCGTGGTCCCCGTCGAGTACCAATTCCCAGAACCGTAGTTCAGCGTCGTAGCGAACTGACCGGACGGATCACCGGCGCGACGACGATGCGACCGACCACATCGGGGGCGAGTCCCGCAGTGAACCTTAAAAACCAGTCAGGGGAAGTCCGTTCGCCTTTCGTCGGCACGCCGCCGTCCACCACAGGCTCCACAGGGCGAGCACTAGCGTTCCCGTCGCGGTCCAAGCCCAACCGTTGGCACGGATGATGAGAAAGGCGGCGATGACGACCAACTCGAAGGTGATGATGGCGACGAAACCAAGGGCGTACGGTCCGTATTCGCGGGCCGCTTGGTTGATCTTGTCTGACGCGTCGGCTCGACCCGACCAGAAAGTACGCAGTACTGCGCGTTTCTCGCTAAAAGAGCAGCTGTTGTAGGTCGCGAGTCTCATTGTGGGCCATCGTACCTACTGGGGGCTCGGTGTCACGATATCGACATCGGTGCGGGTACTTCGCGCCAGCCGTTACCGTGGCTGAGGTAAAGGTAGTGGCGAGACCAAGGGCAGGCGATTGACGTGAACTCTCATCAGGCGGGTCCACTCGCGCTCGTGGGCTCGGGAGAGTATCTGCCCATCATGGCGGACATCGAGAAGGGACTGATCGCCGACCGTGCGCCGCGCTACGTGCAGCTGGCGACTGCCGCGGTGCCCGACGGACCCGCGGTCGTTGAAAAGTGGCATCGCCTCGGCGTCGAGCAAGCGGAGCGCCTGGGTGTGACGCCGGTCATCCTCCCGGTTGCGACGCGCGAGCACGCCAACGACCCCGAGATCGTGAAATTGCTCGACGGAGCTGGCTTGATCTACCTCTCGGGTGGCAATCCCAACTACCTCGCCGACACCTTGCGCGACACTGCACTGTGGGCGGCAATCGAGGCGCAGTGGCGAAGTGGCGCGGCGCTCGCGGGTTGCAGTGCGGGAGCCATGGTGATGGCGGCGTGGGTTCCCACGATTCGACACCCGCGCGAGGGTGGAACACCGGGTCTTGGTCTGCTGTCACACCTGCGAGTCATTCCGCACTTTGACGCCTTTTTGAAGCGCATGCCCGACGTGGCGACCAGGTTCCTCGTGGGGCGTGACGACGATGTCACCGTTGTCGGTGTCGACGAGCAGACGGCGATCGTGGGTGGACCCGAGGAGTGGATGGTGCAGGGGACCTCCTCGGCGTGGATATTGAAGGGCGCCGAGCGCCACGAATACCGAACCGGCGAGACGTTGCTGACGCCGCTGTCCGTCGCGAACTTGTAGGCCATGGTGAGGGACGATCCGCACCCCTCAACGTACGAGTTGGCCTACGTCGGCGCGGTCGAATTGCTACGTCGTCTCGACGACGGTGAGGTCACGTCGCGCCAGATCGTCGGGGTGTTGCTCGAGCGCACCATCGCCATTGACCAGTCCGAAAGTGTCGCGGTGCACGCCGTCGCGGCGCTGAGCGATGACGCGTTGCGGGTCGCCGACGAGCGCGACGAACAGCGCGCGCGTGGAGAGGTCCTCGGTGCACTGCACGGAGTGCCGGTGCTGATTAAGGACAACATCGAGGCACTCGGACTGCCCGGGTGCGCGGGATCGACCGCACTGGCGGGTCGGCCCGCGCGCGACTCTGAACTGGTGACGCGGCTGCGCAACGCGGGGGCCATCATTGTGGGTAGTACCAACTTGAGCCAGTGGGCCAATATGCGTTCGCCGCACTCGACGAGCGGTTTCTCCGCGAGTGGGGGTCTCGTGGCGAATCCGTGGGCGCTCGATCGCTCGGCCGGTGGATCATCGTCGGGCACCGGGGCGGCGCTCGCTGCGGGACTGGCGCCACTGGCCGTGGGGACCGAGACCGACGGTTCAATCACGTGTCCCGCGTCGCTCAATGGAGTGGTGGGCCTCAAACCGACCGTGGGCAACGTGTCACGCGTGGGCGTGGTGCCCATCAGTCATTCCCAGGACAGCCCTGGCCCCATGGCGCGTAGTGTCGAGGACCTCGCTCTCCTGTACGGAGTGCTGTCGGGTACGACGCCGAGGGGCGTCGCGTCGTCACCTCGAATGGTTGAATCGCGTAACTGGCGCACGGCTCACGACGGCACCGACGTCCTCTTCGATGAGGTGATGGCGTGCGTGCGCGACGGTGGACTCGACGTGGGTCAACGCAAGTGTGGCCTACCGGGACCGAACGACTACGACGACGAGCTCACCGTGTTGCTGTGTGAGTTGCTCGACGACATGGACGCATATCTCGCCCAGCGACCCGGCGAGGGTGTGGGGTCTCTCGCCGACGTGGTGGTCTTCGAAGACGAGCACTCGGGCGTCGAACAGCGCTTCTTTGGACACGAGTTCTTCACTCGGGCGCTGGCGAGTGGCGGATGCGCCAGTGACGCCTATCGGGGGGCGCGCGAGCGCAACGTGCGCTGGGCCGTGGAGCAATGTCTGTTGCCGGCGCTCGAGGGCTACGACGTCGTTGTCTCTCCGGCGTACGGTCCGGCCTGGAAGAGCGACCTCGTAAACGGTGACAACGCCAAGTACGTCTCGGCGTCGATCATGGCGGCGGCGGTAGCCGGATGGCCGATTCTCACCGTCCCGATGGGTGTAGTGGAAGGACTACCGGTGGGATTGACGCTGGTGGGCCGACCCCATAGTGAGTGGACGTTGCTGGCGGCTGCGCGTCAGGTAGAAGCCGTGGTCCAGCGACACGGGGTGGTGTCGACTCCTACCTGGCGAGCGGCGAACCGGGGTTAGCGCTCCTGCTCGGCGTAGTGCTCGCGCCAGATGATGCGGTAGATCTTGAGTCGGCGCGGGATGGAACGCAGTCCGGGAATGAAGGGTACCAAGACGAGTAGTGCGGTCAGGATCATCATCGTGCCCCAGACTAGGAAGTCACCGCTGGCGCTCGTGCTCCACGGCTGAATCTGGTACCAGAATGTGTAGAGCCACAGCCACGCCTGACCGGGCCAGCTACCCGTCTCGTTCATCATGCCCCACTGGTCGCCACCGAGGTGCTGCTTGACGGCGACGCTTTCGAGGTACGAGCCATCAGACAGGAACAGCAGCGGTTTGGTGTAGTTGGTCGTGTAGAAGCCGTTCTGGGTCACCAACGCTTGATCCAGTGCGCCCGAGCGCGCCATCATCGTGAGATCGTTGATGAGCACGGGCACCGGTCCCGCGGAGTTCGTGGGAACCTTCACCACCCCACCCGAGAAGGTCATCTTGGGGTCGGCGTTGGAGTAGGCGTTGGACCACGTCGTCTGGGTCGCGCTGGACGCGGACTTCCACTGAGTGAGCGCCGTGGTCAGTGCCGGCTGTTCCGGCTGGGCCAGGAGCGGATTGAGGACGAAGTCGGTGGCGGTGTTGATGTTGATGTGAACACCTACCCACTTCTCGGGCGACAAGAAGCCCCATCCCTGAGCGGGTCCACCACTGTTATAGGGCGCGCCGTAGCCCGCGACACCCGAGGTGCCGTTGAGCTCACTAAAAGCAGTTTGGGCGAAGTCGATCGGGTCGGCGTTCGACCAGGTCTTGATGGTGATCGCCTTCTCGTCGGGCGAACTGAAGATGACGGCGAGTGCGATGGTGAGGATGGATACCACCAGCAGAGCGATGGCGCCCTCCTTGATGATGTCGTAGGGGACGTAACGGCCCTTCCATTCGGGCGCGTCGACGTCGGGTCGGTAGGCCTTCTTACTCATGCCGACACCTCCGCCTTTTCCTCAATCGGGGGAACGACGCCCTTGACGCGGACCATCAAGACGTGCAGTCCGGTCAAGACGACCGCCGCCAGGGGCAGCAGGACGATGTGCCACATGAGCATTTGGCCCAGGTTGAGCACGTTAAAGAATGCGCCGCCACCGGTCGAGTTAATGCCGTCTTTGGCCTGGGTGGCAATCCACTGCGAGTCGAAGTTGGTTTGGCTGACGTAGCCGGTGAAACCAGCCAGGATTGACGCGAGGAACGTCACGGCTCCGGTCACCCAGGTCAGCGAACGCCCACCGCGCCAGGCGGCCATGGAGAACTTGCCCCACAGGTGAATCACCATCGCGAAGAAGAAGATCTCGACGCTCCACAAGTGCATCGAGTTGACGAAGTGTCCCAGTGATGACGAATGCCACCACTGCGGACCGGCGAGAGCGAGGATGCAACCGGTCGCGATCACCACCGCGAGAGCGGCCATGGTGGTCACGCCAAAGACGTAGATCCACGAAGCGACGTAGGCGGGCTGAGTATCGGGGAGCAACTTGTCGGGCGGCAACTTGCTCACGACACTTCGGCGCATCCGCGACGTCCACTGACGATCGATGTCCGAGCTCACTGTGGCCCCTTTCGGTTACGACGGCCCGGGAACGGCGCGAACAGCGCCACCACGAAGGTCGCAACCATGAGAATGATGACGATGAGATTCGACACACTGATGGAAAGAAAATGCCACTGTAAATAGTGGCCATAGTGGTCGAGATTTACCAGGGCCCCAAAGCCCCAACTTTGTGCCATGACGCACCTCCTGACTTTAGAGTCTGTTCGACACGGCGTAACTCACGATAGTGCCATACGTCCCACGTTGGGCGTTTTAGGAGGTCGGGATTTTCTCGGAATCGAGGGTTCACGATCGTGCGCGGTCTGTCGCAGGTGGAATTGCGTGACGCCGATGGTGAGCGAGATGGCACCGGCGATGTGCAACTCGACCAAGGCCGCTGGTACGTGGGTGAGGTACTGCGTGACGCCGATTGCGGCCTGAATCAGCGCAATGATGACCAGGCGGCGAACGCCCAACTGCAATGGTGCCGGCGCCGACGTTTTCCAGATGGACACGAGAAGCCCCACGACGAGCCCGACGAACAACGTCGCGGCCACTGAATGCACCCAGGCGGCCGAACTGAACGCGAAGGGCAGGCGCCGCGCTTGGAGTTGGCCTTGTGACCCGCCCGCGTGCGGACCCGAGCCCGTGGTCATGGTTCCGGTGATGAGCAGCATGACAAAGGGAATCCACAACAGGCGCGCCACTGCGCGAAAATGCGGATCGCGAACGTCGACGCGCGCTCCGGGGCCGTAGAGGTACTTTGAGCGGTGATAGAGGATCGCCGAGATCACCACCATCGCGAGCGACAACAACATGTGCAGCGAGACCAACCACGGATTGAGCTTGGAGTACACGACGAAGGCGCCGAGTATCGCGTCGAGGATGACGCCGAGGATCAAGAGTCCTGCGAGGACTGCGAGGTCGCGACGTCGGGGTCGACGCAGTAGTGACGCGATGAAAGTGACGCCTGTCAAGATGACCAGGGTCACCGTCACCATCCGGTTGGCGTATTCGATCAGAGGGTGAATGCTCCACGATCCGGCAATTTGGTCCTTGAAACACGTGGGCCAGTCGGGGCACCCGAGTCCCGACCCGGTCAATCGAACAGCCGCTCCCGTCAGGACAATTACTATCATCGAGATGAACGCCGCGAGGGCGAACCAGCGAAACACCGCCGGGCTGAGCTCGCGACGAGGGAGAGGAGTCACCCAGACAGCCTAGGTAATTCTCGTGACTCGTAGACTTAGCGCGTGTCTCTCGTCACCCCGATTACGCGCACGACGTCGCAGACTCTCAAGGGCTACATTGCACTGACGAAGCCGCGCATTATTGAGTTGCTTCTGGTGACGACGCTGCCGACGATGGTCGTCGCGGATAAGGGTATTCCGGGCCTCGGATTGGTTCTCGCCACCCTGGTCGGTGGCACGCTCGCGGCCGGTGGTGCTAACGCTCTCAACATGGTGTACGACCGTGACATCGACTCGATCATGGAGCGTACGAAGAACCGACCACTGGTGACGGGCGTGATGACGCCGATGGCCGCCGCCGTTTTCGCCCTCGGCCTCGAACTCGCTGCTTTTGTGGTCCTGGCGACGACCGTCAACTTCCTCTCCGCCTGGCTGGCCATGGCCGCCACTGCGTTCTACGTGCTCGTCTACACCATGTGGCTCAAGCGGCGCTCGAAGCAGAACATCGTGATTGGCGGTGCCGCCGGAGCGGTACCCGTTCTGATCGGATGGTCGGCGGTGACCAATTCACTGAGCTGGACGCCGGTACTGTTGTTCGCGGTGATCTTCATCTGGACCCCGCCGCACTTCTGGGCGCTCGCGGTTCGCTACCGCGACGACTACGCGGCCGCCAACGTGCCTATGATGCCAGTGGTCGCTTCCCTGCGGCGAACGACGCTCGAGATACTGGTGTATTCGGTCGTGTTGTGGGTGGTCACGATGTGGATTGGTCCAGTTGCCCACTTGGGTTGGATCTACGCCGTGTCGGCGACGATTCTGGGTGGCCTCTTCACCTTCTACTCCTTTCGGCTCTATCGACACGCTCGCGCGGACACGGCCGACGTTACCGAGGCGATGCGCCTCTTTCACTTCTCCATCACGTACCTGACGGCGCTGTTCGTGTTTATGGCGGTCGATGTCCTTGTCCGAAACCATTAGTACCCGAGAACCCCGCGCGAAGCGCGGTCACCCATCGCCCATGATGTTCGTGTCTCTCGGCATCGGAACGGCAATTGCGGTGGTGTTGATCGTCGTCGTTTCGGTACTGACCGGAGGCTCGGTCAACAACGGATCATCTCCGCCCGCGTTGGTGGGTAAGACGCTGCCCGCGATTCGTGAAGCCAGCCTGGCGGGTCCGATGATCACGTCGCCGTGGAGCTCGGGTCATGCGACAGCGGTGGTCTTCTTTGCCAGTTGGTGTGGTCCGTGCAGGACGGAGTTGCCAGCATTGTCGAAGTACCTGGCCACTCACAGTCTGGGCCAGGTGACGGTGCTGGGAGTGGACGCCGAGGACTCGGCGTCTTCGGGGCGTAGCACCCTCGCCAAGGATCACCTGAACATTCCGGCCTTCTTCGATCCCTTGAGCAAAGTCGCGGCGGGCAACTTCCTGGTTGGCTGGCTCCCCGACACGGTGTTCGTGACTGCCGAGGGCGTCGTGCAGAACATGACCATCGGTGCGATCTCTACGAAGCAGTTCGCGGCCGGCATCGCGGCGCTCAACGCGTAGAGCGCTCAGTCGAAGCGAAAGGTCCGCGCCGCCAGTAGTGGCGCGACGAACGCCCACAGTGCCAGTGTCCACCAGTCCGTCACGCTAACGCTGGCCGCGTGCCCCAATATCTGATGCAGTGCGTCGGCCATCGCTCCCGGCGGGAGGTAGAGGGCCACGTGGCGCACCACTGAGGGCATCGAGGTGAGTGGCACCACGATTCCGGACATCAAGAGCAGGACGAGGTACAGGCCATTGCTGGCGGCAAGGTTGACTTCGGCGCGAAGTCGTCCGGCGAGCAGGAGTCCAATGCCCGCACAGCCCGCCGAGCCCAGGACCAGCGCGACGGCGACCTCAAGTCCTCCCCCCACTCCACCACGCGGGCGCCAGTGCAAACTCAGCGCCACGAGGCCGAGCACCACCACCTGGATGATTTCGGTGACGAACACGCCCGCGATCTTCGCGCCGATCAACCGGCGCTGTCCCAGCGGCGTGACGTGAAGTCGACGCAGTACCCCGTAGGAACGTTCAAAACCCGTAGCGATCGACAAGGCGACCAGCGACGTGGAGAGGACGCACAGGGCCAAGATTCCTGGCGCGATGAAGTTGATGCGCCCGCCCGCCGGGGTGGTAGTGACGTGAGAGAGAGTGAAGAAGACGAGTAGCAGTACCGGGATGCCGAGGGTCAAGAGCAAGGTCTCGCCGCGACGCACCGTCATGCGCACCTCGGCGCGGGTCTGGGCCCACCAGGCCTTCACGACGCCTCTCCTCGGCTCGACTCGGCGATGAGTTCGAGGTAGCGCTCCTCCAGTGATGCCCGGGTCCGCAGCGAGACGAGTGACGCACCCTGCTCGCTCAAGTACGCGCTCACCAGTGCCACGCGCTCGCGAGATGATGAAATTTGACAGTGCAGTCGTGTCGGCTCTGCCGCGGTCACGACGCATTGGAGCCGACGTCCGAGTTCAATGGGATCGACCGGCGACGACGTCTCGACGATGAGTACCGCGTCGCCCGCGAGTTGGTCCAGCGTTCCGTGTACTACCACACGCCCGTGTTTCAAAATCACCAAGTGATCAGCGGTAC
>PMTL01000153.1 GCA_003168075.1 Acidimicrobiaceae bacterium
CTCGGCGGACGAGAGCGTCAGCGTCTTGCGCAGCGACTCCACCAGTTGCAGCAGTAATTCGTCCATGGGAATGGCGCGGGTGAGGCGGCTGCCGAAGGTGCGCACCACCTCGTCGGGTGCCTCGCGCGCGCCGTAGGTGAAGCTCGTGGCCATGCGCTCGAACCGGCGCCGAAGGCCGAGGTAGACGGCCGCCGCGCCGCCGGCCGCGCCCAGTGACCACCAAAAGACCTTGCGCTCACTCGAGGTCGACGGGGCCTTAGAGAACCCCCGCAGCGCGATGAGGTAGATAACTGCCACCACCACGACCAGCCCGAGGATCCGTAGCAGGTAGACGAGGAGGCGGTCGGCGCGCGAGGCGTGGCGCGAGCTCCCGGCGACGAGTCCGAGCGGCACCAGGGCCGATGCCCCGAGCAGGGTCGCCGAGATCTGGTGGGGCCAGTCGACGATCAGGTGCAGGGTCTCGGCGCAGACCGCGATGGTGAGCGCGACCGCGACACCGGCGCCCAGGCTCTGGACCCGCTGGCGCCCGGCGGCCGAGGCGCCGATGTAGCGCGTGCTCAAAGACGGCAGGGTCGTCGCAATCGCCACGGCCCATCCGGCGTCGACCGGCCACGGAGGAAACACGTGGGACGTCGTGGTGAGATAGATGCCGGTCACGGCGGCGACCGCGTACCAGAGACCGGTTGTCACTTGTCGCGCTTTCGCTTGCAGCGTGCCGACGGGCAGTGAGAGCAGCACGTGCACCGAGACCGCCATCGCGATGGGCGCGACGAGGGCGGCCACTATCTGGGCGTGTCCGTGCAGGCCGTTGGTCTTGGCCTCAGCGAGTCGCGCGGCGCCCGCCGCCAGCGCGGCCGCGAGAGCGCCGGCCGACGTGACCCACCCGAGTCTTGGGGCGGACGTGAAGGTCACGCGTCCCGCGACGATCCAACAGACGATCACCGCGGCGCAGACGTCCCACAGCGCTGCGTGGCTGACGTGGTTCGCAACGGTGATAGAGAGGACCACGATCACCAACGCGGCCACGCTGAGCAGCATCTCCCACTGGCCGTGAAAGCTCTTGGGCGCCGATGTCGGCGCGCCAGTGCCCTCTTGTGAGCTCACGATGGTGTAGTCGCGCACGCTCAGAATGTTCCGATCGCCGTGACCGGACCGTTACCCGGAGCGTCGTCGGCACCGAGGATCCGGCCGTCTCTCATCATCAGCACCGTATCGGCCGCGGCAGCGTCCTGCGCGTCGTGGGTCACGAGGATGATGGTCTGGCCCGCCGCGTGAAGCCGGCTCATCAGCTCGATCACTTCCTGGCCCCCCGCCGAGTCCAGCGCGCCGGTTGGCTCGTCGGCGAGCAGGAGTGTCGGCTCATTGGCCAGCGCCCGCGCTATCGCGAGGCGCTGTCGCTGGCCCCCCGAGAGCACTCCGGGCATCTCACTCGCCTTGTCGCCGATGCCGAGCAGGTCGAGCAGGTCGCGCGCCCGGCTCTCGGCGGCCTTTCGGCTGCGCCCGGCGATGATCGCGGGCAACGCCACGTTCTCTTGGACGGTCATGCCCTCGAGGAGGTTGAAGAACTGAAAGACGATGCCGATGTGGCGTCGACGGATGAGGGCGTGGTCGTCTTCGGATCCCACGCTGAGTGATTCACCCGCCACGAGGATCGTCCCCTCGTCGGCGTCCTCGAGCCCCGCGATGAGGTTGAGCAGCGTCGACTTGCCACATCCCGAGGGTCCCATGAGCGCCACGAACGACCCTCGCTCGACCGTCAGATCGACCCCGCGCAGTGCACGCACCGGCGCGATCTCCGCCTCGAAAGTCTTGCGTACTCCGTGCGCCTCGAGGGCGGGCCCGCTCTCTTTTGGCGCGTTCGTCGACGCGGCTGAGTCGGTGGTGGTCATGGTGTGTCTCCTTGTGTCGATGCTGGACTGCTCGAAGTGGCGCTCTCCGGGGTGGTGGTCGGTGACTGGTAGTGGGCGACGAGCTTGAAGGCGAGCACCGGCGTGTCGCGACCCTTCACTAACTGCGGATCGAGGGCCACGGTTTCGACTTTAAAGCTCAGTGCGCGAAGCGTTGCTTCCGAGAGCACAGTTTCGCCGGCTGAACCCAGCTGCTGGAGACGCTGGGAGAGGTTCACGGTGTCGCCCACGAGCGTGTACTCGAGGCGCTCCTCGGAGCCGAGCAGCGCGGCCGCGACCTCACCCGTCGAGAGCCCGATGCCCAGACCGAACTCCGGCAATCCCTCGGCGAGCCAACGCTCATTGATCTCGTCTTGGAGAGAGTGCATCTGCAGGGCGGCGCCCACGGCCCGCTCGGCGTGGTCCTGGGTCGAGACGGGCGCGCCGAAGACCGCCATCACGGCGTCGCCGACGAACTGCATCACGGTGCCGCCCTCGCCGAGGATGGCGTGGTTCATTGCAGCGCGGTGCGTGTTGAGCTGACCGGCCAACTGGCTGGGGTCGGCGTGCTCGGCAATGGCCGAGTAAGAGCGGATGTCGCTCATGACGACCGTCACCTCCATGCGCTCAGTCTCGCCGATGCGACGGCCTTCGAGGCGGAGTTTCTCAGCGATCCCCCCGGGCAGGAGCCGCGAAAGGGTCTCGCCCTGCTCCTCGCGATCGACGATCGCTTGGTGCAGCAACCGGAGTTGATGCAGCGCCCCCTGGTTCCCGGCGCTGACCCCCTGGGCGAGCTTCAAGAACACCGCTTCTACCTCGGCGTCGACGGCTTCGGCCGGTAGTCCTCGTGACGCCGCGATGGCCTTGATGGGCTTGCCCTCGGCGACCAGCGCCAACAGTGCCTCTTCTGACTCGTTCAGCTCGCCGCTCGAAGTGACCGGACGCACGAGCGCTTCGACGATCGCCGGGTCCAGGGCCGTGCCGCCAGTCGCCACCGTACGGATGGCCTCGATGAGCTGGTTACCCTCGGCAATGTGGTCCTTCAATAGGTAGCCGTAGCCGGCCGAGCCTTCACTCAGTAGTGAGACGGCGTACTCGGGGTCGTCGTACTGCGACAAGATGACGACCCCGGTGCCGGGGTGGCGCTTGCGCACCTCCTTCGCGGCGTCGATGCCCTCACGGTGGAACGACGGCGGCATCCGAATGTCGGTGACGAGGACGTGCGGCTCCGCTTGAGTGGCGCCGGCGACCGTTCCGTCGTAGTCCTCGGCGACTCCCACCACGGCGAGGTCCGGGTGGCGATTGATGAGGGCGCGCACACCCTCACGCACGATCAGGTTGTCGTCAGCCAAAAACACCTTGATCACCCCAACGGGTGCATCGTTCATGGTGAAATTCTGTCCGCCTTCGGCCAGTGAGAAAAGGGGGGAGACCCCCCGACGCGAGGGGGTGCCAGGACTACCTCGAGGCAGTAGGGCACCCCCCTTTTGTTGGTGCGCCCGTGGGCGCGAGGATGGCAGCATCGACGAACAAAGTGAGGACCCATGAGATACCAAAGTTCCGTGACGTCGCTGTCGTGGATTCCTTCTGAGGCCGTGGAGGGGACGACCAAGCTGCCCTTCGAGGTGGGCATGGCCCACTACGACCCGCCGCCGCCCGACGAGCTCGGTGACCTGGCGGCGCTGCGCGACGCCGACCGATTCCGCTTTGCGAACCGGCTTTCGGCGTGGGTGGAGGTGAATGCCGCCGGCAAGGTGACGAAAGCGGGCTACACCGGCGCCGGCATGATTGGCAGCACCACGGTGCGCGTCGGGCCGATGAGCCACGTCTTTCAGGCGGTCTCCTTACCCGACATCCAGCGAGAGCCCGAGTACGGGGTCGGCTGGGTTCGCTTCACCCAAACCTCCGGGGGCCGCACCGGGATGCCGGCGCCGCGCTCGGTGCGCCGCGCCCCGTTCATCCAGTGGCAGGCGCCGCTCGCGTGGACGACCCTGTCGCTCACCCTGTACGTCGACGGGAGCGCCGAGGGCGCGATTTCCGGAGCGAGCCGTTTTCCGCGGCACTGGCTCTACGACGACCACGGCCAACTCATTGGAAAGTCCGGCCTGATCGACTTCAACGATTGGTACCGCAAGTCCTTCGGAAAGCACAGCCCCTGGGGTGATCAGGACTCCGAGGCGTTCGTTACGGTGGTCGAGTCCGCCCTCGAGCGTTCACTATCACTCCAACTCATGCACGGCGCGGCTAAACCTAGAATCATGAAAATCGACAAGGGCACCACGCTCGTGAGCCAGGGGGAGAAGGGTTCGGACGTGTACTTGATCCTCGACGGCGTGGCGCGCATTGAAGTCGACGGCGAGCGATTGGCCGAGTACGGACCCGGAGCGATGCTCGGCGAGCGCGCTCACTTAGAGGGGGGCGAGCGCACCTCCTCCATCGTGGCCGTGACCGCGTGTCGGGTGGCCTCGGTGCCGGCGAGCGCACTGGACCGCCAGGACCTCGAGCAACTGTCGAGCGGGCACCGCCGGGAAGACACGAGCGCGGGCTAGAGGGGTGCGGGTCCACTTCCTGGGCGTTCGGGGTTCGACGCCGGCACCGGGAGGTGACTACGTTCGCTACGGAGGTCACACTTCGTGCGTGGCGATCGCGCACGACGACCAGAACACGCCGTCGTTGATCCTTGACGCCGGAACCGGCATACGCCGCTGCACGTGGCTCTGTGGTGACGGGCCTTTTCGCGGCACCATCCTGCTCGGGCACCTGCACTGGGACCACGTCCACGGGTTGCCGTTCTTTCGCGCGGGCGACCGCGACGACGCTCGGGTGGACCTGTTCCTGCCCGCCCAAGGTGACGGTGCGAGCGCGCTCGATGTGCTGGCGCGCGGTATGTCACCGCCGCATTTCCCGATCCGGCCCGATGAACTTCGCGGCGAGTGGACCTTTCACGGGCTGGCGCCTGGGGAGCACCAGTTTGAGGGCTTTACGGTCACCTCGCGCGAGATTCCCCACAAGGGGGGACGAGCCTACGGTTACCGCGTGAGCGACGCGCATTCGACCCTCACCTACATGTCCGACCATTGTCCGAGCGACCTGGGTCCGGGACCCGACGGCTGGGGTGAGTACCACCCCGACGCCCTCGAACTCGCCCGCGACACCGACGTCTTGATCCACGACGCCCAACTGGTGGCCGAAGAGCTCGCCGAGTACGCCTTTTATGGGCATTCGGCGGCTGAGTACGCGGTGCAGCTCGGCCTACGGGCGCACGCCAAGCGGGTGGTGCTCTTTCATCACCGCCCCAACCGCACCGATGACGAGCTCGACCAGATTGCGCTGCGTTTCGCGGCCGACCAGCGGGTGACGCTCGCCACCCAATCATTGGTTCTCGAGCTGTGAGCTCGGGTGCGGCGCACTCGCCCGACGCCGTCGTCGTCGGGTCTGGTCCTAACGGACTGGCCGCGGCGCTGATCCTCGCGCGCGCCGGCCTTCGTGTCGAGGTCTTTGAAGGAGCAACGACCATCGGCGGGGGATGTCGGACCGAGGAGCTGACGCTGCCGGGCTTTCACCACGACGTCTGCTCGACGATCCAGTCGATGGTGCCGTTGTCGCCGTTCTTCGCGGGTATCGATCTGGAGAATCACGGCGTGCGACTCGCGACGCCCGAGATCGCCTTCGCGCACCCGCTCGACGGTGGACGCGCCGGTGTGGTGTTCTCCGACGTCGCGGCCACTGCTCGGACGCTCGGCGTCGACGGAGGCGCGTACTCGAGGCTCATGGGTCCCCTCGTGGCGCAGGCCGCGTCAGTGGTGCCGACGGTGCTCGCGCCGTTACGTTCGCTGCCAAGGAACCCGGTCGCCATGGGACGCTTCGCGTTGGCCGGCGTGCCCTCGGCGGCGCATCTTGTTCGCCGCTTCAAGACCGAGGAGGCGAGGGGACTATTCGCCGGTGTCTGTGCGCACGCCATGCTGCCCCTCGACACGTCGCTCACGGCCGCGTTCGGTATCTTCCTCACGATGACGGCCCACGTAGGCGGATGGCCGGTCGTCGCGGGAGGTAGTTCGCGCCTCGTCGACGCGCTCGAGGCGGAGCTCACCGGCGCCGGGGGAACTGTCCACACCGGGCGCTGGATCAAAGAGGCGATGGACCTTCCGACTGCCCGGGTCACCTTGTTCGACACCTCACCCCAGACACTCGCGGCGGTGGCGGGCGAGCGACTGCCCGCCAGTTACCGTCGGGCGGTCGCGAGGTTCCAGAACGGCCCGGGAATCTGCAAGGTCGACTGGGCGCTGGCGGGACCCGTGCCCTGGATCGCCGAGGAGTGCCGCCGCGCGGCGACCGTGCACGTTGGTGGCACCTTCGAAGAGGTGGCGAGTGCCGAGGCCGACGTGGCCGCCGGTCGTCACGCCGAGCGCCCGTACTGCATCGTCGTCCAGGCGAGCATCGTCGATCCGACCCGGGCACCCGCGGGTCAGGCCACGCTGTGGGCCTACTGCCACGTGCCCAACGATTCTGACGTCGACATGACCTCGCGCATCGAGGCCCAGATCGAGAGGTTCGCGCCTGGCTTTCGTGACCTTATTATCGCGCGATCCACGTCGAATGCTCGCGACAGCGAACTGCACAATCCCAACTACGTCGGCGGCGACATCAACGGTGGCGCGGGAACGCTGCGCCAGACGCTCTTTCGCCCGGCGATGCGCTGGAACCCATACCGTACTGGTGTACCGGGCGTCTACCTGTGCTCGGCCTCGACACCACCCGGCGGAGGAGTGCACGGGATGTGCGGAGTCGGTGCCGCCGCCGCCGCTCTGCACGATCTGAAGAGATTGNNGACCGCGGCCACAAGTTCGTCGTAGTGGTACTACGAGCCATATTGGTGGGGTGGCCGCATTGGCGGCTCGCTCGTAGCACGCCAGACTGCACGCAGCGGTACGTCGCCGCGCTGGGGGGCAACGTTGAGATGAACGCTCGAGTCGTGGGTGTCGCCTGGTACCGGCTGCGCGCTGGTTTCGCGCGAAAGTGGTCGGGTTACCTCAGCCTGGTGCTGCTGATCGCGCTCGTGGGAGGGCTGGCGTTCGCGTCGCTCGCTGGCGCTCGGCGCACCGAATCGTCGTTCACGACCTACCTCGCCAGCACGAATCCGTCGACCATCGCGGTCTTCAGTCGCTACCATATTCCGTCCCTTGGCCTCAACACTGGTTACGACGCGCACGTCGCCCAAGAGATCGCGCACCTTCCCTTCGTGAAACGCTCGGCGACCGCGATCGTCTTCGACGGCAATATCGACCTCCCATCGATCAAGGGCATCCACCCGAATATCAAGGCCGGCGAAGAGCCCCCCGGGTTCCTCGGTAGCACCAACGGCGAGTTCTCATCAATGGACAAGGTCTCGCTTCTGGCGGGCCGGTCGCCCAGTCCGAGCAACGCTGACGAGGCGATGATGAATGCCGGAGCGGCCCAGGAGGAGGGCCTGCACATCGGCTCGGTGATCCACATCCCCTTCTATAGCGACGTCGAGGTCAACTCGTCCGCGCCCTCCAACCCCAAGATCGTCACCGTGAAGATGGTCGGTGAGTTCGTCGCGAGCCGCGACGTACTGGAGAGCGATATCAACGCGCTCGGATCGAGCGCGTTGATCTTCTCTCCGGCCCTCACCGACGAGTTGGCGGCTCAGTTCTCCACGGGCACCGAAACGTTCCTCCAGCTTTCTGGCGGCGACACCCACGCGAAGCTGGTGCTCAGTGAGATCGACAAAGTGGACCCGGTGGCGACGCACTTACCGAGTCAGATCACGTCGCAGTTTGTTCCCATCACTCAACAGGCGATCACGCCCGAAGCGGTCGCCCTCGGGGTCTTCGGGGCAGTCGCGGGGCTCACCGTGCTACTGATCGCGGGGCTCGCCATCGGGCGAATAATCCGCATCGGCGTCGATGATATGCAGACGCTGCGCGCGCTGGGGGCGAGCCGCGGCACACTGCTCGCCGACGAAGTCCTCGGACTGCTGGCAGCGGTGGTGCTCGGATCGCTGCTAGCGGTTGCCTTCGGGGTCGCACTTTCGCCACTCGCCCCACTGGGCCCGGTACGCCCGGTCTATCCCACGCCGGGGATCGCCTTCGATTGGACGGTGCTGGTAGTCGGGTTCCTGGCGATTCTCGTGGTGCTCGGCTCGTTGGCGGTCGTGTTGGCGGGTCGCGAGGTACGCCGCGCCACGACCCAGCGCAGGTCGCCGCAGTGGAAGCGTGAGCCGGCATGGGCGCGTACCGCCGCGGCGTCGGGAATGGCGATCTCGGTGCTGACCGGTCTTCGTTTCGCGCTCGAGCCGGGCCGAGGTCGCAGCGCGTCGCCCGTCCGTTCGGCGACCACGGGCGCCGTGTTGGCCGTCACCGTGCTCGCGGCGACGGTCACTTTCGGCGCCAGCCTCGACAGCCTTGTGTCGCACCCCTCGCTCTTCGGGTGGAACTGGGACTACGCGATGATGGCGAGCTTTGGAGGTCAGGAGAACCTGCCCGCCCATCAGGTCGCCACACTGCTCGACGCGGACCACGACATCGCGGCGTGGTCCGGCGCGAATTTTTCGGACGCCGAGCTCGACGGGGTGCGTACCGGGGTGCTCGGCGACCACGGGCGCCGGCGTCGCACCTCCAATCCTTACCGGCCACGGACTCGAGGCGGCGAACGACATTGTCCTCGGAGCCACGACGATGTCCCAACTGCACCGGCGCATCGGTGACACCGTCACGTTCGCCAACGGGATCTCCAAGCCCACGACGCTGACCATCGTGGGAACGGCGACGTTTCCCGCCGTCGCCAATGGCAATGTGGGAATGGGCAATGGTGCACTCGCCGCGACGAGTGACTTTCCGAAAAACTTACTTAACCTCCAGGGCGCAGAGCTACCGGGGCCCAGTTTCGTCTTCGTGAGGATTCGCAGCGGTGTGGACTCTGCCGCGGCCTACGCATCGCTCGTGAAGATCAACAACGAGGTGAACGCGATACCGGCCGCCAGCGGACTGGCGGGAGGCGTGGTGAAGGTGCTGCGACCCGTGGAGATCGTCAACTTTCACGCGATGGGCGAAACCCCCACGGCGCTCGCTACGGGCCTCGCCGCCGGCGCGGTCCTGGCCCTCGGGCTCACCCTCGCGACCTCGGTACGCCGCCGCCGGCGTGACCTCGCACTGCTGAAAGCGCTCGGCTTCACCCAGCGCCAATTGGCTTCGGCGATCGCCTGGCAGGCAACGGTCGCGGGAGTCATCGGCGTCGTAGTGGGAATGCCGCTTGGCATCATTATCGGCCGCGAGTTCTGGCTCGCCTTCGCGCACAGCATCAATGCCGTGCCCGAGGCCACGGTGCCGGTACGGACCATGGCGCTGGTAGGCGTGGGCGCACTGGTCTTCGCCAATCTCGTCGCGGCGCTGCCCGGACGCATGGCTGCACGCACTCCGACGGCGCTCGTGCTTCGCGCGGAGTGACCTCGATGTCGTCAGTGACGTGATGCTAACACGACCAGTGACCGAGAGGTGACTGCCTTTCCAGTTTCCTCGACGCCGGGCAAACTGCGAACTACCGTAACCAGCGAAGAGTACGAGGGAGAGCCATGGGCCAGGACCAGGTGATGCGCATTGCCTGGTACCGGTTGCGGGTCACCTTCGCTCGTCGCTGGACCGGCTACCTGAGCGTCGTGCTGCTCATTGGTTTAGTCGGCGGGGTCGCTATGGCTTCGATCGCCGCCGCGCGGCGCACCCAGTCGTCGTACCCCACATTTATTGCGAGCACCAATCCGTCGCAGCTGACGATGGTCGTCTACAGTTCGGTCGCGAACGGAGGACCTGGACCGTCGCTCACGGCCCAGATGAAACGACTGCCCGGTGTGAAAGTTGTGCGCACCGAGATCTCGCCACCTCTCGTCCCTCTCGCTGCCAATGGCGCGCCCCGACTCTCGACGTTGGGTTACGTCAACACGATCGGCAGCCTGGACGGCTTGATGTACGACCAGGACCGGCTCGCGGTCGTCAGCGGCCACATGGCCAGCGCCAGCAGCGCCGATCAAATCACGATGACCGCCGGCGCGGCGAGAATCTTCGGCGTGCACCTCGGTGAAACGGTGCCCTTTGGGCTTTACGACAACGCCCAGCAGAGCTTGCCGGGCTTCGGCACCCCCAGCGTGAAGCCAATACTGACCGTGCACCTCAAGATCGTCGGTATCTCGGACCTCACGACCCAGGTCGTCCAAGACGACGTCGACCAGTCGTTCGGCTTCGTCTTCATCTCACCGGCCCTCTTGCGAGAGGTGATCGCCTCGGCGCACGTTCACGCTACCCCGGCGCTCTACGCGATCCAGCTCACGTCACCGAATCGGAGCATCGCCGACATCGAGAACGAGCTCGTCGCAGTCGTTTCGAGGGGCTACACCTATGAGTTCCACGTGACGGCCCGCGTCACCGCCGAGACCGAACTCGCGGTCAAGCCCGAATCGGTCGCGTTGGGGGCGTTCGGAATGATCGCGGCGCTGGCGTGCCTGGTGATCGGCGCGCAGGCGATCTCTCGTGTACTGCGCCAGGGACAGGACGAACGCCAGGTCATGCGCTCGCTCGGGGCGAGCCCGGCCACCACGGCGCTCGATGGGCTGCTTGGCGTCTACGCGTCGGTGCTACTGGGCGCGCTGGTCGCGGTCGCGGCGGCCACGGCGATGTCGCCGCTCGGTCCGATCGGTCCGGTTCGACCCGTGTACCCGGACCCCGGCGTGGCGGCAGACTGGACGGTCCTCGGGAGTGGCTTCGCAGCGCTCGTGCTCGGGCTCGGCGCCGCGGCGACGTTCCAGGCGCTGCACACCGCACCGCACCGCACGGGTCAGGATCGCCCATCTAGCGTTCGGCGATCGAGTGTGCTGCGCGCCGCCCAGTCGGCGGGCCTCTCAGTGGCCGGGGTCGTGGGGGTACACTTCGCGCTCGAACCCGGTCGCGGACGCACGGCGGTGCCAGTGAGGTCGGTGCTGGCGGGCACGGCGCTGGCGGTCGCGATGGTGGTCTCCACGGTCACCTTCGCGAGTGGACTCACGACATTGGTCTCGCATCCGTCGCTCTACGGGTGGAACTGGAACTACATGCTCAATCCGACCAACAACCTTCCGCCCAAAGCTCTCGCCGCGTTGAGCCACGACTCCGACGTCGCCGCGTGGTCCGGATACGACTACACCGACGCCGAGATCAACGGCGAGACCTTCCCGATACTGCTGACGAACCTGCACGACACGGCGGCACCGCCGATCCTTTCGGGTCACGAGGTGAACGCCAATGACCAGATCGTGCTCGGGGCCGCGACGATGGCCGCGCTGCACAAACGCGTCGGCGACAGCGTCTCGGTCAGCTACGGCAGCAAGGTCGCCGCGCCCGATTACATACCACCTACGAAGATGGTCATCGTCGGTACGGCCACGCTTCCGGCTGTCGGTTACTCCAGTTACGTGGCTGAGCACACGTCCATGGGCAACGGCGCCATCGTTCCCCTCGGCGTCGAGCCGTCGGCGATGGCGAAGCAGATGATGAGCAGCGATCCGAACCTGAATGGTCCCGAGCTCGCCTTCGTCAGAATGCGCAGTGGAATTAGCACGTCCGCCGCTCGCGCGAACATGGCGGGCATCATCGCCGTCGCGAACAAGGAATTTGCGAGTGACCCGAACGCCACCGGCAATAGCGTCACCCTGCTGGGCGTGCAGCGCCCGGCCCAGATCGTGAACTATCGCAGCGTCGGCTCGACCCCGGTATTACTGGCGGTCGGTCTGGCCCTGGGTGCGGTCGTGGCCCTCGGGCTCACGCTGGTCGCGTCGGTGCGCCGTCGCCGGCGCGACCTCGCGTTGCTCAAGACCCTCGGCTTCACCCGGCGTCAGCTCACCGCGGCGATCACCTGGCAAGCGATGGTTGACGCGGTGGTCGGCATTATCGTGGGGATACCGCTCGGCGTCGTCGCGGGGCGCGAGATGTGGACGCTCTTCGCGCGCAACATCAATGCCGTGCCCGACGCCACGGTGCCGGTGACCTCGGTCATATTGATCGGGGTCGGCACGCTGGTCTTCACCGCCTTGGTCGCGGTGTTGCCAGGGCTCAGCGCCGCGCGCACGTCGACGGCGCTCGTGCTGCGAGCCGAGTAGGTGCGTAAGGTGTGGGCCAGCGACGCCGACGGGGCGGTCATCGTTGGGCCCGGTCCCGCCGTGCGCAATCAACAGTCGCGAAACTACCCGTGGCGACGGGGGGCTGTGATCATTCGGTAGTTGCCTCGCTACGCTTCTCGCAACAACTCGCCCGGTTGCATCTGCATGGCGGTGCGGTGTCGGTACTGCACAGAACTCGTCGGAACGCAAGTTAGTGGAGCGCCTCAATTTCGACGAAACGAAAGCAGTCCGGTGTGTGGTCATTTCGCACGCCACTGGCCTGCAGGAAAGAAAGGCAGATAGTCGGGCCCACAAATTTGAATCCGTCGCGCACCAGTTGCCGCGACATGGTTGTAGCGCTGGACGGGCCGTCGATGCCGGTGCTCGCCGTACCCCAGATGTAGTCAGCGAAACTGGAATATTCGCCACGACCACGTAACTCTAAAATTGCGCGCGCGTTCGTGATTACCGAGTTGATCTTCTGACGATGACGAATCACGCGGGGGTCGTTCATGATTGTCTCCACGCGCGCATCATTGAAGTACGCAACGACATCCGCGTCGAAGTTCTCGAAGACTCGCCGGTAACCCGTGCGGCGTCGAAGAACGGTGAGCCAACTGAGACCCGCCTGCGCGCCTTCCAAGGTTAATATTTCGAACAGCGTCGCGTCGTCGCGCACGGGCACGCCCCAGTCATTGTCGTGGTAGGCGACGTACAATTCGTCGTCGCCGCACCAGGTGCAGCGCGTCGGCTCCTCAGCCGTTGGCACGACCACTGCACTCAATGGGATGTAATAGGTTGCAGGCCCGCGATGACGATACCCACGAGTCGTTGGATCCCCTCACCGTCGGCGCCGTTGTGTCCGGCGGCGTGACAAGTACCTATCACCAGATTGATGATGTCGTTCGTGTCGACGTCACTTCGAATTGTGCCGGCGGCGACTGCTCGTTGGCGCAGCACATCGACTCGTTGGTTCAACTCGTCTACGAATCCTGCGATTCGTGATTTGAAGTCGATGCCGGCTTGATCGAGCGCTTCGAAGAGGTCCTGCTTCTCCGCGGCCTGCCTGGCGAAATCGCGCAAGAACGCGTCGAGCGCGATGGCGGGATCGAGTTCACGGCCATACTCGTCGGCGCGCGCCAAAAGACCGGAAAGACGAGCCACGACAATCGCCTCGTAGAGCGACTCCTTGGTGGGGAAGTGTCGATAGAGCGTGCCAATGCCCACGCCCGCGCGTTCGGCGACGATGTCGATTGGAACCCCCACCCCGTCGAGGGCAAAAATCTCCTCAGCGGCCTCGAGGATCTTGTCGTGATTTCGTTGGGCGTCGGCTCGCATCGTTCACGCTCTCTCGGGCGGGGTTTTCGGGTTCACGAGATGATGGCGAGCAACGGTGGCGTAACCGCGCAACCCCGTCTCAACTCCAGTCATGAAAAACCTTCCCGATGTGCCTTGACAAACGGAACCATCGTTACTATTATTCTTGGTTATCCGGAACGCTCGTTCCGGATAACCAAGAATACCCCATAGTTTAGCGGAATTCCAAGAGGAATTCACTGTTCAACTCAGATCCCCCTGGGAGAAAAGGAGAGTCCGGTGACCACCGAACAACTCACTTACGCCACACCCCCCGAGAACAGCAGCCTCGACCATCAGCGCTATTGGGTACTCGCCGTTATTGCCGTTGCTCAACTCATGATCGTCCTTGACGCCTCTGTCGTCATCGTTGCCCTTCCTTCGGCGCAGCACGCCCTGCACATTTCGGTCGCCAATCGTCAGTGGGTAATGAGTGCCTACACACTGGTGTTTGGGAGTTTCCTTCTTCTCGGTGGAAGAATTGCTGATTACCTGGGGCGTCGACGGGTCTTCGTTGTTGGACTCTTGGGTTTCGGGGTCGCGTCCGCTCTGGCTGGACTCGCCCAGAATTCGGCCATGCTCTTCGGTGCACGCGCGCTGCAGGGCGGCTTCGCCGCGGTCATGGCGCCCGCCGCGCTCTCTTTGTTGACCGTTACTTTCACGGAGCCGCACGAGCGGGCCCGGGCGTTTGGCGTCTATAGCGCTATTGCGGGCAGCGGTGCGGCGATTGGCTTGGTGCTCGGCGGTGTGTTGACCGAATACGCGTCGTGGCGCTGGACCTTGTTGATCAATGCGCCGATTGCCGTCATCACCGCGTTCGCCGCGGGCCGTTTCGTTCGCGAGAGTCGCGTCGAGGTGCGACACAGTTACGACCTGCCCGGTGCTCTGACCTCGACGGCGGGATTCTTCCTGCTCGTCTACGGCTTCACCATGGTCGCGTCGCATGGGTGGGGCTCATCGCTTACGGTCTCACTGCTCGCGGGAGCGGTCGTTCTACTCAGTGCCTTTGTCGCCATCGAGATGCGCTCCGCGCACCCTCTGTTACCGCTCAAGGTGATCCTCGAGAAGAACCGAGGTGGATCGTTCCTGTCCTCTCTCTTCGTCGGATTCGCCTTGCTCGGCACGTTCTTGTTCCTGACCTACTTCCTTCAAGGAATCCTCGGTTACAGCGCGCTTCGCACGGGCTTCGCGTTCCTCCCCTTCTCGGGCGGGATCATCGTCGGTGCCACGTTCGCGAGTCAACTTCTCCCGCGAACCGGGCCACGCAGCCTGATGGTCTGGGGACTCTCGCTCGCCACACTTGGATTGTTTTGGTTCTCGCGTCTCGGCGTTGACAGCTCGTACCTGACACACGTGCTGGCCCCAGAGATCCTCGTCAGTGTGGGCATGGGTGTTGCCTTCGTACCCATGAACTCTACGGCGCTCTTCGGCGTCGAAGATGATAACGCCGGAGTTGCGAGCGCGCTCGTCAACACCACCCAACAAGTTGGTGGAGCGCTCGGCACGGCATTTTTGAACACTGTCGCGGCGTCGTCAACGGCAGCATTTCTAGTTTCGAGAGTTGCCTCGACCTCGGTGACGAGGTCGGCCACGGTTCACGGTTACACCACGGCCTTCGAAGTGAGCGCGCTGCTCGTGGCGGTGGCGGCAGTGGTAGCGGGCGTGCTCGTCAGTTCTCGACGACACCACCTACCTGCGGTATCGGGCCCCCAGTAGTACCTATCCTTCCCCAGTCCGCCCGACCCATCGAGAGTTGGCGGCTTTCGATGGGTCGGGCGGTACTCCGTGACAGACATTGTTCGCTTTCCGCAGTTCGTTCCTAGCGCAGCGCCCCAAGCGCGTTAGTACTTCACTGAACAGGCCTGGACAACCCGAATGCACTGAACTTCGCTGGGTTTTGTTGCGTCATTGATCTACGGGAAAACCAGCCGATTCATTCTCACGTCGACGATTGTCTCATCCGTCCACGACAGCAGTACCGTAGGCTCAGACGTATGTACTCCGAGATCGCCAGCAACAACCGTCGCAGCATCGTCTTCATTGGGCTGTTTTTCGTCATGTGGATTGCCATCGGTGCCATCGCGGGACTGATCTTCACGGGTCTGGCCTCGCGTAACGCCTACAACGCGCAAGGTCTTCCCGAGTCGGTCAAGTACGGGTCATCTCCGATTTTTGTCGGCATGGCCATCTGTGCGATCTTGGCGATCATGGGCATTCTCTTCTCACTGACTTCGGGCGCGCGCATGGTCCTGCGAGTCTCCGGTGCGGTCCCGGCCGACCCCCAGCAGTATCAGCAACTGCACGACATCGTCGCGGCGTTGGCCATCGGAGAGGGAATTCCCAAGCCCGACGTCTACGTGATCGACGACCCTTCGCCCAATGCTTTCGCCACGGGAGTGAGTTCAGACAAGGCGGCGATCACGTTCACCACGGGACTGGTCAGCACGATGAACCGTGAAGAGCTGGAGGGAGTGGCGGGTCACGAGATGAGCCACATCAAGAA
>PMTL01000228.1 GCA_003168075.1 Acidimicrobiaceae bacterium
GCCATGTGCGCCGTCGCGCCGTGGTGGGCGGACCGCACCGGGTCGCCGACCGTGTCGGTGCGCCAGGCGTCGGCGCGCGGCGGAGTGATGTACGCGCGACTCTTCGAGAAGAACGTCGAAGTGGCCGGGCTGACACGGACCTTCTTCGGCGGTGACCTGCGCGCGTGAGCGACGTGCTGGGGCCCGGTCCGCACACCCGCGTGCGCCGGCTACCCGAGAAGGCCGCCTACAACGAGGAGACCGTGTTCTCGATTATCGACGCGGCGTTGATGTGCCACGTGGCCGCGGTGGTCGACGGCCTCGCTATGGTCCTGCCGACACTGCATCAGCGAGTCGGACGTACGGTGTACGTGCATTCGAGCAAGTCCAACGCGCTCCTTCGGGCGGTGCTCTCGGCCGGTGTGGCGTCACTGAGCGTGACGTTGTACGACGGACTACGCCTGGCGCGCAGCGGCTTTGAGTCGTCCATTGCGTATCGCTCGGTGGTGCTGGTGGGCGCGACACGCGAGGTGACGGACCCCGAGGAGAAGACCCGGGTACTCACGGGCTTCGTCGACGCCGTCCTTGCAGGTCGCGGCAGCGAAGTGCGTGAGATGGACGCGCGTGAGGAGAGCCTCACGCTGGTGGTGGCGATTCGAATCGACGAGGCCTCGGCCAAGGTGTCGGCCGGCCCGACCAGTGACGAGCCCGAAGACGCCGCTCTTTCGATCTGGTCGGGCACCGTGCCGGCGCGCGTCGTCTACGGAGAACCAGTGCCCGACACCGAGGGCGCCATGAGCGACGGCGACGTCCCCCTGCCGGACTCGGTGCGTCGCCTGTTGGAGGGNNACCACCACGTCACGGCGTCGGCGTTCGTGCTCTCGTCGCGCGGCGTCATCTTGCACCGGCATCGTCGTTTACACATTTGGGTGCAACCAGGGGGACACGTGGACCCCGGCGAAAGTCCCGACGACGCCGCGATACGCGAAACCAAGGAGGAGACGGGACTCGACGCCGTGCACACCGAGCCCCCGACGCTCTTTCACGTGGACCTTCACCCGGGACCGCGAGGACACACCCACTACGACCTGCGCTACGTGCTATTGGCGCGCCCACAGGACCCGACGCCGCCGGCGGAAGAGAGTCTCGACGTGCACTGGTTTGACTTCGCGCACGCCCGGGCGCGCTGTGAAATGCCCATGGTCGCGGCGCTCGAGAAGCTCGAGTTGGCCTCGCCGCGCTGGAGAATGCGAGACTGAGCGGGTGGAACAGCTCGATACCCTGCGTGCCCTCAACGAGGCCGACCGGTGGATTGAACGGGTCATTGCCCAACGTGAGCACCTGGCTGAACTCGAGGAACTCGCCACGCTCGAAGCCGAACTGCGTTCGCTCCTGGCGGCATTGCAAGAAGCCCAGTCCAGTGCCGAGCCGGTGCGCCGTGCGTACGTTGCGGCCCAGGAGACGGCCCAGCGCCACCTCGCTCGCGCGGGAGACCTGCAAAAGGCTCTCGCAATCTCCACGGGTTCGCCTCGCGAACTCACGCAGATGCAGCGCGAACTCGATCAAGTGCGCGAACGCGTCACCGCCGCCGAGGAC
Source organism: Acidimicrobiaceae bacterium (assembly GCA_003168075.1). GTDB lineage: Bacteria > Actinomycetota > Acidimicrobiia > Acidimicrobiales > RAAP-2 > RAAP-2. Next base: position 1,576 of record PMTL01000228.1, read on the forward strand.
GAAGAGCTGAACTTGTTGCTCGAGCTCGAACCCTTTGACGAGACAATCGCGGCCATCAAGGCCCGCGCTCAGCCGGGTGTGGCGCGCCGAAGTGAGTTACAAGCCGCCTTAGCGCAACTTCGCGGCACGCTGGATGAGGAGATCGCGGCGCTGCGCGACTCGCGAGCGCAGTTGGCTCACTTGCTCGAGCCCCGGTGGCGCCAGCGCTACGACGCCGCTCTGGCGCGCGTGGGAACCTCAGGCGCAGCGAACGTGGACGCTGGGCGCTGCGACGGGTGTCGGATCGCGCTCTCGCCGCTGGACTACGACCGGTTCCGACGCCTCGAACCCGGGGTGATCATGGACTGTCCCGAGTGCGGACGTCTCCTCCTGCCGTGATCATCCTGATTCGCCACGGTCAGTCGACCACCAATGAACTCGGACTCCTCGTGGGCCGTTCCAATCCGCCCCTCACNNACCGCGCGACTGGCCGTGCCGAGCGTCGAGCCGGTCGTCAAGGAATCCTTCATCGAAGTGGACTACGGCTCCCTGGAAGGCCAGAGCCTCGCGAGCATCACCGATGACCAGTGGCGTCAGTTCGAGGGAGACCACCAGCGACCCCTGAAGGATGGTGAATCTCTCATTGACGTCGACGCGCGCGTCTACGCCGAGCTCGACGCTTTGCTCGCCGACCGCACCAGTTCTTTGCACTCCGACGACGACCACCTGGCCATCGTGAGCCACGTGTCGCCCATCAAATCAGCGGTCACGTGGGCGCTCGGGGTCTCGGGCTCGGCGGCGTGGCGCATGCGCATTGACAACGGCTCGATGACGGTCCTCGCCACGCGCCGTTCCACCCCAGCGCTCATCCGATCCAATGTGGTACCGAGCTAGCGAAGGGCGATATAAATCGCGGCAAAGTGCAGACCCGCGCCCACCAGGGTGAAGGCGTGGAAGAGCTCGTGGTAGCCGAAGATTCGTGGACTGAGCCGTGGACGTTTCGCGCCGTAGATGGCGGCACCGAGTGAATACACGAGTCCTCCGCTGATCACCAGCGTTAACACCGTTGCCCCGCCCCCGCGACCGATCTGGGGCAGGAAAGCGACGGCGGACCATCCGACAACGAGGTAGGGGAGCGTGTTCACCCATTTAGGGGTGTCGAGGGTCAATTGGCGAATTGCGATGCCCACCAGGGCGCTCGAGCCGATCACCACCATGAGAACGAGTCGTATGGTGCCGTGCATGGTGAGTCCGGCGATGCAGAGGTAACTGCCCGATATGGCAAAGAAGATCGCCGAGTGGTCCGCCCGGCGCCAGGCGCGGCGGCGACTCTGGCTCCAGCGCACGCGGTGAAAGAGCGCGCTGGTGCCCATCATTGATGAGACCCCGACGACGTAGCACAGTACCCAGATCACCTGGGCCCAGGTGGCACAGCGCTCGAAGAGCAGCGGTGAGCAGCCCACGACGATGACGACACCGACCACGTGGAGCCAGCCGCGCAGTAACGGTCGATCGAGGGTAGGGGCAGGAGTCTGCGCGACACTCATAACGTCACCCTAGGCGTGGGTCACTCACGAGCTCGAGGTGAGTGCGGGACCATTGTCCCAAGACGACGGGACCCGCCCGCTTCGTGAGAAACGGGCGGGTGCTCGACGTTTGGCCCCCCCAGCCAATAGAAAGAATTTAGTACGAACGCGAGCACTACTCTCTAGGCTCAAGCCGTGAAATTGCTGTTTGTGAGTAACTTCACATAAAGGGGGCACCGTGAAACGGCGTGAATTGGGTCAAGGTCTCGTGGTGTCGGCACTCGGACTGGGTTGCATGGGTATGAGTGAGTTCTACGGAGTGGGTGACGACCTGGAATCGACTGCGACGATTCACGAGGCGCTCGATCGCGGAGTCAACTTCCTTGACACCGCCGACATGTATGGTCCCTTCACCAATGAAGTGCTGGTCGGCGGCGCCATCAAAGATCGCCGCGACGAGGTGGTGGTCGCGACGAAATTTGGCAATCAACGCGGCGAGGATGGTTCGTTCCTCGGGATCAACGGGCGACCCGAGTACGTGCGTGAGGCCTGTGAGAACTCGCTGCGCCGACTCGGCGTCGAGGTGATTGATCTGTACTTCCAGCACCGCGTCGACAAAACGGTGCCGGTTGAAGAGACCTGGGGTGCAATGAAGGCCCTCGTTGAGCAGGGTAAGGTGCGCCACCTCGGTATCTCCGAGGCATCGTCGCAGACCATAGAACGCGCGCACGCCGTGCACCCGGTCACCGCCCTGCAGAGCGAGTATTCACTCTGGTCTCGCGACCCCGAGGACGGCGTCCTGGCGACGTGCCGTCGTCTGGGCATCGGCTTTGTCGCCTACAGCCCAATAGGTCGCGGCTTTTTGAGCGGTCAGGCTAGTCAGTTGGGCGCCGCGGAAAAGGACTTCCGGCGTAATCACCCTCGTTTCTCGGGAGACGCGCTCACCAGGAATCTCGAATTGGTGGACCGACTGGGCGAGATTGCTGGCGCCAAGGGTGTGAGCGTTGCCCAGTTGGCGATCGCCTGGGTACTGGCTCAGGGTGAGGACGTCGTGCCCATCCCCGGCACGAAGCGCCGACGGTGGCTCATCGAGAACATCGCGGCAGCTGACATCGAGCTCACCGACGAAGTGCTCGCCGAGGTGAGTGCCGCGGTGCCGCGCGACGAGGTGCGCGGCGAGCGTTACCCGGCCGCGTCGATGGGGTCGCTCAACGGTTAGGCCGTGGCGGCGTCGCTGAGTTCGATGACGTCGTCGCACCACGCTAGGACTCGAGGATCGTGCGACGCAACAATCACCGTCGACGCGAAATTCGACAACAGCGTCAGCACCGCAGCCGTCTCGGCGTCACCGAGGGCGCTCGTGGGTTCGTCGAGCATCAATATGTCCGGGCGCCGGGCGAGGGCGCGTACGAGAGCGACGCGCTGGCGTTCGCCACGAGAGAGCTCCTCCCACACGTCGTTGCGCCCGACGCTTAGCCCCAGTGCGCTGAGCGACGCCAAGTCCTCGTCACGAACCGCGACTCCCGCGCCGACGACGTCACGAACGTAGCCGTGCAGGAGGCCGGGTTCGCTGGGCACCAGGGTCACGTGTGAGCGCATTTCTGCTTCGGCAATGTCATCAATCTCGCGCCCACCAATGGAGATCTCACTGGACTCAACGGCGTCGAGTCCGGCCAGGGCGCGCAGCAACGTGGACTTGCCCGAGCCCGAAACTCCGCTCACCGCGACTCGTCGACGCGCGCCGACGACACCACTGATTCGGCGCGTGCCATCCTTCGACGCGGTGACGGCCACGTCGCGAAATACCAGAGTGATATCGCTGGGCCATACTTCGCTGGCCGAGCGCGCGGATACTTCGAGATCGTCGAGACGTTCCGCACCGCCGGTGACCGCGACGGCGACGTTCACCGCTGTACGTATGGTCAGCAGGGTTTCAAAGGTGCCGAGAGCCACGAGTGCGGCCACGACCGTCCACACAGCGGCGCTGCGAGGATGCAACAGAGCGAGCAGACTGAGTGTGGCGAGGGGTCCGATCACGACGACGAGTGCGTCGCGTCGGCGCTCGCGCGCCAAGACCTGTTCGGATCGCGAGAGCTCGGCGACGAGGACGTCGTCACGGCGCCGCAGGAAGTCCGCCGCGCCGAGGCGTTCGATCTCGGGCGCCGCGGAGCGCGAGGAGACCAGTGACGCGACGTAGGCCCCACGGCACACTCGAAGTCGGCGATCGGCTCGGATCTGCGGACCGAGTCGACTGAGCAAGAGGCACGCCACGACACACTGCAGGACCAGGGTGGCCACTGCAACGCTCCACCAGTGTCCCAGCGGGGCGAGGACCGCGACCCCGACGTCGCTGAGCACCATGGTCACGACTGCCGCCACGCTGGGAATGACGCCGCGCAGCCACAGATCCTGGAGTTCGTCGGTATCGGTGAGCGATCGTTCGAGGAGATCACCGGCCCCGTAGCGTTGCCAACGCGAGTAATCCCAGTGCCCCACGACGCTCATGAGCCAGTGGCGCCACTGCGCGACGGCGTCGAAACCGAGGCGGTGAGTGCTCATGCGTTCCGCGAAACGAAGGGGCGATCGTAGGAACGCCACCAGTTCGAGCGCGATCAAAAAGACTGCGATGGCCCGCAGGCCGGGGCGCTGGGAACTGACCACCAGCAGTGAGAGAGCGCCGATGAAGAGACCCGTCGCCGCCAACGAGGCGACCGAAGCCATGAAAAGAGCCTTGACCAGGTCTAATTTCCGCGGCGCGGCCCTGCGAAGCCAGGTACGAAGACGGTCGAAATCGCTCACGAGAGCCGCAGAGTTGTCGTGGCGCTAATAAATAGGGCGTCGTCGACCGAAATCTCGACAATTGCCACGTCGAGATGCCGAGCTAATTCGTCGCGGACTGCGTCGCGTGAGGTCCCGTCGAGCAATCCGGCGACGTCGTCGAGAATGAGCAGTCGCGGGCGCTGCAGCAGGGCTCGAGCGACGAGGAGGCGGACCCGTTCACCCGAGGAGAAGCCTTCGCCGTCCGCCGAGACGAGGCGCTGCAGATCGGCGAAACGCTCGTCGATCAGTCCGACGCCGCTCAGTGCCTCACGGATACGGGTTTCGGGGAAATTGGCGCCCAGTCGCAGGTTGTCGTCCAGGGTTCCCTCCACCAGATGCGTGTCGGCACTGACGTAGCCGACGGCGTCACTGGTGCGTTGTACTCGACCCCGCAGAGGCGTGCGCCACCCCAGCAACGTATGGGCCAACGTCGTCTTGCCCGCGCCCGACGCTCCGAGCACCGCGACGCGCTCGCCCCTGGTGATCCGCAAGTTGACGGCTTGCGGATGAGCGTGGGTCACCAATTCGAAGCTCTCGAGTATTTCCGTGGGGATAGTGGCGACGCTCGCGGGCACGACGAGCCGCTCACTCGCGGCGGTGATGGCCTCGCGCCGGTGAAATTCAACACCGTAGCGACGTACGTGTCCGAAGAATTCACTGGTGACCAGTACGGCAATCAC
>PMTL01000172.1 GCA_003168075.1 Acidimicrobiaceae bacterium
CCATGATCCCCTTGTTGTGGAACCTAAAGGGCAGCGGCGGTTTCCCCTCGAGCTGGCGCACGATCTGCTGGGCGACGTGACGACCCGACTGCATCGCGACGGGCGCGAGTTGGGGATAAAAGGTGGTGTCGCTCCTCGGGATCGCCGCTGAATCGCCGACGGCCCACATATTGGTGCGCCCTTCGAGCTGCAACATCGACGTGACGCGGATTCGCCCCCCGGGGCCGGCCTTGTCCTGCACGTCGGTGGCCAGGGTGCCGTTCGCGGTCACGCCGGCGGCCCAGATGACGGCCGCCACGCGCAGTCGTTCGCCGTCGGCGAAACGAATCGCGTGTTCTTCGACCTCGACGACACTGCGGCCGAATTGCACCTCGACACCCATGCGCTCCAGGGCCTTCAACGCGTAGGCGCTGGCCTTCTCCGGAAAGGGTGTCAGTAGTCGCGGCGCCATATCGACCAGGATGACGCGAATGCGCGTCGGGTCCAGTTGCAAGCCGTCGCGCTTAATCACGGTCTTGATCAACTCCGACAAGGCTCCCGAGGTCTCAACGCCGGTGGGTCCACCGCCGACAATCACGAAGTTAAGGCCAATGGGCGCGGTCTCGGCGACGGCGTCGGCCTGCTCGAGCGCCGAGAGCAAGCGATTGCGCAAGCGTCGCGCGTCGGCGAGAGAGTAGAGAGGAATCGCGTACTGCGACGCGCCCGGGATACCGAAGAAGGCCGCGGTCGCTCCCGTGGCGATGACCAATTGGTCGTAGGGCAGCTCGGTGTCATCTGCCAGTACCACCAACTGGCGCTGGTGGTCGACGTGTCGAACCTGACCGTGGCGGAATCGAACATTCTGGGCCTTGCCAAAGACCGTGCGAATCGGGTAGGCCACTTCGGCGGGCTCGAGCATCGCCGTGGCCACCTGATACAACAAGGGCAAGAAGGTGTGAAAGTTGTGCCGGTCAATGATCGTCACGCGTACGTTCTTGTTCGCGAGACCGCGAGCAACTTCTAATCCTCCAAAGCCGCCGCCCACGATAATGACGTGGGACAGAAGCGAAAGGTCGGGTTGGTTGGGCGCCGGTGTGGTGGAAATCGCCATATCTCAATTAATCATACTTGAACAGATTCAATTAAATTCCGTGATAGCTCACTTTTCGCCCCACCACGTAGACGACCCCTCCCACCAGCATCACCAGCGACAAGAACTGATCCCCTACGCCGAAGTTCAGACTGATGGCCACGGGTATCAGGGCGCCCACCACCCACAGGAGTTGTTGACGCACCGCGAAACGAGCGAAGGTTCGGCCCTGGGCCCCCGTCGGCACCAGTCGCTGGGTGATTGCGTCAAAACTGGGCTGCGCCACCGCCGCACAGAGTCCCAACCAGCCCGCCAATACCGTTTGGGCGATCAACGTCGGGTGCCGTGAAGCCACCCCGGCACCCACTCCCGTCGCGAGCACCGCCAAGGCGAGGAGCGTCGACTCCGCGAGCTGATTGCGCACTCGCGTCACGAGGCCGAGCCCCAGGAGCGAACCCAGCGCACTCGCCGAGAGCGCGTAGGCGAACCATTCGAGACCCGCGTGATCGCGACGCAGCCCGAAGGCCAACAAGAACGTAGCGAAGCCCACACCGAATCGCATCAGCGCCGAGGCGCTGAGTCCCCAGGTCACCTCTCCGGCACCGAGCGGGCTGAGCGCCTGCAAGTCCCTCTCCTCGGGTGTCATGAGGACGTCATCGCGCACCACCCGCGCGGGGCGCTGCAGACGCACGCTCGCCACCGTTCCCAGGACGAAGACCGCCGCGGCGACGACCAAGACGCTCGTCGCACCGAGGGTCTTTAAGATCGTCGCGCCCAACGATCCGGCGAGGATGCCGCTCAGGGTACCCAGCAACGTGAGTTGCGCGTTGAAGCCGGCGAAGCCGCGGACCTGACTGATACCCTCACTCGGCCACCCCGCGCCTCCCACGTCGTTGGCGTGCTCGCGGAACTGATCAGTGCGCGCCATCTCGGGCACCAGCGCCCCGCGCGTCACGCCATAGAGCTTGGAGGAGATGAGGACGAAAAACGCCTCAGGAAACAGCCAGAATGAGTTGAGGTGCTGACTCATCGACCAGCACAGCACGACGCGTACTCCCGCCGACAGTGCCACGATGATCCGTCGACCGTTGGCCGAGCGGTCGATGAGCGGACCGAGGATTGGCGAGACGACCGCGAAGGGGGCGATGGTAAGTAGCAAGTAGGCGAGCACCTTGGTCTTGGCCTCGGTCGGCGACACCGAAAAGAACAAGGAACCCGCTAGCGACACCGTCACCAGCGTGTCGCCCGCCATCATCACGACGTGCACCAGGGCGAGTCGGCCAAAGGCGGTGCTCTGGTCAAAAAGATCCTGAACCGAGGCCCACGTTAGGGAGGCCAGTCCACGTCGACGCACGCCAACACCCTAGTGAAGGTGCTCGTGAAGGTGCTCGAGTCGACTCCACGGACTTCCCCCATTCATGCCCCGTGGCCGGGGGGTTTTGAGAAGCACGGTGTCTATGCTGGGCCGAGTGCGTCGTGACTCTCCCACCCCGGTCATCGTTACCGACAAACTCACCAAGCGCTACGGCGACGCCGACTTCCTGGCGGTCGATCAACTCGATCTGACGGTGAACACCGGAGAGATCTTTGGGCTGCTCGGTCCCAACGGAGCGGGCAAGACCACGACGGCTGGCATGCTCACCACCCGCGTGATCCCGACGTCGGGCGCCGCGCGCGTCGCGGGAGTTGACGTCATCGCTCACCCGGCCCTCGCCAAGCAATTCATCGGTGTCGTGTCGCAAACGAACACATTGGACCGCCAACTCACCGTCTGGGAGAACCTGTATTTTCACGGGCGGCTCTTTGGCATCGGTGCCACCGAGTCCAAGAAAACCACCACTGCACTACTCGAACAGTTCCAACTCGCCAAGTGGGCCAGGGCTTCGGTGTACGCACTGTCGGGGGGCATGGCCCAGCGCCTAATGGTCGCACGTTCGATCTTTCACCGTCCGGCCGTGCTGTTCATGGACGAGCCCACCGCCGGACTCGATCCCCAAAGTCGTCTGGCGCTGTGGGAGATCCTCGAGCAACTCAATGGCGACGGGCAGACGATCCTCTTGACCACGCACTATATGGAAGAGGCCGAGCAGCTCTGTGATCGCGTGGCGATCATGGACCACGGCAAGATCCTGGCCCTGGACACGCCAGAGAATTTGAAGAAATCAACGGGCATCGACACCATCGTGACCATCAAGGCCACCGGGGCCCTCGACGTGCTCGCGAAGAACCTGCTCGAACACGTCGCGGGCGCCACGCACTCACGACTCATCGACAAGGGCGTGGAACTGCACGTCGCCGGCGGCGAGCAGCTCCTGACACGCGTCATTGCGGCGGCCGAGGCGAGCGGCTCACAAGTGCAAGACCTCTCGGTCGCCGAGCCCTCACTCGAGACCGTCTTCATCAATCTGACCGGCAAAGAGCTGCGCGACTGATGAGTGCAAGCACCCACCACGAGATTGGTGTCGAGAGTGGCCGCTCCAGCATCGCGGCCAGCCGACTGGCACTGGCGGCGCTGCTGCTACGCGACGTGACGGTGCTGCGAAAGGACTTCAAACTCTTCATTTTGCGCACCATCATCCAGCCGTTCTTGCTGTGCTTCGTGTTCCTCTTCGTGTTTCCCAAGATTGGCCAGTCCGTGGGCGGCGGCTC
>PMTL01000187.1 GCA_003168075.1 Acidimicrobiaceae bacterium
AACTTCGACCCCATGGGGGTGCACACGGGCGATTCCATCACCGTGGCACCCGCCCAGACGCTCACCGATGTCGAGCATGCGCTCCATGAAGGCGAAGTCCTCGGGCGCGGGGTTCGACGGGCGCTTGACGACCGTGTCGCCAATGCGCTGGTACGACGGTTGCGTTCCGACGATGACGAAGGGCTGAGCGCCAATTTTCGCGAAGGCGCCGACGATGGCCGGATAGCGACGGAAGTCGGTTTCCTGGACGAAGTTGTAGACGGCCGTGGCGTCGGTGAAGGCGTAGCGCGCGATGAATTCGAGGTCGATCCGGTTCGCGTCGGTCATCAGGTCCTGGTAGCGCTCGACGAGCGCGTCGGCCGGGTCCTCTGACGCGATGCGCGACGCCGACGGGCGTAGGAGCTGTGCGTCTTTGGCCATGTCAAAGGACGGGCCCTGAATGCCGACCGGTCCGAAGTCGAATGTGCGTCGCGCGTCGGGGGCGCTGACGTTACGAATGGCGGGGATCGTCTCGGCGGTGAGCTGGTGTTGACGATCGGGCAACTCGGTCGAGGCCAGCACGCTGCCCACGTAGGTGACGAGTTGTTTCACGTCGTGCAGCACGACGTCGATATTGCGGTCGAGCAGGTTCGCCTCGGCGCTCTGCGAGCCCGACGGCACCGCGCTGCCTTCGAAGGCTTCGATGACGTTGGGTCCGGCGAAACCGTAGTCGGTGCCGGACGTGGCAAGAATCAGGTCGGCGTTCGGTACGGCACTCGCCGAGACGCCGCCCCAGACATTGCCCAAGAGGACGGCGATCTGGGGGAGTTCGACTTTCTCTTTGTAGTGGCGAATTGCCTCGACCATGCGGGTCATCTGGGTGAGGCCCGCGAAGTTCTCGTGCTGACGCACACCGCTGGAAACGTACACACTGACGAAGGGGAGTTTTTTGGAGATCGCGAGGTCCGCGGCCGCTTGGAAGGTCTCACCCGACACCACGCCCAGGGAACCGGCGAAGAAGTCCCAATTCATGGCGTAGAGGACGACCTGGTGGCCATCGAAGGCGGCGAGGCCGTACGTGGAGGACTCGGACTTGCCGCGTCCGGTCTCTCGGCGCAACTTGTCGAGGTAGGACTCGTCACGCTCGCCGGCGGGTCCGCGCCGGATCAATCCGATGAGGTCCTTACGGATGCTCCAGCGTCCGTGGCTGGCCTTAAAGTGCACGAGCTCTTGAAGCTTCAGCAGTTCACCGGGGCTGTTGATCTTGCGGCGGTTGCGCAGGTGCGCTCCGACCTCGGGTTCAAAGGTGGGCAGTCCGACCGGGTGTCCTTCGCCAAAGAAACTCTGTTCGAGGTCCTCGTCGTGGGGCGCCCCACTATTTCCAGTGGAATCAATCATGAGAACCAATTATGGCACAGTGCATTTTTGTCGTGCCGGCCCGTCACGAGTAACCGAGCGGTAAGGCAATGTTCATCGGGTAACCGACGAGTAAGTAATGTCGTCGATGCCGGGTAACGGCTCAGGCGTCGCGTTGGGTCATCAGGAATGTCCCCGCGCTGACGATGACCGCGGTGTAAATAACCAGGACGATTGTCGCGGTACCCCACGAGAAAGAATTTGTCGAGGACTGCGGCGACATCATAGAAGCGCCCAAGTTCGATGGTAGGAACTTCGTGAAGTGAACTTGCCAACTCGATGGCAGGAAGTTGGCGATGATGGGCACTATCAACAACAACGTGACGTAGACGCTGATCGTCGAAGCGGAGGTGCGAAGAATCAGCCCCACGCCAAAACCGATGAGCGCCAACATCGTCAGGTAGATTCCCGCGAAGATCACCGAACGAAGGTCTGACGAATTCGAGAGTGAGCCGGTGGGGAGGTGGCCTGATTTGTATATCGCCTGACCGATCTCAAAGGCAGCGACGACGACGATTTCGCTGAGGACGAAAAATATAACGAGCAACACGATGACCTTCGAGAGGACCAAGTGCACTCGCCGTGGTACCGAGGCGAGCGTGGAGCGAATCGCGCCCGAGGCGTACTCCGACGTGATGAATCGAGCTCCTATCACGCCGACGGCGAACTGCGCGAAGAAGACGCCGACCAAACTGGTGGTCACCGGGTCGAAGGCCAATCGGTCAATCGCGCTGCGATGAGTCCAGTTGCTCTTGATGACCAGAGTGATCAAGACGGCGAGCCCGATGGTCAAGAAAATGAAGGTCACTACACCAATGAACGAGGCGCGAACCGTACGGAACTTGAACCACTCCGAGCGCGTGGTGTCGACGAGAGTGGGCGTGGTGCTCACGGTAGGACTGCTTCGCTGCGGTGGCCGTATTCGAGGGAGTCCGCGGTCAAGTCCATAAAGACGTCTTCGAGTGACGCGCGCTGCGGCGTCAATTCGTGTACGACGATGCCCGCCGCGAATGCGGCCTCACCGACTTGGTCAGAGGTGAGCCCGGCCACGCTGAGCCCGGCGTCGTTCACCGGTTCGACGACGCCGTGAGCTTCGTTCAGCACCTGGGTGAGGCGCGACGGGTCCGATGATCGCACGAGGACCGTGCCCGCGGCATTGGCCGTGAGGTCGTCGACGGTGCCCGACGTGATGAACTTGCCGCGTCCGATGACGATGATCTGGTCGGCGCTCACCGCCATCTCACTCATGAGATGCGAACTGACGAAGACGGTACGTCCCTCCTTAGCGAGGGAGCGGAAGAAGTCTCGAATCCAGCGGATGCCTTCGGGGTCGAGACCATTGACGGGCTCATCGAAGAGCAAGACGCCCGGATCGCCCAACAGGGCGCCCGCGATGCCGAGGCGCTGGCTCATGCCAAGTGAGAAGCCGCCCACCTTCTTGTTGGCCACCGACGCCACGCCGACGAACTCCAGAACCTCGTCGACGCGCTTGAAGGGGATGCGATTCGCCAGGGCGAGGGCGCGCAAGTGGTTACGTGCCGAGCGCGACGGGTCCAGTGCCTTGGCGTCGAGGAGTGCGCCGACTTCGCGCAGCGGGGCCTTCAGTTGGTCGTACGTCTGGCCGTTGATGGTCGCGCGTCCGCTCGTGGGCCGGTCGAGGCCGATGATGACGCGCATCGTCGTTGATTTTCCCGAGCCATTGGGTCCGAGGAAGCCGGTCACCACGCCGGGCTTGACTTCGAAATCGAGGTCGTTGACCGCCAGTGTGGCGCCGTAGCGCTTCGAGAGGTGGTCAATTTTCAACATAGGTTTACTCGCGATTCTACTGAGGCGCTCGCTGGGGTGAATTCGAATCGACTAAGGGTCGGCTAAGAAAACCTCATCCTTGGCAGTGAGCGCACAGCCCCGAGAGCGCCACGTGGTGCCGGTCGAGTACAAAACCCAGCGTCGACTTCAGTTCGCGAGATAGTCGATCGAAGACATCCGAAGAGACCTCGAAGGTCACGTGACAGTTCTCGCACGTCACGTGACCGTGGGAGCGGCCCGCGAGGTGATACACCGCCGCCGCTTGACCGGCGTGCGAGTGCACCACCAGCGCTAGGTCGTCGAGTTCCTCGAGGATCCGGTACACCGTCGAGGGACTCACGTCGGGGCGAAGTTGCTGGACTCTTTGCGTGACCTCGTCGGCGGTGAGGTGGTCGTCGGCGCTGACGAGCACCTCGACGACGGCACGCTTGGGCGCGGTGATTCGTTTGGCGTGTTCGCGCAACGTGGCGAGGACTTCCTCGGTACGCGTTATTTCAAGACCCATGAGACGAGATTAGGACGCCCAACTCAAGGCTGTGAACTTCGCCTGAACGCGCAGTGAGGAGGGCGCGTGAACACTGGTGCCTTAGCGTGTTGCTCTGCGCAACAACACCACGCCACCCAGAGCACCGATCACCGACGCGCCGAGCAAGCCCACGGTGAATGCCCCGTACGTGGCGCTCGCGCTGCCAAAGAGCGCACCGGCGAAGAGCAGCGGCACGGTGAAGCCAATAGCGCATAGCAAAGTTGCGCCGGTGAGAACGCGAGGTGTCAGCGAGGCGTGGCGCTGCGCCCCCAGCTTCGTGGCGACGAAGACGCCTGCGCCGATACCCAGCACTTTGCCGACCAAACGCACCACGACGGTGCCCACAATGACCTTGCCCGTTGCGCCCGACAGTGAGAGGGCCGTCCAGCTCACGCCGCAGGCGACGAGGGCGAAAAGGGGAAGGGCGACTCCGGTCGACCATCGTGATACCGCACCCTCGAGACGTTCTGCCTGCGTGGTGGCGACGGGTATCACCAGGCCGACGACCACCCCCGACAGCGCGGGTTCGACGCCCGCCCGCTCAAAGGCGAGCCACATCGGAACGATCATGACCACGAATGTCACGCTGGGCGACAGCCGCCGACCGACCGCGACGCCCACAAAAGCCAGTACCACCATGGCAATGAAGCCGACGGCGCGCACGTGCGAGACACCGGTCGCCGAGAGAATAGCGACGCTCAAGACGTCGTCGGCGATGGCGAGGGTGAGGAGAAAAACTCGCAACGGCTTGGGGATTTGGGGACCCGCGAGCGCGAGAACACCCAGAGTGAACGCGATGTCCGTGGCCATGGGCACACCCCACCCGCGCCGCAGGGCGCTGGAATGAAGAGCGACTCCCAGCAGTAGCGAACCCAACGCGGTGGCGAACATTCCGCCAAGCGCCCCCAGTAGCGGCGACAGCGCCGAACGAAGGTGGTGGCGCAGATTCGAGCGCAGCTCTCGCGAAAGTTCCAGGCCGACGGCAGCGAAGAAGATTGTCATGGCACCGTCGATCACCACCGAGTGTGCAGATATCGCGTGGCCACGGAACCACGCGGTCGCGATGGCGTGTCGGTAGCTCGACGCGGAAAATGCCGACCAGACCAGCGCAACGAGGGCTCCAGTGAGGACGGTCACGGCCGCCGCGTACTGGTGATCAAGGGCCCGACGCAGGCGCCCGACGCCGTCAGACATTCCTCCAGCCTAACCAGGCCAATGAAATATGAGCGGCCAGAAAGATAGTCGCGCGAACACCCCTTTCTGAGCGGGCTCGACATCGACGAAAGGAAATGCTTGCCGACTCGTGTACCCGGGACGTTGCCCAAGCGTGAGCTCTATTATCGTCTTGAGCGCGCTGATGCTCGGGATGCTCCTGGCGGCACTTGACGCGACCATCGTCTCGACGGCGCTGCCGACGATTGTGGGCGACGTGCACGGTGCGAATCACTTGAGTTGGGTCCGTAGTGGCGTACCTTCTGGCCTCCACGGTGAGTACGCCCTTGTGGGGCAAGCTCGGCGACCTCTACGGTCGAAAGTCTTCTTCATCGCCGCGATCATTAACTTCTTGGTGGGTTCGATGTTGTGCGGGTTGGCCACCAACATGATGATGCTCATCCTCTTTCGCGCGCTGCAGGGCCTCGGCGGCGGCGGTCTGATGGTCGGCGCCCAAGCGGTCATCGCCGACGTCGTTCCGCCACGCGAACGTGGCAAGTATTCGGGACTTCTTGGCGCCGTCTTTGGTGCGGCCACGGTGCTCGGGCCACTGTTGGGCGGTTTCATCGTGGAGTACTGGTCGTGGCGATGGATCTTCTTCGTGAACCTCCCGTTTGGCATCGTTGCCCTCGCCGTGACCGCGGCGGCACTGCCCAATGCGGGCGAACGCAAGCAACACGTCATCGACTACGCCGGCATTATCACTCTCACTCTCGCCGCGTCGGCGCTCATCCTCTTCACGTCACTGGGCGGATCGAGCTTTCCGTGGACGTCGTGGAAGTCCATCGCCCTGCTCATCGGCGGGGTGGTCTTGACATTCGTCTTCATCACGATCGAACGCCGGTCGAGGGAGCCCGTCTTGCCGCCGAGCTTGTTTGCCAATCGCGTGTTCTCATCGGCGTCGGCGATTGGTTTCGTGGTGGGTTTCGCCATGTTCGGCGCGATGACATATTTGCCGGTCTATTTCCAAGACGTGCACGGCGTGTCCCCGACGAACTCGGGTCTGCGGTTACTGCCCATGATGGTCGGGCTCTTTTCGGCGTCGATCATTGTTGGTCAGCTAGTGGTCAGGGGTTGGCGCTACCGGCCCTTTCCGATTGCCGGCACGGCGGTGATGACCATCGGCATTGGTCTGCTCGGTACTATCGGGGTGACGACGTCGACCCTTGTCACGGGTGCCTACATGTTGATCCTGGGGGTGGGCATCGGACTGGTCATGCAGATCCTGGTGACCGCCGTCCAGAACGCCGTAAATCCGGCCGACGTCGGGGCTGCCACGGCGGGGTCGAACTTCTTCCGGTCGATCGGCGGTTCATTCGGTACGGCCGTTTTGGCGCCATCTACACCAACGAGCTCCCGCACCAGTTGGCCTCGAACATCAAGTCGAGCGGGTTCACCGGTACCTTGCCCCCGGTCTCACACTGGACGCCGACCGTGATTCGCCGGTTACCCCTCGATGCGTTGTCCGTGATCACCCGCGCTATTTCAGACAGCATCAGCCACATTTACCTGCTGGCGATCCCCGTGGGAGTGGTGGCGGTGCTGCTCAGCCTGAGACTCCCGGAAGTGAAATTGCGCACAAGCCTGCACCCGATAGCCGACGAAGTGCCCATGTCCAACGCAGATCCGCTGCAGTAAGTCAATCGGCACCAGTAAGTCGTGACAGTCTCATTACATAGTTTCTATAGTCGGCCTCGGGCGACGTATTCGTATCGGTGGGGAAAGTTCCGAGATACGATGAAAGCGGAAAAGGAAGGAGTCGCGATGCCACTGTCAGAGCACGAACAGAAAATCCTCGCGGAACTTGAAGAGTCCCTTTCTAAGCAGGACCCCCGTTTCGCCAAGAACGTTCGTGACACCAACGTGTACTCCCACGGGACCCGTCGGGTCCGTTGGGGCATCGCCGGCTTCGTCGTCGGACTCATCGTCCTACTCGCATTCTTCTCTCAGAACGTCTACGTCGGCCTCGTCGGCGTGGCGCTGATGTTCGCGTCGGCCATCGTCATTGAGCGAAACGCCCGACTCCTTGGTCGCGCCGGATGGCGTGACATCACCCACTCTCACCCCGGAGACGACGCTACAGGTTCGTTAGGACCTCGGGCGCGCTCACTTCGCGACTGGTTGTCGCGCCAACGCCGCCCGTCCGAATGAACCCGCCCGGAGTGGCGCCCGCCATTCCGTGCCTCGCTCTTGACATCGGAGGGACCAAGGCCGAAGTAGCCGTCGTGACTCGCGACGGGACTGTCCTTCGGCGCAGCCGCCTTGACGTGAAACGGGCGGGTGAGCGGCTCTTCGAGGGCATCGTTGAACTCTTGGAGCTCGAGCGAGGTCGCGACGAGGTTTCATCGCTCGGCGTGGCGTGCGCCGGACCCATGACGCTGGGCGGCGAGTCGGTGTCTCCTCTCAACATTCCCGTTTGGCGCGACTTCGCGTTACGTGACCGACTCGTCGAGGCGACGGGGCTGAGAGTTGACATCGAGGGCGACGTGCGCGCCCTTGCGCTCGCCGAAGGTGCCTTCGGCGCGGCACGGGGCGTCAATAGTTACGCCTCGATGGTGGTCTCCACCGGAGTGGGCGGTGCCATCGTCATGGATGGTCGTCTTCTCGACGGCGACTCGGGTAATGCAGGTCACCTCGGTCACGTCAACGTGGTGCCCGGGGGCCGCTTGTGTTCGTGCGGAAGTTTGGGGTGTCTCGAGGCCGAGGCATCGGGATGGGCGATCGAGGCCCTGACCGGACAGCCCGCGCAATTCGCCGACGAGGCGACGCGTCATCGCACCGCCTCGCTGGTCGGACGCGCGGTGGGAACGTTGGCTTCAGTGCTGGACTTCAATCTTTGTTTCGTGGCTGGGTCGGTGGCGCTGGGTTTCGGTGACGATTTCTTCGTGACGTCGACCAAAGCCGCCCAGGAACTGGCGACCATCGGGTTCTTGCGAGGTGTTGAGATACGTCGTTCGGGGCTGGGTTCCGACGGGCCAATTCTCGGTGCGGCGTCCGTGGCCTGGCGAGGTGACTCGTGAGTCGTAAGTGGGTACCGGGGCTCGGGCGCTACCTCGTACGACATCCTCGCGACGTGGTGAGCGTGATACGCGCAGCGTGGCGCTTACGCGGCGACAAGTGGTGGCGACGTCGACCGTGGCTGCCATTACCGCCGGATTCCTATTGGGAATTCCGTATGACGACGGTCAACGGAATCGACGGTCACCTCGAGCCCGCAGAAGTTGTGGCCGCCGCCAGGTGGTCCGTTCAACAACACGTGGGTCGTTAGTTGTTCTCGTGGGTCGCGTCCTTCTCCTCAACGCCACCTTCGAGCCACTGCAGCTGGTGAGCGAACGTCGCGCAGTCGTCTTACTCCTCGCCGGTCGGGCCGAACCCATCGCCATCGCCGAAGTGGCCGCAGTCTGCCGTTCGAGTTCGATCACCGTGACGATCCCATCCATTGTGCGTCTGCACGACATGGTACGCCTGCCCTCGAAGGTTCGAACCCCTCCGTTGACGCGCCGGTCTTTGCTCTTGCGCGACGGATACCGGTGCGCGTACTGCCTCGAACACGCCGACACAATTGATCACGTGGTGCCGCGCAGTCGCGGTGGGGGCCACGAATGGACGAACGTGGTGGCCGCTTGTCGCCGCCATAACATGCAAAAAGGTGACCGCCTCCTCGAGGAAATCGGATGGCGGATGCATTTTGAGCCCCGCATTCCTGACGGACCCTGGTGGCGGTGGCGCCACGTCCCTGACCCCGATCCGCTCTGGGCACCATTCTTGCCCCGTGCCTCGTGAAGGACGGCGTCGAGGAGCTCTACGACTACGGCGCATTGCGAGCCCTCGCTTCGCCCACGATGTTGATCGTGCGACCGTCGGAGCCGACGGTCGTGCTCGGGGGAAGCCAATCGCTGAACGTCCTTGGCGAGGAGCAACGTTCCGACTTCGCGTTACGGCGACGGCGTGGCGGCGGTGGTCTCGTCTTGCTCCAACCAGACGACGTGTGGATCGACTGGTGGATCCCCGCCAACGACGGACGTTGGTCGTCGGACGTGCACGTCACGTCACGCCGCGTCGGCGAGTGGTGGCGCAGCGTTCTGGCGCCTCGGATTGACCGAGAGGTCATGGTTCACGAGGGTTCTCTCGCGGGTAGGCCAGCGTGGCGGGTGGCGTGCTTCGCCGGTCGAGGACCGGGCGAGATCTTCGTCGACGGTCGCAAGGTGGTCGGGGTGTCGCAGTGGCGCGTTCGCGAAGGCGCCTTCGTTTCCACGGTGTTGCACGCTGATTCTTCCTCCCCCCTACTCGATATTTTGTACGACGTTCCCGACGGACTTGGTGACGCTCTCAATCACCACGTCGTAGGGTCGTTGGGACTTAACGGCGACGACGTGACGACAGCGCTGATTGAACAGTCGCAGCCGGTTGACGTGCGTCAACTCTTCTTGTTGGCCTGACGCTCTCACTTCAAGGGCACCACGACTGCACCCCACACGGGACCTCGTCCGTCCGGAGTTGGCACTTTCGTCCCAAAAATGGCACAATTTGGCGAGTAGTGGTGTCTAGTGGAGTAGGGTGGTGCGAAGTGGAGCAGAGTGGAGAATCCACGGAGGGGTCTTATGTTGTTGTTCGTTGGCCAGTTTCAGCACTCGCTGGACGTAAAAGGTCGACTCATCCTGCCCGCGAAGTTCCGTCGGGACTTTGAACACGGGGGACACCTCAGTCCCAATCTCGACGGCTGCGTCGCGCTGTGGACGCCCGGTGAGTTCACTCGTAAAAGCACGGAATACCTTGAAGCGGGCCGCAACGGTAGCGGCGACGATCGTCGCCAGTCGCGCTTTTGGGCCACGAATTCTTCTGAAGTTGAAATTGACCGCCAAGGTCGATTCGCCCTGCCCCCGGTGATTCGGGAATTCGGCCAACTCGAGGGCGACGTGATCGTGGCGGGAAACCTCGACCACATCGAACTCTGGAATCCCGCACGCTACGCGGCGCAGGCGAGCGCTGCGGAGGATTCGTTTATTCGAGGCAGTGACGAGTGAAAGAAGGACGAATGCAGTACCGGCCGCGGACCATGCGCAGCCTGGCAATCGCCGAGCGGGAGAGGGCAATATTCTCCGCCCGCCCGCCCCGTTCGGCGATTGAAAGGCTGCAGATGGCCCAGGACCTTTACCACCAACCCGTTCTCGAACGAGAAATCGTCGAGTTCTTCGCTAGCCGTAGCGCTGGCGTGCTCGTCGACGCCACGTTGGGCGGCGGCGGACACAGCGCGGCGCTGCTCGAGGCGTCCGCAATGCGCCGGGTGCTCGGAATCGATCGCGACCCCGAAGCACGCGAGGAGGCGTCACGACGCCTGTCTGCCTACGGCGACCGCGTGCGTATCGTCGCGGCCACCTTCGCCACCATGGGCGACGTCGTCGCTGACCAGGAGGACTTCTTAGGAGGCGAGACGATCGTGGGAGTCTTGATGGACCTTGGCGTGTCATCACACCAGCTTGACGAGTCGAGCCGGGGTTTCTCGTTTCGTGCCGACGCACCCCTCGACATGCGCATGGACCCCACCCAGGGCATCACGGCGGCGCAGTACCTCGCCACGGCAGATTTGCACGACTTCGTACGGCTGCTACGCGCCAACGGCGAAGACCGCTTCGCGGGCGCGATCGCTCGCTCCGTCCTGGAGCGCCAGCCCCAGACGACCCAGCAGTTGACCGAAGCCGTCGAGCGCGCCGTGCCGATGGCGGCGCGGCGGCGTGGCCACGTTGCGACGCGCGTGTTCCAGGCGTTGCGCATCATAGTCAACGACGAACAAAACGAACTGGACTTGGGCCTCGAGGGCGCGATTAGCGTGCTCGCCCCCGGTGGGCTGCTCGCGGTGATCTCGTATCACTCGGGCGAGGACCGCGCCGTCAAAGCCGCCCTGCACGAGGCCGCAACCGGCGGGTGTCACTGCCCCTACGAGTTGGGCTGTGTGTGTGGCGCCGTGTCGCGGGTTGACTTGACGCGCGCTAGCGCTCAACTGGCGACCGCGCGAGAGGTCGAGAGTAATCCCCGAGCCCGATCGGCGCGTCTTCGCACGGCCACCAAGGTGGCGTCGTGAGCGTCGTCAGTCTTCCCCGTCGTAACGTCGTGGTTCCGCGGTCGACGCCGTCGTCGACGCGCACCCGGGTGCGCCCCTCCGCGCCGACTACCAAGCCGGTCACCCGTGAAGAGACTCGTGGTCGCCACGTCAGGACCCAGGGTCGTCTCGCGTCGATTTCGGTTCTCAAGAAGTCCGTGACCATCGTCGTGGCAGCAGTGATGCTGTCGCTCTTCGGATCGATGCTCGAGACCAATCGACAGGTGCAACTGCACTCGCTGCAGAGTCAGGTTCTCCAAGATCAGTCGACGTACGCTGCGCAGGTCGGCTCCTTGACGAATCTCTCCGCGCCCAGCGTGGTCGTCTCTCAGGCCAATGCGCTCCACCTCGTGAACCCCACGTCGGTGACCCAGGTTCCCGCTACGTCGCTTGATGCGATCCTGCCCCTACCGAAGTTCTCAGGTTACGCGCCGGTCACATCAAGGACGCAGCGGTGAGTTCGCACGCATCTCCCACCCACTCGCGTCGACAGATTAACCGTCGTCCGACGGGACCTTCGTTCTCCCCGCGGCGTATGCAATTGGTTCGCGGACTCTTCATCGTGCTGTTCGCGGCATTGAGCCTGCGACTCGTGGCACTGCAGATAGTGGACCACACGCACTACACCCGGCTCTCACTCGACCAGGTGCGCCACGACCTCACGACGACTGCGCTTCGAGCAGGGATCTATGACCGCCATGGTGAGATACTCGCCATCTCCGAACCGACGTCGCTGGTCGTCGCTGACGACATGCAAATCTCCCAGCCCCAACAAGAAGCTCAAGCATTGACCGGACTCGTGAAGGTACCCGTGGCGAAATTGACGGCGCTCTTGTCAAAGAAGGGCACGGGTAGCGGTTACGTCATACTGAATAGTCAGCTGGACCTTACTGACGGCAAATCTGTCGCTACTGGCGACTTCCCGGGAATAGTGGTGCAGGACTCGTCGAGTCGCTCCTATCCCAATGGCACCTTGGCCGAGTCATTGCTCGGACGTACGAATGCCGCGGGAGTGGGCTCGACGGGTCTGGAGTACAAGTATCAGGCGGGCTTGGCCGGTAAAACCGGCGTCACCCGCGAGTTCGTTTCGACGTCGGGCGTGGCGTTGCCGAGTACGTATAGCAGCGTGATTAAGAAGGCACAACCCGGAGTTGGACTTGAACTCACTATTGATGCGCCCCTACAGTTCGTAACCGAACGAGCATTGGCGACGCAGTTGCACGCCGTCGGCGGCCTAACGGGTGTGGCAATCGTGATGGACGTCAAGACCGGCGAGATTTTGGCCGACGCGTCGCTCGTCAATTCATCGACTCAGGCTGGCGTCCTGGGACCGGTTCCCGCCTGGGGGACGTCGGTCGGCGTTCCCGGAATCGAGCAGACGATCAACAATCTTGGCTTTACCCAGGCCTACGAACCGGGTTCGGTCTTCAAGGTTGTCACTTTCTCTGCGGCTCTTGGTGCCGGAGCCATCACGCCGTCGAGCGTCTTCACGGTGCCCAATTCGGTCGTGGTGGGCGGGCGATCGTTTCACGACGCGGAGAACCATGGTCTCGAGCACCTGACGGCCACTGAAGTGCTCGCCCAGTCGTCGAATATCGGCACCTACGAGATTGGCACAAAAGTGGGCGAGAACGGAATCCTTGCCCAGGTGCAGCGCTTGGGATTTGGCCAGCAGACCGACGTAAATTTTCCCGGCGAGACGGCGGGACTGCTGGTGGACGCCGCGAACTGGTACGCGAGCGACCGGGTGGCCCTGCCCATCGGGCAGGTCGACGCTGTGCCGCCGATTCAGGTTCTCGACGCCTACAACACCATTGCCAATGGCGGGATCTTCATCGAACCCAAGCTCGTTCGCGGCTACGTCGAACCCGATGGCACGACCCAGGCGGCGCCGCCGAGCGCGACGCGCGAGGCCCTCACCCCGGCGGTCGCTTCGACCATGAACACCATGCTGCAGAAGGTCGTGTTGGACGGCACGGGCACCAACGCCATTATCCCGGGCTACGAAGTGGCGGGCAAGACCGGAACCGCAACTATGCCCTACCCGGGTAAGGACAAGCTGCTCACCGGTCAGTACAACGCGAGTTTCGTGGGCTTCGCACCGGCGAACAATCCGGTGCTGTCGATGATCGTGGTGGTGGAGCGACCCGAGACGACGATCTTCGGCGGCGCCGTTTCGGCGCCGGTCTTCCAACAAGTCATGTCCTACGCCCTGCGCCACTACGGCATCCCCTCGAGCGGAACCATTGTCAAGCCCCTTACCGGGGCCGGCGCCAGCATCTCGTCGGACGTGACCTGATGCAGATAGGTGACGTCTTCGATGAAGAGTCCTTTGACGTGCTGACCGCCGCGGTGGAGGTAGACCGCGTGGAGATCGACTCTCGCAAATGCGAATTTGCGACGTTGTTCTTTGCGCTCAGTGGATCGAGGACCGACGGCGCGAACTTCGTCGCCGGCGCGGTTGATCGGGGCGCGGTCGCGGTCGTGGCGACGCGTCCTCTCAAGGCGCCCGTTCCCGTTGTCGTCATCCCCGAATCGCGCGTGCACGTCGCTCTGGCTCGCGCGAGCGCTACGCTGAGCGGCCACCCTGAAGTCGGAGTGGACCTAGTGGGTGTCACTGGCACCAACGGCAAGACGAGCGTCACGGCCATGGTCGCGGAACTCGCGCGCGCCCTCGGTTGGAACGGTGCCACTATCGGCACCTTGACCAATGAGCGCACGACGCCCGCCGCGCCGGAGATGTACCGCACCCTCGCGGCGTTACGTACCACCTTCGACCTTCAGCGCGAGCGATCGGTCGTCGCCCTCGAGGTCTCGAGCCACGCGCTCGACCAGCACCGAGTGGCAGGAAGCCACTTCGCCGTGGTCGCCTTCACGAATCTGAGTCACGACCACCTTGACTACCACCGCACGATGGAAGCGTACTTCGCCGCCAAGGCTCGACTCTTTGACGCCGACTATTCGTCGCGGGCGGTCATCTGGGTGGACGACCCCTACGGTGAGAAACTCGCCGCGTCGACGACGTTGGCCGTCGTTCCGGTGTCGCGTAGCGATGCGAGCGACGTTTCGAGCACCCTCGGTGGGACGATTTTCTTTTGGCGCGGGCACCTCGTCAACACGTCGTTGGTCGGTGATTACAACGTTGACAATGCACTGATGGCGATGACGATCGTCGCTGAATTGGGCGCAGACGATGATCGCGTGGCCGCGGCCATGACCGAAGTCACCCCCGTACCGGGACGATTCGAAGTGGTGCACCACGACGACGTGACCGTGATCGTCGATTACGCCCACACTCCTCAGGGTCTCGAACGACTACTGCGCTCCGTGCGAGAACTGAGCTCGGGACGCGTGCTCACCGTGTTTGGCAGCGGGGGAGACCGCGACCGCGCCAAGCGTCCCGAAATGGGCCGCATCGCCTCGCAACTCTCTGACGTCACCGTCGTGACCTCGGATAACCCACGTCACGAGGCTCCAGATGCCATTATTGATGCGATCATCGCCGGAGTCGTCGCGGGCGCCGTCGTCGTTCGCGAGGTTGATCGGCGTGCGGCAATTTCTCGGGCGCTCGAGAGCGCGCGACCGGGTGACGTCGTGGTGGTGGCCGGCAAAGGTCACGAGACGACTCAGACGTTCCATGACCGCGAGGTGGCCTTTGACGACCGCGAGGTCGTGCGAGAATTATTGAAGGGAAAGTAATGCTGAGTTTGATGGAGTCGGGAGGCGTGGGATTCTTGTTCGCGCTGTTCGCGACGCCCCTGTGGATCCGCTTTGTGCGTGAGCGTTCGCTCGGTCAACAGATTCGCGAGGACGGACCCGAAAGCCACCACGCCAAGGCCGGGACTCCTACGATGGGCGGAGTCGTCATTGTCATGGCCGCTCTCTTGGGGTACCTCATGGGTCACGTCGGCACGTCTATCGTGTTCACCCGCGGTGGCATCCTGGCCATGGGTGTCATTATCGCGTCGGGATTGTTGGGTCTGATCGACGACTACCTGGGTATCCGGAACTCGCGCAATTTGGGCCTCAAGAAGCGCGGAAAACTCGCCGGCCAGTTGATTATTTCGAGCGTCTTCGCGACGCTAGCAATCGGGTGGGTCCATACGTCGACGCACCTGTCCTTTACTCGGGTCACCTTTCCGGGGTGGCATCTCTCAGAGTTCGGCTGGGTCGCGATGGCGATCTTCATCGTGATGGGTAGCTCCAATGCGGTGAACCTGACTGACGGGCTTGATGGACTGGCGGCCGGTTCGGGCACCTTTTGCTTCGGCGTGCTTTCGATTATCGGGTACTGGCAGTTTCGCCACTTCTCGATCTACCACCTGCACTCTGCGCTCGACCTAGGTCTGGTGGCCGTGGCGCTCGTGGGCGCTTGTCTCGGTTTCCTCTGGTGGAACGCGGCACCGGCGAGAATCTATATGGGTGATACCGGGTCTCTCGCGATCGGCACGGGACTAGGTGCGCTGTGCCTCTTGATGAACCTCGACCTCTTGCTTCCCATCATTGGCGGCCTCTTCGTTGCCGAGACGGCGTCAGTGATCTTGCAGGTGGTCGGTTTTCGGGTCTTCGGACGACGCATCTTTCGCATGGCACCCTTCCATCACCATTTCGAGCTGCGCGGCTGGCCCGAGATTACGGTGATCATTCGATTTTGGATTCTCGCGGGCTTGTTGGCCGCCCTAGGCCTCGGTATCTTCTACGGCGACTTCCTACGCACGGCCAAGGTGGTGTAGGTCGTGGCCCGGATCCTCTCTCGAGTCCTGCAGCCCTTCCCTCGCGGGGACCGCGCCGCGACGACGCTGCTCATCCTGACCGCGCTGATGGTGGGGTACGGGACGGTCATGGTGGGCTCAGCGAGCGACGCGCAGTCCGCGCTCAACGGTGGCACCTCCTTCGCGCTGGCGATTCGCGACGTGCTGTACTTGGGCATCGGCGCGCTGGTCTTCGTGGTGGTGGCGCGCGTTCGACTGTCGTGGCTACTCAACCTCGCGCCGACGTTACTGATGGCGGGACTGGGACTACTGGTGGGCGTGGAGATGGTCGGCATTACCGTCAATGGCGCAAAGCGCTGGCTGCCCACGCCCTTCATCCAGATTCAACCCTCGGAGTTCTTCAAGTTGATCGTGGTCCTGTACGTGGCCTGGGTTATCCAGCGCCACCACCAACGCATCGGCAACTGGCAGCACCTGGCACTGTGGATGTCGCCGGTACTGGTGGGAGTCGGGCTGATCTTGCTCGAGCACGACGTGGGCACCGACACGGTGATCGTCGCCATCGCCGTGACCGTGCTCTTCGTCGCCGGCCTGCCGCGCAAGTTAGTCACGTCGATTCTGTTGCTCAGCGTGCCGGTGATGGGGGCCTACGCAATCGCTGAGCCGTATTCGGTGCGCCGCTTGATGTCGTTTTTGCACCCCAACGTCAATCTGACCTCGAGCGGGTACCAACTCCTACAGTCGCGCATCGGACTAGGAACCGGAGGACTGACCGGTCTCGGCCTCGACCACAGCCGTGAAAAGTGGGGTCTGCTACCCAACCCCCATACGGACTTCATCTTCACCATCATTGGTGAGGAGCTCGGGCTCATCGGTACCTTGAGCGTCATTGCGCTCTTCATCGGATTCTTGATGGTCTCCACGCGCATCGCGCGCCACTGCACCAATGAGGCATATCGATTGGTGGTTGTCGGCATCACGACGTGGATCATTCTCGAGGCCGTCATCAACATTGCGTCAGTCGTGGGCTTCTGGGCGGTCACGGGCGTCCCCTTGCCCTTCTTCTCCTACGGCGGGACGGCACTCATTACCGAACTCGCCGCCATCGGGCTTCTCTACAACATTGCCCACGACCGCAGCCGTTCGGCGCACCTGGTGATTGCCGCGAGCGAACCCGGCTTCGTGGCCGTGGCCGCACCTGCTCGTAACACCCGCGCGGGCGTGACGCACCGCGGTCCCGTCCGCGTCCCGCGATCGTGAACGGGCCCATCGTTCTCACCGGAGGTGGGACCGGGGGACACATCTTTCCCATGCAGGCAATTGCCGAGGCGTTACGCGAGGCGGGAATCGACGACGCCGACATGCGCTTCGTCGGATCACGGCGGGGTCAAGAGGCGACGCTGCTGGGTGACGGTCCGATTGCGCTGAAATTATTGCCCGGGCGCGGACTTCGTCGCTCCTTGGCTCCACGCGCCGTGCTCGACAACATCGGAGCTCTCCTCGGACTTGCTCGCGCGGTGCTGCAGTCACTGGTCATCGTACGACAATGGAAGCCGCGCGTCGTGGTGTCGGTGGGCGGCTACGCGGCCGCGGCCATGTCCACCGCGGCCGTGATGTGGCGTCGACCTCTGGTTTTGGTCGACCTTGACGTGATGCCGAGCGTGACGCATCGACTGCTGTCGCGATTCGCCACGGTGCGCTGCGTGGCACTGGGCACTGCGAGCGCGCACGTGGTCGTGACCGGTGCGCCGGTACGCCACGACCTCGCCGAACTCGATCGTTCGCCTGACGAGCGCCAGCGTGCCAAGGCCAGACTCTCTCCGCCCATCGACCACGAACGGCGCGTCGTCGTCGTGATGACCGGTTCGCTAGGTGCCACCCGGGTCAATCGGGCAGTAGTGGACCTGGCTCGTCGATGGAGTCGTCGCACCGATATCGCCCTGGTGCACGTGACGGGGCGCCGCGACTACGACATGGTGATGGCCGAACACCCTGACGTTGAGGGACTGGACTACCGAGTCGAAGCCTTCGCCGATATGGCGACGTGGTGGGCGGTGGCGGACCTGGCGATCTGTCGCGCGGGAGCGACGACAATTGCCGAGATCACCGTGCTCTCATTGCCCGCAATTTTGATTCCCCTGCCCCGATCCCCCGGGGATCACCAGGGGCACAACGCGCAGGCCCTCTCGGCGGTTGGTGCCGCGGCGCTGGTGCCGGACTCGGTGTGCACCGGAGAAGTACTGGCCCGCCAGGCCGAAGCGATGCTCCAACCCGACCTCTGGAGCGAAATGTCGCGCTCGAGTTCGTTGCTGGCCCAGCCCGACGCCGCCGCGGCGATTGCCCGCGTGGTCCTGACCACGGGAAGGTACGCGTGACGTTCTCCGAGGGGGTGCGCGTGCACGTCGTGGGCGTGGGCGGAGCCGGGATGAGCGCCCTGGCGGTTTTGCTGCGGGGGTACGGTTGCGTGGTGAGCGGTTGTGACGTCGGCAATGCCGGAGTCCTCGCGGAGCTTCACGAACTAGGCATCGTGGTCGAGTCGAAGCACGACGCGAGTCACGTGCAGACGGCCGACGTCGTCCTGTGGTCGCCCGCGGTCGCGTACGACCACGTGGAACTCGCCGCCGCGCGCGCCCGAGGGCTTCTCATGATGTCGCGTCCTCGCGTCCTCGCCGAAATATCGGCGATGTCTCGAGTGATTGGCATCACCGGAACGCACGGCAAGACGACGGCCACGTCGATGCTGGTGCACGTCATGCGTGCGGCTGGTCGAGACGACTCGCGTTTAGTGGGCGCGCCGGTGCGCGGGGTAGGTTTCAGCGGATACTTCGGACCCGATGACGTGATTGTCGAAGTCGACGAGAGCTACGGCGCCTTCGCCGAATTGACGCCCTTCGCGCTGGGTTTGTTGAACGTCGAGGCCGACCACCTCGACCACTACGGTTCGCTCGAGAACCTCGAGCTCGCTTTCGCTGACGTCCTTGAGCGCACCAGCGGCCCAGCGGTGGTGTGGACTGATGACCCGGGGGCGCGTCGCGTTGCGTCGCGCCTGCAGCGTGAAATCATCAGCGTGGGCACGGGTGGTGACGCCCAGTGGCGCCTCAGCGATATCGACATCTCTCGACGCGGTGCGCGGGCCCACCTGGAGGGAAACGTTGACATCGACATCCACCTCGCAGTGACGGGAACGCACAATGTGGTGAACGCCGCAGTGGTCGCGGTGCTGGCCATATCGGTGGGGGTAGGACCCGACAAGGTCCACGAAGGACTGGCGTCGTTTCGCGGAGCACCGCGCCGTTTCGAACGTGTGGCGTGGCGCCGGGGCCTTGATTTCATTGACGACTACGCACACCTGCCCGGCGAGATCGCCGCCACCGTGGCGGCGGCGAACGACGCGGGCTACCAACGGATTGTCGCCGTCTTTCAACCCCACCGGGTGACGCGTACCTTGTCGGTCGGTGACGGCTTCGCTCCCGCTTTCGACAACGTCGAGGACGTCATCATCACCGATATTTACACCGCTGGCGAACCCAATCCCGAGGGCGTCACCGGCGAGTTCGTCGCCGAGACAATACGTGCGCGGGGCGTGACGCGGGCGCACTACGCCGCCACTTTCTCTGAAGCCGCGGCGAC
This sequence comes from Acidimicrobiaceae bacterium, assembly GCA_003168075.1. Classification (GTDB taxonomy): domain Bacteria; phylum Actinomycetota; class Acidimicrobiia; order Acidimicrobiales; family RAAP-2; genus RAAP-2. The sequence continues at coordinate 19,379 of PMTL01000187.1, forward strand.
ACTCGAACGAGTGGTGGGCGACGCCGACGTCGTACTCATCCTCGGGGCCGGTGACGTGACCAAAGTTCTCGAACACCTGCCCCATTGGAGGGGCTCGCGACTGTCGAGGTCCGAGGGACACTTCTTGGGAGAGGATCCTCGCGTTACCTATCACGCTCCCCTCGGTGCTCGCAGCACGTACCGCGTCGGTGGCTCGGTGAGTGCCCTCGTGACTCTGTCGACGTGGGAGGACCTCGACTTCTTCTCTGAGCGGCTCGAGTACGACGTGCGACCTCTTCTGATGGTGGGCAATGGATCCAACCTGCTCGTCGCCGACGGCGAGCACGACGTGATCGCGGTGCACCTGGACGGGGATTTTTGCGCACTCGAGGTGATTGACACCGATGACGCCGTCATCGTGCGCGCGGGGGCCGGACTGGACCTGCCGATTGCTGCGCGTCGTCTGGCGAGCGAGGGAGTGGTCGGTTTCGAGTGGGCGGTCGGCGTACCTGGCACCTTCGGGGGCGCCGTGGCAATGAACGCGGGCGGACATGGTGCGGACATGAGCGCGAGCGTGCGCCGCGTGGAGGTGTGGTCCCGAGGTGCTCGTCATTGGCGTCTCGCTGAGGAGATGAATTTCTCGTACCGGACGAGCTCTCTGGCGCCGGGCGAGATCGTAACGCGTGTCGAGCTCGTCCTCGCGCGCGGCGACTCAGCTGCGGCACGCCAGAAGATCTCGGGGATCGTGCATTGGCGCCGTGATAATCAGCCCGGCGGCGCCAACGCGGGCAGCGTCTTTCGCAACCCCGAAGGAGACTCCGCGGGTCGGCTCATTGAGTCCGTGGGCCTCAAGGGACTGCGCGTGGGCTCAGCCGCTGTCTCTGAGAAGCACGCGAATTTCATTATCGCCGACGCCGGCGGCAACGCCACCGACGTGATGGCCCTCATGACCCTGGTACGCCAGCGAGTGGGCGAGGCCACTGGGGTGTGGCTCGAGACAGAACACCGCCTGGTGGGATTTTTGGAGGCCTGGTGAGTCGCCATCCCCGGGCCAGCACCCGTGAACGCTCGCGAGTGAAAGTGAAGAATGCGCCGCGCCGGCGTCGTCACGAAAGTACCAGGCCGGCCACGCGCGACACGGTCGCCGTCACGTCGGTGGCGCCGCGCCGACGCCGCCGACCGGTTCTCGTCGTGGAGATCGTGCTCGGCGTGGCACTGATTGTTTCCACGCTGTTCGTCGGCGGACAGTGGCTACTGCACCAATCGATATTTCGTGTCCAGCGCGTGGCCCTCACCGGCGAAGTCCACGAGTCGTCCGCGCAGATCCTCTCCGCAACGCACCTCAACGCGCATCCGGCGATGATCGATCTCAGCGCGGTGACACTGCAACGCGATCTCGTGGTCTATCCCTGGATTGGCTCCATCACGCTCACCAAGAGGTGGCCCAACACAGTCGATCTCGCAGTGCGTGAGGTCCGCGCGGTCGCGGTCGCCTTCAACCCACAACACGTCTTGCAATACGTGAGCGCTGCTGGGCGTGACCTGGGGACTGCGCCACTCACCACCAACATGCCCACGCTCGTGACGACCCCGACGTCTCTGGCCCCCAAGACCTGGCCCTACGGGGGAATCGAGTCGTCCGCGGCACTCGTCGCGAGTCAACTCCCGGTCGCCTTCTCGTCGCAGGTGAGCGAACTCATCGTCGACACCCAGGGCAACGTCACTCTCCAATTGACGACGCCCATCAAGTTTTTCTTGGGTCCCGCTACGAACTTGAACGCTAAATTCGTCGCGGTGGCCTCCGCAATCGCGCACGCGACCTTCGCCGCGGGCGACGTGATCGACGTGACAACTCCTAGCGAATTGTCGGTCGCTGGACCATCTCCCTCGTGAGAAAGCTATTTGACCCTAAACTGGAGCCATTACTAGCCTTCAACCAATTTAATTCGCACGAACCGGTCGTCCACGACGCGACCAGAGTAGTTTCGAATCACCACAGCAAGGGGAATTCATGAGTCTCAACCAGGGCAACTACCACGCCGTCATTAAGGTCATCGGCGTCGGCGGTGGTGGTGTGAACGCTGTGAACCGGATGATCACCGCAGGACTGCGCAATATCGAATTCATTGCGACTAACACCGACGCCCAGGCGCTGTTGCTCTCGGAGGCCGACCTCAAGATCGACATTGGTCGTTCGCTCACCCGTGGCCTGGGCGCTGGCTCGGACCCCGAGATCGGCCGCCAAGCCGCCGAGGATCACCGCGCCGAGATTGAAGAGGCCTTGAAGGACACCGACATGGTGTTCATTACCGCCGGCGAAGGTGGTGGCACCGGCACGGGCGCCGCACCAGTGGTCGCCGATATCGCCCGAGCGCTCGGTGTGCTCACCATTGGCGTGGTCACGCGACCGTTCTCATTTGAGGGCAAGCGTCGCGCCACTCAGGCCGAAAAGGGTATCCAGTCGCTGCGCGAGAAGGTTGACACCCTCATCGTGATTCCCAACGACCGTCTGCGGGCAGTCGCCACGTCCGAGACGTCGATGCTGGAAGCGTTCAAGATCGCCGACGACGTGTTGTTGTCGGCGGTGCGCGGTGTCACCGACCTCATCACGACGCCCGGACTCATTAATACCGACTTCGCCGACGTCAACGCCATCATGCGCAACGCCGGCACCGCCATCATGGGCGTGGGTATCTCGACCGGCGAGGGACGCGCCATTAACGCCGCTCGCGCCGCCATCACCTCGCCACTGCTGGAGGCCTCGATCGAGGGCGCGCGCGGGATCTTGATGAATATTGTGGGTGGACCGAATGTGACGCTGAGCGAAGTGACCGACGCGGCGAGCATCATCCACGACGTCGCTCACCAGGACGCCAACATTATCTTCGGCAGTGTGATTGACGAGTCCATCGGCGAAGCGGTGCGCGTGACGGTGATCGCCGCCGGATTCGATCACATCCCGCCCGCCAAGAGTTCCCCGAACTCCGCGTCCGGTGACCCGGCCGCGGACGCCCCGCGTTCGGACATCTTCGCCAACACCACCAGTGACGATTTCTTCGATGTCGGTGGCGATGACGACCTCCCNNTCGTCAACGCCGGCGGCGACCCCAGCGCTATTGGCGTGGTGGCCGTGACCAAGATGTTCGGACTCACTATGGTGCGTGCGGCTCACGCCGCGGGACTGACCACACTGGGCGAGAATTACGTCGACGAACTCGAGGACAAGCGCCGCGAGACCGGCGACCTGGCCATTCGCTGGCACTACCTCGGTGCCCTGCAGTCCAACAAGATCGCCCGAGTCCTGCGGGTGGCCGACGTTCTGAGCGGCGTATCGCGCGAGAAGGAAATTCGAAAGATCGCCGCCCTGNNGTCCGGGTGCCACCATCGACGTCCAAGTGGACCTCACGGGCGCGGCAGAGCGCAACGGGGCTGACGATGCCGACGTGCCCGGACTGGTGGCGCTGGCGCGCGAGGAGGGTCTCGACGTGCGAGGACTCATGACCGTCGCCTCGCCCGAACCAATGACGGCGGAACGGCAGTTCGCACGAGTCAACGAGTTGTGTCACGAGCTTGATCTGCGCGAGCGC
>PMTL01000079.1 GCA_003168075.1 Acidimicrobiaceae bacterium
GCGAGCATCGTCTCCGAAGGCGGTGGCCAGGGAGTCGTGACCCTCGCGTGTTTACAAGACCTCAGCCAGGCGAGGAGCCGCTGGGGTACGAACGCCGACGGCTTCTTGTCGCTCTTTCCGACCACCGTGGTCTTACCCGGAATCGCTGACCGCACGACTCTCGAGATGGTGCAACAGCTCGCCGGTCGCTCAATGGTGCCCTCGCACAATGTCCAGCACTCTCGACGCGGACGCACCGAGGGGTATACGCGCTCGTGGATCGAGCGCGACAACGCAACGTTCAGCGACGTCGCTCGAGGACGTCAGGGATACGCACTGGGTTTGAACGAGCGAAAGGATCTGCGATGGATCGAACTCACTCCGTCGTACGCCGATCCGCGGTTTCGCCGCTACCTCGAGCGTCCGTTCACTTCAATTGAACGATCACGCGAGCGCTGACGCCACGACGCAAGTTCGCGCGCGTCCAAGGGACGCGGTCCGCATTCTCGAGTTTCGGCGATCATTCGAGCGTCGCGCAGGCTCAGGGGCGTCTCGCGCACTCCCCGAGAGTCACGCAACACGGGGTAGAGAACATCGACGCTGGCCGTCACGCGGGTGGCGTCCAAGCCGAAGGCGGCGGCGTTGGCCCACGCCTCAACGACGTGGCGCCGTGCGATAGTGCTGCGACCATCGAGCGCCGCACGAAAGGTGTGCTCGTCAAGGTGACTCCGGGAGCGTACGGGCACGGTGGGTGACCCGTGGGTCTCGAATCGCGCAAGGTCGGCGTCCCACTTGGAGCGCACCTCGTCGCGGGTCCAGTGACGTTTGACGCCCCGCTCAGCGAAGTGGCCACCCCAAAGAACTCGGTATCCCTCGTCGAGACCCGTGACGTGTTCGACCCCTTCGAAAGATCTCCACGGCGCGTAGGGCGTCGTTGCGGCAATTCCGGCTCGTAGCGACGAGCGGTACAAGGCGTCGGCCGTCGGCGCGTGCGCGAAGAGAGATCGCGAGTCGAGCACGTTGGTCGCTCCGGCGGGACGCGCACCCACGAGGACGTGATCGTGCACGTGCGGTTCGCCGTGTCGGTTGACGCCGTGGGTGAAGGCCACGACCTGCGACCATTCGCCGGGCACGTCGCGGTCCTCACCCGCGCGCCGGTCGCGTACCACGAGGGCGCGCTCTTCGAGGTAGGTCAGCGCGTCGGCGACCGCGCGCCGGTGCGCCAATAACACTGAGGAAGCGTGTTCGGGGTCCAGCGCCACCAGGATCGAAATGGGACGTGGCGCGGCAACGATGACGTCGTAGCCGACGACACTCGAGCGCTCGCTGGTCGTCAGCACTCTCGCGGCGTCGTCCGAGCGTTGCACGTCTCCCCCGCCGCGTAACCACCACTGCGCGGGACCGTCACGAAGGCCGTCCAACTCCAGGGCGGGGTCCTCACTCAGGTAGGACACGTCCCTCGAGCGTCGCACCATCAGTCGCAGCATCGGGCCTCCTCGCGAGGCCCAACGGTCGCCTACAACTGACTCGCGATCCGATCCGCCAGGTCGTGTCCGGCGAGGTAGTACTGGTCGGTCGCCACCACCGCGCCCGGCCCCGCCAGGAGCATCAAGTGGTCGAGAAACGCCGAATCCGAGACGTGGAAACGAACCGCGTGACGCCCGTCGTCGAGCGTCGACCACTGCGCGCCCGGCAACGGCTCGAACAGGTAACGCACGAAGCCCTCGACGATGACGACGACTTCATTGCCCTCCTCGCCGACGGAGGTCAACCAGTTGGCGACCGGGTCGGCGCCCCGGTCGTCGGTGATCAGCGACTTGGCGAGAATCGTCCCAATGCGGTCCACGCGAAAGGTCCGCCAGTCGTTGCGCGTCAAACAGTACGCGCGCACGTAGGTATGGCCATTGAGAACCTTCACCTCGGAGGGCTCGATGCAGCGCTCCTCGGCGGTATCGGACGTGCCGGAGTTATAGGTGATCTTGAGTTGTTCGCGACTGGTCACCGCTTCGTAGACCACCGAGAGCAATTGCTCGTTGTGGGGGTGCTCGATGCGCATGAAGTGGCTGGTCACCTCCTCGATCTTCTCAATCGCCGAGAAGATCGCCGGGTCCTCGAAGAGGCGCGACGCTTCGCGCAGTGCGACGTTCAGTTCGAAGACGTCACGCCACATGAATGGCGATGGTTCGTCGTCGTCCGAGACAAACTCGGCGCGATACGTCGAGTCGTCAGTATCCTCGTGGTCCCAGTCGTCGCAGTCCTTCATCACGCGCGCGGGAAATGACATGGCCCCATCAAAGGCGTCAACCATTGGCTCCATGGTCACTAGTCGGCCCATAATGGAACGCACCAAATCCGGATCGAGCGAGAAGCGCTTGGCCAGTTCCGAGACGCGCAGACCGTCGTCGGAGTTGTAGACGGCGTGCAGCAGTTGCAGTGTCTGGCCGAGGACGTCGCCGGAGGCGATTGTTGGGAACTTGATGTCGTCGGCGGAGGGCGACTTGCCGCGATTGACCTGCGCCAACCACTCCTTGAGAGCCCTCACGAGGGTCTTGGGGCTCACCAGCCGCACGCGCTCGGCGCCCTCGAGGAGAAAGCGCAGCGCGCCGTGGGGGCTGTCAAAAGTAATGCCCACCTCGACGCGTCCGTCTTTTTTGGCGGCCGCGGTCGCGTCGTCGTACTGGCGCACCAGAAGATCGGCGTAGTCGTGATTGGTCCACACGACGACGTCAATGGGCGTCGGGCGCTTCTGGTACTGGGGGCGCCACGAGGTTGCGAGTTCACGCGTCGCATCGTCCACCACGAATCGGTCGGCGAGAACCACGGGCATGGTGGTCATGCGCGAAAAGCGGTACCCCTTGATCATCCCGGCGCCCACCTCGCGGGCCACCAGATACGAGGTGCCCCCTTCGTGAAGGATCTCGAGGGGTTCGACGATACGATTCTTTCGGACCGAGGACTGGTATTCGAAGCTCAGCGCCCGGCGCACCTTGATGGCACGAATGGCCGGGGTCAAAAATGCGGAGAACTCGAGCCCCCCGTCGCCCGCGGGTCCGTCGTTGAAGACGCTGAAAGCCCCGGACTTGCCGAATCCGCAAATTCCCAAGGCCGTCGCCACGACGCGCTGTTCGACCGGGGTGAAGTGAATGGGCGGGGCGTACCCGCTACTCGGATCAATCTGATAGCCCGTGAGGTCGTCGGGACGCACCACCGTCTCGATCTGAAAGCCCAGGTCACGGATGCGGGCCTTGTCGCGCTCGAACTTCTGTCGCACGGCGGTGTCATTACCAACGTAGGCCGGAACCTTCGTGGGGTACTTCGCGCTCGAGGGATACTCGTCGATCTTGAGGTCACGGACGATTTCGTCCTGGGTGAGCGCGCGCGAGTCAGTCCAGGCGCGCTGAAGGAGCAGGACGAGTGCGACAATGCGCTCGCGACTCGGTTCGGTCCCGGCGCGCGGGCTACTCACGACTCTTCTTCATCACCGAGAAGGGTAGTGGCTCGGGGGCCACGTAGGCGACGTCGTTAGCCCAGGCCGTCGACGTCGCCGTCGACGGCGGTCCGGCGCCATGGGCCCGAACGTCCTCCGGACTTTTCCCACAGCGCGACCTGCTCGATGGTCATAGTGCGATCGGTGGACTTGCACATGTCGTAGATAGTGAGAGCCGCGACGGTGACCGACACCAATGCCTCCATCTCCACTCCCGTGCGGTCCACCGTGTCGACACCCGCTTCGACGTCAATGTGATCGTCGGCGATGATGAAATTGACGTAAACATTGCCCACCAGCACTGGGTGCGCCATGGGCAGCAATGTCGCCGCTGCCTTGGCGGCTTGGATTCCCGCAACGCGCGCGGTTCCCAAGACGTCGCCCTTGGTGGTGGCGTTAGCGGCGATGGCCATAGTGGTCTCGGGGGCCATCATGACGCGACAGCGGGCCAGGGCCCGGCGCGCGGTGACTTCAGTGGGCCCCCGGTCACGCGGAAACGTGCCCCCGAGGGGTGATGGTCGTAGTTGGTGGAATTCGTCCACCTCGTCATGCTACCGACGCCACGGACGCAGCGAGAATCGCGATGAGTAAACTGTTGTGTCCCACGGAAAAGAGAAGGTTGATGCCAACCTACGAGTACGAATGCCAGTCGTGTCACCAGCGAGTCGAAGCCGTGCAAAAGTTCTCCGACGCGCCCTTGAGCGTGTGTGAGAACTGCGGCGGCGAACTCCGCAAGGTCTTCTCGGGTGTGGGCATCGTTTTCAAGGGCTCAGGTTTCTACAAGACCGACTCGCGCAGTTCGTCGTCGGGCTCGACCCCGCCGGTCGCGACGACCCCGGCCACAACGACGCCAGCCGCAACGACCCCGGCCGCGGCCGCGCCGGCCCCCACACCCTCGTCGGGGGACTAACTACCCGACAGGACGATGCCGTCAATAGCGATCGTCTGGGCCGCGGCAGTGCCGGGTAGCCACTGAACGTCGCTTCCCACGAACATGACATCGAGCAGCATTCGCTGCAACGTCGATGCGATGGTGACTTCGCGGATGGGCTCGGCGAGCACGCCGTCGCGGATCATGAGGCCGGTGATACCCACCGAAAAATCACCCGAGATGGGGTTAACCCCTGAGTGAACGCCCGTGAGCGACTCGACGAACACGCCGTGGCCGACCCGCCGAAAGATCTCGTCCTGGTCGTAGTCGCCCGGCAGCAACTGCAGAGCCCGACATCCGGCCGAAGGTGATCCCGCGACTCCGCCGCGCACTGCATTGCCCGTCGACGCGGTGCCGGCGCGTCGTCCTGAAACGGTGTCGTACACGAATTGCTGCAGATAACCGGCCCTTATGAGCTCGTTGCGTCGACACGCCAGACCCTCAGAGTCGTAGATGCTCGCAGCGAAGTGCCGGGCGTCAGTGGGATCGTCAATCAATGTCACGAGTTCTGAGGCCACGACTTCGCCTAAACGTCCCGCGAAGAAGGAACGGCCCCGCACGACCGCGTCGCCGCTCAGCGCTCCGCCCATGATCGACCACAGCGTCGCCGCGGTGCGTGGATCAAAGACGGCCACACCCTTCGACGACGGAGCCTTGACTGCTCCGAGCATGCGCGTCGCGCGTCGTATTGCGTCGCGGGCCGCAGTTTCGAGTGAGAGGTCTCCCGGAGCGCGACCCACCGATAGTCCCCAACCGGTTTGATCCTCGTCGCCGTCGGAGGCGATCGCCTCGACCGACACGTACGAGCCAGACCGATCGAAAGCCGCGGCGATACCCGTCGTGGAGGCGATCGCGGCTTCGGCGAGGTAGTCCGAGTAGTTCGCCGAGTCAACCTGACGTATGCGGGTGTCACCCGCACGCACCATGGCTTCGAGTTCGATGGCCATGGCGACCTTGTCGTCCATGGACGTCGTGGTCACAGCGGGATCGGTGAGTTGTAGCGACGCCGCTGTCACTCCGTCGGGACGAGCGAAGGCAACGAACTCGTCCTCGGTGGCGAAGTGGGCATTGTCACGCGCGTTGAACAGCGCTTCGGCGATGGCCTCGTCATCGAGCGATCCGGCGTAGGCAGTGCCCACTCTGGCCCCCTGGGGGCCGTCAATCAAAATGCGAATACCGATCTCGGCGGACGAGGAACTCGAGAGGTTCTCGACCTCGCCCTGGTAGGCCTGCACTTCGGTCTCGGTGCCGCGCGAGACGAAGACTTCCATCTCTTCGCCGGCGCCGACCTGTTCGAGGAGATCTCGAGCGCGTTGCAGTAATTCGCTCACGCCGCCGTCCCTCCAATGGTGATGCCCGAGAGTCGCAACGTGGCCTGACCGCAGCCGACGGGCACTTGTTGTCCATCCTTTCCGCACGTGCCCGGGGTGGTCGAGAAGTCAGTGGCGACCGCGTCAACGCGCCGCAGGATCTCAGGACCGTTGCCAATCAGGTTGCAATCACGCAGCGGCGTCGTGATGCGGCCGTTCTCGATCATGAAGGCCGCCGTGGCACCAAAGACGAAGTCCCCGGTCGCCGTATTGACCTGTCCCCCGCCGAGTTGCGCGACGTAGACGCCCCGGGGCGTCTGCGCGACGATCTCCTCGGCGTCCGCGTCGCCCGCGAGCAAGTAGGTATTGGTCATGCGCACCATCGGCAAGTGCTGGTAACTCTGGCGGCGCCCATTGCCCGATGACGTCCGACCTTCTTTTCGTGCGCGCAGATAGTCCCACATGTAGTCGGTCAAGATGCCATTCTCAATCAAGACATTACGAGCTCCCGGTCGTCCCTCGTCGTCGACGGCGAGGTATCCCCACTCGCCCGTCATCGTGCCGTCGTCGACCAGCGTGACCAGCGGACTGGCCACCTGCTGGCCGACTTTGCCGGCGTAGACCGACGCCTGCTTCATAATCGCGTCGGCCTCGAGCCCGTGTCCGCACGCCTCGTGAAAGAGAATGCCGCCCGAGCCGCCCGCCAACACGACCGGTAGGTCGCCCGACGGTGCGGGACGAGCACTCAGTTTCGTGATGGCCTGCTGGGCCGCGGCGCGTGCAGCGTCTTCGATGGCGTCAGTGGTCAAGAACTCAAATCCCCGGGTGGCCGCGAGGGGACGATACCCCGTCTGCATTCCGCCGTCACCGGTGGCGACGCACGAGACCGCGAAGCGGGTGCGAACCTGCTCGTCAGCGGCGAAGACGCCGTCAGAATTGGCCACCAGGAAGCGGCGCGTCGAGTCGGCCAGGCCGACCTGGACCTGACTGATGGCGTCGGCGCTGGCGCGCGCGACCTCGTCGGCGCGCATCATGAGTTCAATCTTGCGAGCCTTGGGGACGCTCGCGGGTGAGACCTCCGCCCGAGAGGGGTACTCAACCAAGTCGCTGAGCGTCACTTCACGAACGCCGCCGCGCCCCTCGCGAGCAACGGCCGCCGCGGCGCGCGCCGCCGCGAGGAGTCCCGTTTCGCTCAAGTCGGCGGTGTGGGCAAAGCCCGTCGTATCGCCGACCACCACCCGCACGCCAGCCCCGCGGCTGCGACCCGAACTCAGCTCCTGGATGCGACGTTGGTCGAGTGACGCCGACGCATTGGCGCGATCCTCGACGAAGACCTCGGCGAAATCAGCGCCGCGGCCCATTGATTCATTCAGTACTCGTTGGACGACGTCGCGCTGCACCAGGGTCTCAGACATGTTCTTCAGAATAACGGTACCCATCGCAAGTACACTCCGCCCTAGGCCCCCGCGACGCGTGTTGCGCGTCATTTGGCCGTGAGAAAAGGATTGAGTTATGAAGATTGTCATCTTGAGCGTCGCCGTCATCGTCGTACTGGGCGCCATTGTTTTCCTCGTCAAGGCGGTGCGCGTCGTCCAGCAAGGCTTCGTCGGCGTGGTGACGCGATTCGGAGAATACAAGGCAATTCGCAATCCTGGACTGACCTTCATCGTCCCCTTTATCGAGGTCATGAAGATCGTCGACGTGCGCGAAACGCCGCGCACCGGCGACCGCCAGCAGGTCATCACTCGTGACAACGTGGCGGTCATCGTCAACGCCACGATCTTCTCCCAGGTGATCGACGTGCGCCTGGCGCTCTTCACCAACTCGGACTACCTGGTCAGCGTGGACAATTTGGCGCGCACCTCGGTGCGAGCGGTCTTCGGCTCGATCACCCTCGACGAGGCGTTCTCCCAGCGCGAGCGCATCGGCACCCTGCTGCAGACCCAGATGGAAGAGGCGACCGATAAGTGGGGCGTGCGCATCAATCGCGTCGAAGTTCTCGAAATCACCCCGCCCGAGCAGATCCTACAGGCGATGGCCCTGCAGAAGCAGGCCGACCAGGAAAAGCGCGCGAAAGTCCTCGCATCAGAGGGCACCCAGATGGCGGCCGTCAACGTCGCCGATGGCGAGCGCCAAGCGGCGATCAAAGAAGCCGAAGGTGCCCAACAGTCGGCGATTCTTCGCGCCGAGGGTTTTCGCCAAGCCACGATCCTCGAGGCCGAAGGTCGAGCTCAGGCGGTGACTCTGGTCTACGCCGCCATCAAAGCACAAGCGCCCGACCCCACGCTGGTGGCAATTCTGCAACTCGACACGTTGGCGAAGTTCGCCGAGTCCGACAACACCAAACTCATCATCCCCGCCGAGAGTGCCGCGCTCTTGGGTGCCGCCCAGGCCATAAAGAGTGTGATGTCCGACGTGCCGGGACTGACTCCGAACTAAACCGCTCAGCGCGGATGCACGTAGAGCGTCGTGCCGTACGCGCGGGTCACGACGACGGGTGTCGCCACGGCGATGATCGAACCTGAATCGGCGACCGCTCGCCAGGACTCTCCGCGAATCTTGATGCGTCCGGGGTGGATTTCGTCGCCAACCTCGTGCTCGACGACACCAAATTGGCCAGTCAGCGCCGTGTCCATGGGATGGGCGAGGTCGCCAGCTGGATGATGAAGTTTCTTGAGGGCTATCGGTCGCAGGGCCGCCATAGTGACTGCGGTCACCACCAGCCAGGCCAGAGCTTGCACGGGGAACGACGCGCCGCCCAGGGCGAACACGAAGGCCACTGCGGCGCCGACGCCCACGAAAAGTCCCGCCAGGGCGTTCGTGTGCAATTCTGCCAGCCCACTCACCACCATGATGATCACCCAGAACAATACGGCCATACGGGGCAGTATAAGAGGCGCCCGACTCGACCACACGAATGCGTGCCCAGTGAGTTCGCGCGCAATAGCGAGTCAACGTGAGGCAAAGGTCCTGGTCTGTCCACGCGGGTTCACCCGCCGCCAGAAGTAGGCTACCAACATGATTTTGCCGTCGATTGAAACTCCCGCCGACCTCTTGGCACTCTCGTACGACGAGCTCGATCAACTGTGCTCGGAGATCCGAGAATTCATCATCACGACCGTCAAGAGCACCGGCGGCCACTTGGGGAGCAACCTGGGCGTCGTCGAGCTCACCCTCGCACTTCACCGGGTGTTCGAATCACCCAAGGACATCTTGCTCTTCGACACCGGACACCAGGCCTACGTCCACAAGCTCCTCACGGGGCGCCGCTACGGTTTCAAGGCCCTGCGCAAGCGAGGCGGCCTGTCGGGTTACCCCAATCGCACCGAGAGCCAGCACGACTGGATCGAGTCATCGCACGCCTCGACCGCGCTCTCGTACGCCCACGGACTCTCGGTCGCTCTGGAGTCGCGACACGAGCTCATTGGACACGGCGGACGCCGCCACGTGGTGGCGGTGGTGGGTGACGGCTCGCTCACCGGTGGCATGGCCTACGAGGCCCTGAACAACCTCGGGGTGAGCGGCCAGCGGGTCGTCATCGTCCTAAACGACAACGGGAGGAGCTACGCGCCGACCATCTCGCGCTTGTCGACCTCACTCACCACACTGCGACTCAACCGCACCTACCTGACGCTGCGCCAGCGCATTCGTCGCTTGGTGCCGCATCTGCCGCGCGTCGGCAAGGCGGCCTACCGTGGTATCGATGGCTTTACGTCGGTGGTACGCGAGATGGTCACGCCCCACACGTTCTTCGAGAATCTCGGTGTGCGCTACATCGGACCGATCGACGGACACAACATCGAGTCACTTGAAGCGACACTGGCCAGCGCGGCCGAGTGGGACGGACCGATTCTGGTGCACGTCCTCACCGAAAAGGGCCGAGGCTACGAGCCGGCCACCTCGGACATGCTCAAGATGCACGACTACAAATTGCCCCCGCGCCTCAACGACGAGGACGTACCCCCGATCTCGTTCACCCAGATCTTCTCCGAGGCACTGATGAACGAGGCGCGCCGCGACGAACGTATCGTGGCAATCACCGCGGCAATGGCCGGGCCCACCGGACTACTGCCGTTTCAAGAGGCCTACCCGCGACGATTCTTCGACGTCGGCATCGCCGAGCAACACGCCGTGACCGCGGCCGCAGGAATGGCGATGGGCGGTCTCAAGCCGGTGGTCGCCTTATATTCGACCTTCTTCTCGCGAGCCTTCGATCAGGCCAACCTCGACGTCGGACTACTGGACCTTGCGGTGCTCTTCGTCTTTGACCGCGCTGGCATCACCGGTGACGACGGCCCCTCGCACCACGGCGTGCTCGACCTGGCGCTGTGCCTGGCGATTCCCAACATGACTATCTTCGCCCCCTCGAACGCCCTCGAAGTGCCCGAGATGCTCAGGACCGCGCTGTCGCTGTCGAGCCCGACGGCGCTGCGGTTCCCCAAGACACCACCACGGCCCTTCGACGGCCGCCACGGTGAGGGTCTGCACGCCCGGCGCGTGCAACAAGGCGACGGTTCGATCTGCGTTCTGGCGCTGGGCAAGATGGCGGCCAGCGCCTACGAGGCCTTGGGTCTGCTGGGTGACTCCTCGCGGGTCACCCTCTACGACGTGCGCGTTCTTCCTCCGGACCCCGACATGATCGAAGACGCCGTGCGCCACGACCGGGTGATCACGATCGAAGACGGTACCCGCCACGGCGGGGCCGGCACCTTGATGGTCTCGGCGGTGCGCAGCCGCGCCCAGGAACTCGGACTGACCTTTCCCACCACGCGAATCCTCGGCGTGCCGCGCGCGTACCTCGAACACCACAGCGCCGACGCGCTGTTGGCCGAGATCGGACTCGACCCCGAGGGAATCGCGGGCGCCATCGAGCGACTCCTGCGCGACGAGGCGGAATTCCTTCGAGTGCTACCCGAATCGCCGCACCCTCACTTCCTTTAGTTGTCACGACCAGCGGAGCGGCTTCTACGATGTCTCTATGGCCTACGACGTCACCAAGACCGACCAGGAATGGAAAATCGAGTTGTCACCCGAACGATTCGCCGTATTGCGCCAATCCGCGACCGAGCGGCCCTTTTCTGGCTCCCTGCTACACGTGGACGCCGACGGCGTCTTCACCTGCGGGGGTTGCGGACAGCACCTCTTCACCAGTGAGCAGAAGTTCGAGTCGGGATGCGGTTGGCCGAGTTTCGACGCCTGCGAGCCGGGCAGCGTCATCGAACGCGTGGACCGGTCGCTGTTCAGCGTGCGCACCGAGATCCTCTGTTCTCAGTGCGGTGGGCACCTCGGCCACGTCTTTGGCGACGGACCGACACCGACGGGGCTGCGCTACTGCGTCAATTCCCTGGCGATCGACTTCGCGGAGTCGAGCGACTAAACGTCGAGGAAGCGTCGGATAGCGATCGCCGAACCCACCGAACCGATCACCACACCCGCCACCAACACCACCATGTTGGTGCCCCAGAGTTTGGCCGTGTCGAGGGTGAACTCATTGTGCAACGGGTACCAGGTGTGTAGCGCCCACACCGCGATCATGGCGACCACCGAACCCAGTAATCCCTGGATGAAGCCTTCGGTGATGTAGGGGATGCGGATGAACCAATTGGTCGCCCCCACCAGTTTCATCACCGACACTTCACGTCGCCGGGCGAAGATCGCCATTCGAATCGTGTTCAGGATCAACACCGTCGCCGAGAGCAGCAGTACCAGCGCCAAGGCGAGGAACACCACTTGGAGGATCCGAATCGCCCGGTTCATTTGACGGATCTGTTGAATCGGAGCGGTCACCTTGTACACGCCGGGCTGGTGGATGAACGTGGAGATGACGGTCAGGGCGTCGTTCGGAATCGTCGGGATGCAGCGAAACGACGTGGGCATGTCCGCCACGGTCAATGGCTGCCACTCCGAGAGGGGGAGCTCAGTCTTCGCCTCGTTGTAGTCCTGTAACTGAGTCGTGTGCACGCAGTTCTTGACGATGGGCATTTTAGCGAGCTGGGTATTGACGGTGGAGACCTCTCCCGCCGAGGCCGTCGGCTGCATCCAGACGGTGACAACAGTGCCCTGTTGCCAACTGGCCGAGGCCTGCGCGGCACTCTGCTTCAACAGCAGGGCTGAGCCGACCAGGGACAACGACACCGCCACCGTCAAGACGGCGGCGACGGTCATCATGCGATTTCGCCAGAGGTTGGAGAAGGTCTCCTTGATGGCGTAGCTGAGGTAGACGCGCATCAGGCCGCCGGACCTTCCTCGACGCCGTAGACGCCGCGGATCTGGTCGCGAATGAGCTCACCGCGGTCGAGTTCAATCACCCGTCGACGCATCCGGTCGACGAGTGCCTTGTCGTGAGTCGCCATGACGACGGTGGTACCCGTGCGGTTGATGCGCTCCAGCAGGGCCATGATCGACTCCGAGTTCGTCGGGTCCAGGTTGCCCGTGGGTTCGTCCGCCAGCAGGATCAGCGGCCGGTTGACGAAGGCGCGTGCGACGGCGACGCGTTGCTGCTCGCCACCAGAGAGCTGGTGGGGCAGGTTGTGCGACTTGCCGCCGAGTCCCACCAAATCAAGAATCTGTGGCACCTGGCTCTCGACGGTGGAGTGCGGACGTCCAATCACTTCGAGGGCGAAGGCCACGTTCTCAAAAACCGTCTTGTTGGGCAGGAGACGAAAGTCCTGGAACACGCAGCCGATATTGCGGCGCAGGTAAGGCACGCGCCACTTGGGCAAATTACCGATGTCGCGACCGGCCTCAAGAATCCGGCCCTGGTCGGGTAACTCTTCACGCAACAAGAGGCGCAGGAAAGTCGTCTTTCCCGAACCCGACGCACCGACCAAGAAGACAAACTCGCCTTTTTCGATATCGAGCGAAATGTTGGTGAGGGCGGAAGTTCCGTTCTTGTATGTCTTGGAGACATTCTCAAAACGAATCACGCAAACACCTCCTTACATCGTTTCCACGCGACCGGTACCGCCGCGAATAGCTGTAGCGACATTCTACTTTGGGCTCGAAGGTCGCCGGCGCCAGAGAACCGCTGAATCATTGATATTGCAAACTTCTTAGTCGCCCGAGCGTTGTCGACGCAGTTCGACTTCCATGAATCCATCCAAGTCACCATCGAGGACGGCTTCGACGTTGCCCGTCTCGTAGTCGGTGCGGTGATCCTTCACCAATTGATACGGCGCCTGGACGTAGCTGCGAATCTGCGAACCCCACGCATTATCGCCGCGATTGCCACTGAGCGCGTCGAGCTCAGCCTGACGTTCGGCACGAGCGCGCTCGGCGAGCTTCGCCGCCAAGATCTGCATCGCGCGCGCACGGTTCTGGTGCTGAGAACGCTCGTTCTGACAACTCACGACAACGTTGGTCGGCAGGTGCGTGATCCGCACCGCCGAGTCGGTCTTGTTGATGTGCTGTCCACCCGCGCCCGACGAACGATACGTATCAATGCGCAGTTCCTTCTCGTCAATTTCCACTTCGCTCGAATCGTCATTGAGCAGTGGGGTCACTTCGAATGACGCAAAACTGGTCTGGCGTCGCGACTGGGAGTCAAAGGGGCTGATACGCACCAGGCGATGCACGCCGCGTTCGGCACCCAGCCAACCGTACGCGAAGCGGCCCTTGACGATAAATGTCGCCGAGAGCAGTCCCGCTTCCTGGCCTCCAGTCGCTTCATCGATTTCGACGGAGAAGCCGCGGCGCTCGGCCCAACGGATGTACATGCGCATGAGCATCTCGGTCCAGTCCTGCGCGTCGGTGCCACCGGCACCGGCGTGCAATTCGACGATGGCGTCGTTCTCGTCGTACTGGCCGCTGAAGAGACTCTGGGTCTCGAGGGCGGCGATCTGTGAACTGATGTCGGCGGTCATCTCGGTGAGTTCGTGCAGCAACGACCAGTCCGCTTCGCCACTCGACAGTGCGTCGCGCGAGAACTCCCCCAGTACGGCCGCGTCATCAAGGCTGGCGCGCAGGGCGTCGAAGCTTTCGAGGTCAGTGTTCAACCGGCCCAGTTCGGTGGTGACTTCACGAGCGTGGTCCTGGTTGGACCACAGATCAGGATTCGCTGCGACAGCGGTGAGTTCCTCGTGGCGCACGCGTCTCTCGTCGATCTTCAGGTACTCGCGGGCCGCGCCCCAGCGCTCCTCGAGCTCTCCGAGACTACTGAGAGCGTCGCGCAGCGCGTTTTCGGCCTTAGGGTCGGCCATGGCACTGCTTGAACTTCCGACCCGAACCACACCAGCACGGCTCGTTGCGGCCGATCTTGTCGCCCTCTTTGGATGCGGTCTTCACACTGGTGGGCCTGGCCGATTCACCGTGAACCGGCAACTCGGTGCCACCCGTCGCCACCACGTCGACGTTGGTGACCGCATTTTCGAGACCCTCGTCCTGCGCCTCGGCGTCGGCTTGCGCTTCAGCGATTTCCTGGATTTCGACGCGGGTGATGAAGCGAACGTATTCCTTGTTGATGGTCACTAGCAGCGCCTCGAAGAGCTCATAGCCCTCCTTCTGCCACGCCGTCAGCGGATCTTGTTGGGCCACCTGGCGTAAATAGATTCCGTCGCGCAAGTAATCCATGTCCGAGAGGTGCTCGCGCCATCGCTGGTCGACCACCTGGAGCATCACGTCGCGCTCGATTTCCTTGGCAGTGTCGAGTCCCTCGGCGAAAGTTTCGCACTTGGCCTCGTAGAGAGTGAGGGCGTCCTCGAGGACGAGCGCGATGATGTCATCGCGTTCCTCGTAGGTCAGAAGCGTTTCTTCGCTCAACGTGACGGGGTAGTAGTTCATCAACTCGTTGAGCAGGGCCCGCAGGTCCCACTCCTCACTGAACTCGCTGTCGAGCTGATTTTCGGCGACGTCGCTCAGGACGTCCTCGATCAGCGCCACGGTCATGTCGTGCATATCTTCGCCGTCGATCACCTGCTGGCGACGGCCGTAGATGACCTTGCGCTGCTCGTTCATGACCTCGTCGTACTTGAGAACGTCCTTACGGATCTCCGCGTTGCGTCCCTCGACGGTATTCTGCGCGCGCTCGATGGCCTTGGAGACCATCTTGGCCTCAATGGGAACGTCGTCGGGCATCGTGCGTCCCATCACCCACGAGACGGCACCGGTCGCGAAGAGACGCAGCAGGTCGTCCTCCAATGACAAGAAGAAACGGCTCTCACCGGGATCTCCCTGGCGGCCCGAGCGTCCGCGCAACTGATTGTCAATACGGCGCGAGTCGTGTCGCTCCGAACCCAGAACGTAGAGTCCGCCCAGGGCGCGCACTTCGTCGCCTTCGGCGGCGCACATGGCGTGGTACTTGACTTCAGCTTCGGCCACCAGTGTGGTGTAGTTCTCGTCCTCGGGCTTGATCCCCTGGCCCAGCACGTCGCGGGCGGCCAGACCCTCGGGATTGCCGCCCAAGATGACGTCCACACCTCGGCCGGCCATGTTGGTGGCCACCGTGACGGAGAACTTGCGACCCGCTTGGGCAACAATCTCGGCTTCGCGGAAGTGGTGCTTGGCATTCAACACCTCGTGGGCGATACCAGCCTTGGAGAGTTCGCGCGAAATCAATTCGGACTTTTCGACCGACGCGGTACCGAGCAAGATCGGCTGACCGAGCGTGTTGCGCTCCTTCACCTCTTCGATGATGGACTGGATCTTGCCTTCCTCGGTCTTGTAGATCTGGTCGGGAAGGTCCTTGCGCGAATTTGGCCGGTGCGTGGGGATGGGCACGACGGACAAGTTGTAGGTATTACCGAACTCACCGGCTTCGGTCTCGGCGGTACCGGTCATTCCGGCCAACTTCTCGTACAAGCGGAAGTAATTCTGCAGCGTCACCGTGGCCCAGGTGTGGTTCTCCTCTTGGATACGTACACGCTCCTTGGCCTCCACGGCCTGATGAAGGCCGTCGGACCAGCGGCGACCTTCGAGGGCGCGACCAGTGAACTCATCGATAATCTTCACGGCGCCCTGGTCGACGTAGTACTCCTTGTCGCGGTGATAGAGCTCCTTGGCGCGCAGCGCCTGGCCGAGTTGATGCACGTAGTTGGTGGCAACGGCGTCGTAGAGGTTATTCACGCCGAGCAATCGTTCGACCTTCTCGATGCCATCCTCGGTCGGAATGACCGTCTTCTTTTCCTCGTCGACCTCGTAGTCGTCGTCACGCACGAGAGTTCGCGCGATGGAGGCGAACTGGTAGTAGAGCTTCGTGACGTCAGAGGCCGGACCCGAAATAATGAGTGGCGTGCGAGCTTCGTCGATCAGAATCGAGTCGACCTCGTCGACAATGGCGAAATGGTGTCCGCGCTGGACCATGTGATCGCGACTTCGAGCCATGTTGTCGCGCAAGTAGTCAAAGCCGAACTCGGTATTGGTGCCGTACGTCACGTCACACGCGTACGCCTCGCGCTTCTGGTCGAAATCTGGCAGGTCGGGACCCACCCGGCCCACGCTGAGACCCAGCCAACGGTGCAGTGCACCCATCCAGTTGGCGTCACGAGTGGCCAAGTAGTCGTTCACGGTCACCACGTGCACGCCGGTACCAGCGAGAGCGTTGAGATAGACCGGCAGAGTCGACACCAGGGTCTTGCCCTCGCCGGTCTTCATTTCCGCAATCCACCCGAAGTGCAGGGCCATGCCACCCATGAGCTGCACGTCGTAGTGACGCTGACCCAGCACGCGAGTGGCGCCTTCGCGCACGACGGCGTACGCCTCGATCAGCAGATCGTCCAGGGTCTCGCCCTCGGCGATGCGCTCGCGGAATACGTCGGTCTTGGCCCGCAACTCGGCGTCGGTGAGTCCGGCCATCTCTCCCGAGAGTTCGTTGACGGGTCCGACGAGTTCGGCGAGCTGACGACCGCGCTTGCCTTCACCGGCCTTGAGAATCTTCTGGAACACACTCATGACCTATCAACACTACCGGTCAGGGAGAAAGCTTGATTGGGCTGCGAGTGCTGACCTGGTCTTT
>PMTL01000024.1 GCA_003168075.1 Acidimicrobiaceae bacterium
CCACCGCCGCGGTCGCCGCGGTGGCAGTTGTCGTCGAACGCCAATTGGCTCAGTCGGATCAGGCGCTGTCAAATTCGCAGAACGGCGGCGCGACGGCGTCGGCCCTGACCCGCGCCACCATCGTTTCTTTTGCCCAGGGTCAGGTCGGATATTCAACGGACCCGTCGACGACGTACTGCAACAAGTTCAGCACCTACTGGATCTCGGGCTCCGCTGATTGCGGAAACTCCAACCGAGACGAGCAGTGGTGCGCCGACTTCGCCGCGTGGGCCTGGCGGATGGCCGGAGTACCGCTGGTCTATCAGTACATCAACGGCGATCTCAACTCGTCGTCGGCGAGCTTTTACGAGTGGGGCGTGCGCCATCACACTTGGCATCCCGTCAATTCGGGGTACGTGCCCCAGCCCGGTGACGTCGCGGTCTATGGTCTCAATGTTTCGGCTCTGGTCGCCCAGCACGTTGCCGTCGTCGTGAGTGACACGACGGGCTCGTCAGGTCCCAACGCCATCAACGGTGACGGGGACCACACCGGGTATAGCCGAGTCGAATATCAGACCAATGAGACCGACGCCGACATCGCCGGATCCGGATCGGCACCACTCGCGGGTTACGTCGCGCCGGGTGCGTGAAGGCCAAAGTGATGTCAAACCGGTGAGTGACACCACTCCCTCCCACCGGTTTCGTCGCACTCCGCGTAGCGGCGGTGTCGACGGCAACGGGCGCCTGACCGCCATGGTGGCGGTGATGCTGCTCGTCCTTCTGTTCCTGGCCGGCCTCACCGTGCCCGTCGCGAACTCCCAGACCCGCTTGCACGTCTTCTTGGGCGTAGTGGTTATCCCTCCAGTGCTCCTCAAGGTAGGTTCCACCACGTGGCGCTTCGCGCGCTACTACGCCGGCAATTTCTCGTACCGGCGAAAGGGACCGCCGGCACTGATTCTGCGCCTCCTCGGGCCGGTGCTCGTGGTGCTGACGCTGGTGATGCTGTTTTCTGGCGTCGGACTGATCATTGTGGCGCCCACGTCAATACGCCACCAGCTCTCGCAAATCCACCGGGTGTCGTTCGTCTTGTGGTTTGTGGTCACCACCGTGCACGTTCTCGGTCACCTCAAGGAGACCGCGACGTTCGCTCCTCGCGACTTCATTCGTCGCACGAGGCGTCAGGTGCGCGGAGCGTCGACGCGGGCGTGGGTGACGTTGGCGAGCCTGGTGACGGGCGTGGTGTGCGCGTGGGCGATATTGCCCTACGTCACTGTCGCCTCATCCCTCAGTCACTAACGCGGATTGCCCAATTGCGTGGGCGCCGATTTCATTGGTCAAACGACACAGCGTGAGGACGTGCTTGAGTCGTTCAACTACGCAAAAAGGGGCCGTCGGTGAGTTGACACCATGTCACGTCTGAGTTGACCGGGAATACCAAAGACGAAAATTGTGAGGGACCTTAAACTATGGCGACAACTGCCTGGAAGAGTCGATCGTCTGAATAAGGTCGTTGTAACTGCCGTCGAAATCGATGCTCATCTGGAGGCTTTATGTCCAATATTTTCATGTCTTTTCGCCGATTGACCGTGGCTTGCTCAGTCGTAGCGATCGGTGCGTTGTCACTCGTTGACGCTTCGGCGCCCGCGGGAGCCGCCGCCGCCACTACTCCGAATTGGGTCCAGTCGGGCGCACCCTTGAGTGGCCCGTCGGCGCGATACGACGCGTCGATGGTCTACGACGTCGCCACGGCCACCACGGTTCTCTTTGGAGGATTCAACGGCAGTTCTCTCGCAGAGACCTGGACCTGGAATGGCAGTGCGTGGACGAAGCTGTCGCCAGTGACGAGTCCCCCCGCCCTGCGAGGCGCATCAATGGTCTACGACACCTTTACTCACGACGTTGTCCTCTTTGGCGGGTTGGGCTCGGGCGGACTAGTGGGCGACACGTGGACGTGGGACGGGACCACGTGGACGAAGCTGGCAGCGACGGGCCCGGCGGCACGATCTGGAGCCACAATGGTCTACGACACCTTCACTAACAACGTCGTTCTCTTCGGCGGTAAGGGCGCTAGCGGCCTCTTGTCGGACACGTGGTTATGGAACGGAACGTCGTGGACGTTGCTTAATTTGACGACGGCGTCTCCTTCGCCACGCTACGAACAGTCGATGGCCTACGACGGCCTCACCCACAGCGTGGTCCTCTTCGGCGGAGATGGATCAACTGGTGCCCTCGGTGATACGTGGACGTGGGACGGCACCACTTGGACGAAGCAGTCCGCCGCCAGTCCTTCGGCCCGGTACGGAGCCCCGATGATCTATGACGCCACTAGCAGTGACGTTGTCCTTTTCGGCGGCACCGATGGAACGAACACCTCTTCCGAGACGTGGGTCTGGAACGGTACGTACTGGAATTCTCTGTCGTCGACTACGACTCCTTCCGCGCGGTATCAGGCCTCAATGGCCTACGACTCCGTTGCTAACGACGCCGTTCTCTTTGGCGGCTACGACGGTACGACTGGCCTGTCGGACACGTGGTCCTTTGACGTGGCACCAGGGGCACCTCGGACCGTCAAGGCCACCTCAAACGCCAATACCCAGTCGGTCGTGACCTGGAGTGCTCCGACGTCCACCGGGGGCAGCGCGATCCTCGGATACTCCGTCGTCGCGAACGACTCGACTGCAGCGAGCCGCGGAGGCCAAACGTGCGCGACAACGGGCGCAACGACGTGCACCTTGTCGGGACTCACCAACGGCGACCAATACGACTTCGCCGTCTCGGCTATCAACGCGGTGGGCGCGGGGCTCCTAACCTCGTCCAACGTGGTTCGACCCGCCACAGTGCCGGGAGCTCCGACTATTACCAAGGTGGTGCCGGGTGGGGGTCAAGTGACTGTGGACTGGAGCGCACCCGCTTCCACGGGTGGCACTCCCATTGCGAGCTACCGAGTGATTGCTCGACCCGGTGGTGCGTTTTGCCACGTACCCGGTGCCGCGACGAGTTGTCGCATCGCGGGGCTGCACAATGGCACGGGTTACACCTTTTCGATGACCGCGACGAACGCCGCGGGAACCGGTCCGACGTCAGTCGTTTCAGCTTCCGTTCAGCCGAGGACGCTGCCGGGCGCCCCGATCATCACCTCGACGAGTGTTGCCGGAGGCACCATCACCATTAAGTGGAAGGCACCGATTTCAAATGGCGGCGTCCGACTCATTGGTTATGACGTCTACGCGGGGCCGGTATCGGGCGGAGAAGCAACACGACCCCTCACCTCGCTGCCCTTTAATCAATTCTCCTTCACGCTTCACGCCAGCAAGGGACAGAGCGTCTACATCTTCCTGCGAGCGGTGAATGCCGCAGGGATCGGACCGCACTCGAACCAGGTGGCCGCCGTCGGTAAGTAGTCGACACTGTGACGCGTACGCCCAATACTCCCGTGGTGACGGAAACGATCGCCAGCGAAAAGTTGCCGGAACCACTCGTCGGTCGTTACCAATTTGAAGGGGTGATCGGCCGCCGCCGCTGAGACTTTGAAGGAC
Organism: Acidimicrobiaceae bacterium; assembly: GCA_003168075.1. GTDB lineage: Bacteria > Actinomycetota > Acidimicrobiia > Acidimicrobiales > RAAP-2 > RAAP-2. The sequence goes on from PMTL01000024.1 coordinate 3,516, forward strand.
TCGGAGGAGGGTCGCCTCGTGGTCGACATCGTCAACATGCCGATGAAGTGCCCGTCGTCGCGATGGAGTTCAGCCTCCTGGCGGAATGGTTCTTCACTGGACACGACCGGTGCGAGACCATCTTCACGTGAGCTGATGTCGCCCACCCGCGCGATAGTCCAAGAGATGAGGAGTCCCGGGCGTAACGTCGTGGTGTCTCGTTCACGGCCGGGTCGCACCAAAGTGTCAACGGCGTCGCGTCAGGATGGCATAGGCATCGCATACGTTTATATTTTCACGTAAAAGCAACACTATGTGGTGGGTCTTAAGTTATCTACATAATTGGCTGGAGGGGTTCTGGACCTACCTATAGTCACCTCAACAGGCGTCTACCCGGACAATCTTCTGGAGGCTGTATGTCGAATACTTTCTCATTCCTGCGCCGAATTGCGGTGACGCTATCAGTGGTCACCATTATTACGCTCTCGATTGCTGATACCTCGTCCGCGGGTGCAACCATGGCCGCCCAAGCCACCCAGGCCGCCCTCACGCTCACGTCCACCAGTGGCACGGTTGGCACGGCCCTCACGCTCACTTCGAGTGGCGGCTCAGGTACCGGTGCAGTCACCTACGCCGTCACGAGCGCCGGTACGGCGGGTTGTGCAACCACGGGCGGCAAATTGAGCGCGACTCACGCGGGTACTTGCACGGTCACGGTGACCAAGGCTGCGGACACCACGTAC
>PMTL01000197.1:0-134 GCA_003168075.1 Acidimicrobiaceae bacterium
TCGTCGCGAAGTTGGTAGATCATGCCAAAAATACGGCCAAACTCGCTCAGCGCATCGGTCTGCTCACGGCTGAATCCTGCAGTCATGGCGCCCATTCGACAACTCGAGGACATGAGTGACGCCGTCTTTCCCTC
>PMTL01000197.1:144-16107 GCA_003168075.1 Acidimicrobiaceae bacterium
GCGAAGTCGGCACCGAGGTCGGCCGCAATGCCGGCTGCCCGAGCCATCAAATAGTCACCGGCGGTGATCGCAATCAGGTTGCCGTAGCGTGCGTTCACGGTATCCACGTGGCGCCGATCTTCGGCTTCGTCTAGCACGTCGTCATGGTAGAGCGAGGCGAGATGCGTCAACTCCATGGCGACGGCGCCGAGGAGGTCCTCTTCGGTGGCCGCTCGCGTACCGCCCGTGGCAGAGCAAATAGCCAACAAGGGTCGCAAATATTTGCCGCCGGCGTCAATGAGATGCGTTGTGACCGGGTCAAGGAAGTCGTCGTCGACAATTACCGATTCGGCGAGCAATGCCTTAAAGCGTACGAGGTCAGCTGCAACCGAGGGCAATTGCAGTCGATCACTCGGATTCACTCTCCCAATCTAGACGATACCTTTCAGCACTCACGAGAGATCGCTCGAGGCGCGTCGAGCGTAACCCTGGTCAACCCGGGCTGGTCAGCGNNGCAAGCGAGAGAAGGCCTTCGTGAGTCCTTTATTGGGGCTAGCGATATCCCTCGGGGTCGACGATGGGGCGTCACGTGATGTGGCGTCGATCCCGGTCGTGCAACCTCGCCGAGGCTAAACGAAGCGACCTCACGCCGTGAAGTAGCCACGTGTGCCATACGCCCTGTCGTCTCGTCCAGAAGGTGTCACGAGTCGCGCTGACCCTAGAGATCACGACGTAGTTGGCCACACCGGCCGTCACTCCCCAGATGAGCGCCGTCGTGTGTTCGACGCCGTCGACACCGGGCGCGATGAGGGCCGCCGCGATCAGACCGACGCTCAGTAGTAGTGCGCACCGGTTCATTCTGGCAGCGACCAGCAGACATGCCCCTACTGCGGTCGTCGCCGCAGACGGTCCGGTGTCAAGAACGTGGGCCATTGCGGGCGCCACACCGAAGACGTGGCCGTGTTCCGACTCCAACAAGACGCGCGCGATGAGCGTCGAACCGATGTGTCCGGCCGCCGCTACGACGATCGTTAGCCAGCGACCAAGTATCAACTCACCAAGGCCGATCACGACCAGAAGTTGGGCAGACGCCGCCCAGAGAGGCAAGAACGCGGTCGGAAGGAAGAGAGACATTGGTAGACGCGCTAGTTCACTGGTGAGAGGAAGTGCNNGCATCGACGTCGCCGGATCTCCAGAGTTCGGGACTCAGAATATGAAAGTGCAAGCAGAGGGCGACCAGAGCGGTTGCCAGCGCCGTGGCGATACCGAGCCACGGCCGCGCGCCGCTCGACCATCGCTGGCGCGCGAGGTGCCACAGGCGAAGGAACTCTCCGATGAGGAAAAATTTAGGTGTGGGGGCCTTGCACAGCGTGAGATTATTCTCAACATTTGCGCCATTCATGTTCGGGACGTTACCATCACGCCCTAACTTTCGCAGGCCCGACCCTCGACGGAACCCACTGGGGTCACTTCGAACTAGCCGTCTTCATTCGCGCGGTGAACCCGATCAGGGTTTGTCCCTAACGAGCGGGTCGTCTTCGCGCGCGCCGAATCGAGACGTTCGCGCTACTCGCCGAGGAACGACACCATCTCAGGAGGGGAAACGATGATCGTGCTGCAGTTGAACGACTCGCACACCTGTCCATAGCGGTGATGAAACGAGGGCGTCTCAATACGGCCAAATGACCGCAAGGAATGCGTAGGGGCGTCGCTAATTAACGGTTGAGCAGCGCACGGATGGATTCGCGCAGCGAATCCATCGTGGCGATGACCGCGGTTGGTTCGTAGCCGCAGTGGGCNNGGGCCATGCAGTTGTCGCAGCGTTCGTCGCGACCGCGTCCGTACGCTGACCAGTCCGTCGTCTCAACGAGCTCCTTATAACTCGTCGCGTACCCGTCAGCCATGAGATAGCAGGGTTTTTGCCAGCCGAACACCGAGAAGCTCGGTATGCCCCAGGCGGTGCACTGGAAGTCGCGCTTGCCCTCAAGGAAGTCGAGGAATAGGGGAGAGTGGTTGAGACGCCACTTCTTGCGCCGACCGTCGGCGAAGGCCCCTTTGAAAAGTTCGCGAGTCTGGTCGACGCCGAGGAAGTGGTCCTGATCTGGAGCCTTCTCGTAGGCGTAAGCGGGCGAAATCATCATGGCGTCGACCTTGAGGTCGTCATTTAAGAAGTCGAGAACGTCACGCACTGTTTGTGGCTTATCGCTGTTGAAGAACGTCGAGTTCGTCGTGACGCGAAAGCCCTTGGCCTTCGCGGCCTTGATCGCTGATACCGCTTGGTCGAACACGCCATAACGATTGACCGCGAGATCGTGACGTTCCTGCAGACCATCCATGTGGATGACCCAGGAGAAGTAGCGAGAAGGCGTGAACTTCTCGAGACGGCGCTCGAGCAGCACGGCGTTCGTACACAGGTACACGTAGACCTTGCGCTTGATGAGCTCTTGAACCATCTCTGCTATCTGGGGGTGCAGCAGCGGCTCACCTCCGGCGATGGACACCATTGGTGATCCGGTCTCTTCGACGGCCTTGACCACGTCGTCTACCGAAAGTCGCTGGCGGAGTATCTCGGTGGGGTGTTGGATCTTGCCGCAACCGGGGCACGAGAGATTGCACGCGAAGAGCGGTTCGATCTCGATGATGAACGGGTAATACTTTGTCCGCTTAATCCGGTGCTTCATGAGGTAAGTACCGATACGCAGATTCTGACGCAGTGGGACGGCCATTATCGCACCTTAGTGGGTAGAGGAAAACGAACCGTCTCTTGCACGACTATTTCTTCGCTGAGATGCACCGGTCCGAGCGAGGAAATCGCACCAACCACGTCGTGGACGAGGAAGTCGGGCGCCGAGGCGCCAGCCGTAACGCCGATGCTCCTCACCGCGGCCAACCAGCCTAACTCCAACTGCGTCGCGTCTTCGATCAGTTCGACTCGACAGCCCTCGCGCTGGGCCACTTCGACGAGTCGTGCGGTATTAGAGGAGTTGCTTGATCCCACGACGACCAGCAGGTCGCATCGATGAGCGATCGAACGAACGGCGTCTTGACGGTTCTGCGTGGCGTAACAGATGTCGTTTGTGATCGGGGCCGCGATATGGGGATACCGGGCGCGAAGCGAGCTGACAATTTCAGCCGTTTCGTCGATGGCGAGCGTCGTTTGTGTGAGAAATGCGATGGGTTGGTCCCGTTCGAAGTCGAGACGGGCGACATCGCTGACTGAAGTCACGATGCGAATGCGTTCGGGTGCCTCGCCGAAGGTTCCTTCGACCTCCTCGTGTTCTGGGTGGCCGATAAGTACGATGTTGTGGTCCTGTCCGGCGTAACGGCGCGCCTCGGTGTGGACCTTCGCCACCAGGGGACAGGTCGCGTCAATCACGTTTAAGCTACCTCGCTCGGTAGCCTGGCGACGAACCTCGGGTGACACGCCATGGGCCGCGAGCACCACGACGGCTCCGTCGGGGACCTCGTCGATTTCCTCGACGAAGATGGCGCCCTGTCGTTCTAGGTTGCGCACGACGTGCAGGTTATGCACGATTTGGCGACGAACGTACACCGGGGCTCCGAATTTGCTGATCGCGCCCTCTACGGTCTCGATTGCGCGCTCGACTCCTGCACAAAATGAACGGGGTGACGCGAGGATGATCTCGTGCTCACCGCAGGCGCGCGCCCAACGTTCCAGGGGCCCGCGAGCCGCCGAGAGCGAGCCGAGGGCGCGCAGCCCTCCGAATACTGGTCCGCGGGTGGTGGTATCTGAGATGGAGCGAACGACGGCCAGGGGGTTGTTCGGTAGGTAGTCCATGACCCAGGAGGACTCCATATCGACGGCGAGCGCACCGGAGGCTGCAAGAGTCTCACGTTCGCTGGCCGGTACGTACTTAGGTGAGGTCACCACCGGACCGGTGTGCACCGCAAAGCGTGAACGCATGAACTCTGCACTGAGCATCGCGGCACCGGGAAGTGTCCGTGACGCGACCGATTCGGTACTCCGCAGCTCGCTGGCAATGATCAAGTCGCCCGGAACGAGTTGTGGTGCGAGGGCACCCGCGACGCCGACGAGTGCCACCGCCGTCAACTCGTCGAGGCGCGCGGCGAGTCTCTCGCCCGCTCGTTGGGCACGGTCACGCCCAGTGCCAATGATCGTGTCGGCGCCGCCGTAGGCAATCGACTCGATGCGCAGCGGCGAGAGGACCTGGAGATTAGCCGTGTGCATCACCTTGCTTCATGTAACGACCGAGTGCCATGAGCGGGAACACTAGCCGGTATAAATGGTAATTAATATAGAAATTTCCGGGAAAGCCGGTGCCGGTGAACCACGGCTCGTCCCAGGAGCCGTCTTCACGCTGGGTTTCTACGAGATAAGCGACACCGCGATCCGTCGACGCTGAGCGTTCCGCGGCCGCGAGCATTCCCATAAGGGCCCAGCCGGTCTGAGACGCGGTTGAATGACCGCAACCTCGATACGAGGATTCGCGGTACGATCGAAGGTCCTCGCCCCAGCCGCCGTCATCGTTTTGATGTTGCTCCAGGAAGATCACCGCTCGACGTATGGCGGGGTGATGCGTCGGAACTCCGGCCGCTACCAGTCCGGGAATCGCTGCGCCCGTGCCATAAATATAGTTTGCGCCCCAGCGTCCGAACCAGGATCCGTCCTCTTCTTGGGAACTAAGCAGCCACGCGATGCCGCGCTCCACCGAGCTTTTCACGCGTTCACGTCCGGCGAGGGCTTCGAGGACGTGGGCCGTGACGTCGGCACTCGGCGGGTCGATCAACTCACCGAAGTCGCAGAAGGGAAGTTCGCGACAGAGTGTCCGGACGTTATCGACGTCAAAGGCGGCCCACCCGCCGTCTCGCGACTGCATCCCTTCGATCCAGGTCAACCCGCGGCGCTCGGCGTCGAACGTAGGCTCGGCCGTCCGGCTAAGAGCCATCACGACCTCCGCCGAGTCGTCGATATCGGGATACGCGTCGTTTTGGAACTCGAACGCCCATCCGCTCGGTTGTAGATTCGGTCGGCGGACGGACCAGTCACCGGGGACGGCGATCTCTTGACCCACCAGGTAGCGCGAGGCTGAGCGCAAGACGGGGTCATCGGGGGACAGGCCCGCGTCAGCGAGTGCCGTCACGGCAAGGGCGGTGTCCCACACTGGTGACTGGCAGGCTTCGAGACGACGTCCTGCGTCATCTTCGATCGTGAAGCCGTCGAGCCCCACGATGCCCGCTTGCATGACAGGATGGTCGAGGGCGTAACCCTGTAGTCGAAGCGCAATCAGCGAGTAGACCCATGGTGGCTGAATGCCACCCCACGAACCGTCGGCCTCTTGACGCTGCACGATCCAGTGTTCAGCTCGGCGAAGCGCCGCTCGACGCACGAACGTGACCGGGTGGCGTTCGTACTTGTGCAGTAGCACGTCGAGTGCCTTAAATCTTCCTGACCACGTGGTGAGCGGATCGCGTGGAGCAGGCTGGGCGCCGGACATTAGCTCTTCGACGTTGAAGTTGAGGAGATGTGTCGGCCGATGCGCGCAAACGACGGTGAGGGCCACGACTGTCTGGCGAGCCCAGCAAGCAAAGTCGTAGATATTGAGCGGGAGACGAGGGCTGAGGTAGATGAGTTCTGGCGGCATGACGGGCAGATCACTCCACGGCCACAGGTTGAACATGGCGAGCCAAATTCTGGTGAAGACGCGACTATTTTCAATGCCACCCGCCGCGATGATATAGCGCTGCGCACGTCGGAGGTGTTCGTCGGCGTCAGAATCGCCAGCGAGGCGCAGCGCGACGTAGGCCTCGATGGTCGTCGAGAGGTCCGCGGGTCCACCAAAGAAATTCGCCCACGTGCCATCCTCGCGTTGGCGGGAGCGAATCCACTTTGCGGTGGCGGCGGTCTGCTCTTCGGTACGGATTTCCAGAAATTCGCGCAAGAGGAGATCTTCGGCGTCGATCGTCACGTTGGTTTCGAGCTCGCCTTTCCACCAGCCGTCGGGGTTCTGAAGTGAGATGAGCGCGTCCACCGCGTTCTTCAGCGAGTTCTTGACGTCTCGGTCGAACGACGGCGATGGCGGCTCGTGAACGTCCGCGCCGGGTGGGTCAGAAGCATTGTGGCGGTCCAATTCGGTCACTTATCTCTCTCGATCACGTAGCGAGCGATCACCGTGAGTTCGTCGCGCGCCGTGCTCGCCAAGGGGGCCCGGTCGAGCGCCGCGATCGCCGCGCGAAGCTCTTCTTCCGCCAACTCCAACGTCTCATAGCGTGCGCCACAATCGTCGAGAAGCACCATCGCTTCGGCGACATCGGCGTCGGAGAGCTCTTCATCCAGAGATGAGGCCGACTCGGCGAAGACGTCGAAGCCCTTCGCGTACGCAATCGAAATGGGCAGGGTCTTCTTGCGTAGCCGAAGATCGTTTCCGACGGGCTTACCGGTGACGCTCGGCTCACCCCAGACGCCGAGCATGTCGTCGGTTGCTTGAAATGCGAGGCCCAGGTGATCGCCATACTCCGACAGCGCTTTAACGTCGTCGTCGTCGGCACCGGCGAGGATGGCGCCGATCGAGGCAGCGCACGCGAGAAGGGCACCCGTCTTGCCCGCCTCCATGCGCAGACATTCTTCGACCGACAGTGAGGGTTGGTCTTCTGAGGCAATGTCTTGGGCCTGACCTAAAATCATGGCCTGAACGGCGTCGGCGAGACATCGGGCGGCCCCGACACGTTCAACGGTGGCCTCGTCGAGCAGTAGTTGAAACGCGAGAGTTGAGAGAGCGTCGCCAACGATGATCGCTGGACCGACGCCGTACTTCGCCCACATTGTCGGTTGGTGGCGCCGGGTGACGTCGTTATCAATGATGTCGTCATGGATGAGCGAGAAGTTATGCACGAATTCGATCGCGAGTGCTCCCACTAGGCCCACCTGCTCGTCGGCGCCCGCGGCACTCGCCGAGAGCAGCGCGAGGCACGCGCGAACGTATTTCCCTCCGGTGGAGAGTTGGTGGCTTGCGAGAGGCTGGAGCTCGGGACCCAATCGTTGCGTCGCGGCGACGAGGGCCGGGTGGACCAACATTTTTGTTCTTGACAGGATGTCAAGCGCGGTGAGTTCGTTCTCGTGTTTGGAGAGTGAATCTGACAGTGTCACGATACTGCCCCTTCACGATGGGTTGCGTCCTGGCTACCAGAGTCTCCAGAGTCTGAACGAAAATCTAGGACCTTTGCCGCCGCCTCGTTTCCGCTTCGCACGGCACCCTCCATGGTCGCCGGCCAACCCGTTTTGCACCAAGCGCCCGCGAGAAACAGACCCGGCACGGCTGTCGTTGTTGACGGGCGCAGCGATTCGATTCCCGGCGTTGCTCGAAAAGTTGCGGCGTGTTCTCGCATAACGACCGCCGAAAGAAGTTCGGCGTCGCGCGCTCGAGGCAAGAGTTCGCACAACGCGTCAAAGAACATTGGCACCAGTTCACTCGTTCCAATCCCTATGTACCGGTCGGCGGCCGAGAGTGATATGACGAGACACTGGCCCGACGTCACACCGCTGGCGTCGGTTCGATCGAAGAAAAATTCGATAGGTGAATCGAGGCACGCAGCCATCGAGTGATTGGTCACCTTTCTATCCAGAACGAAGTGAATGTTCACAATCGGCGACGCTCCCAACCGCTCTGCGAGATGACGCTCGCTGGCTAATACACCGAGCGTCTCCGCCACCCTAGGTGCCGTAGACACGATGACCGCATCGAACGCGAGATCTTCGCCCCTGGTATGTACGGTGAATCCACCGCTGGACCTAGGAGTGACTGAGTTGACCGATGTGTTCAGCAGTATCTTGACACCAGCTTCGCGCAGAGTTCGCTCCGCATTCGTCCCGTGCAAGGTGGCCAGGGGCACCACGGACCATCCAACGTCAGCGCCGTTGGATCGTTCAAGGAAACCCACGCGAAACACCTGCGCGGCGAGCGCGAGTGACGACTGGTCGGCCGTTACGTTGAGTGTGGGTTGGATGATGAGATTCCAGAGTCGATCGATCGCGCGTTGGGACTGGCCGTGTTGTCGTAGCCAGTCGCCGAAGGTCACAGTGTCGAGTGAGGGATCGATCAGATTGAGACGTCTCAAGGCGACGACCGCGCGCACGAGGCGAATCCGGTCCTTGATTGACAAGTATCGGTAGCGCGCGAGCGACGACGCGAGATGCAGCGGGGCGGGAAGTCTCGAGCGGGTAATCGAACCAAGAGTTCCGCTGGGTGTTAGCACAGGCATGTCGAGCCGAGGTTGAATACAGACCTGTTCCATCGCCCCGAGGCGCTCGAGGAACGCTTGGTATGCCGAACAGCATTTGAGAAAAACGTGCTGACCGTTGTCGAAGGATAGTCCGTCTCGTTCGATGGATGATGTGAGTCCACCCAGACGGGGGCGCCGCTCAAGGAGCGTGGCGTCGACACCTGCGTCTGCGAGCGTGAGTGCCGCCGCTATTCCGGCGAGACCTCCACCGACCACGCCGACACGGGTGGATTTCATGATCGCGCCGCCACGAGGCTGCTGATTGCCACCGATATCTTTTCGAAGGTCGGGACCGAGACGCGCCCCCGAGTCACGGCGAGGGGGTTACGCTCAATACGCACCAGTAAGCGCCGGTAGATTCCCGACATCGCCCCCACGCAGGCTCGGCTTCTCGAGTTGAGCATTGGCAACAGCTGCAGTCCTTCCGAGAACCACTGCTCGGCTCGACCGCATTCGAAGACCACGAGTCGGGCAATCTCAGATGCCGGACCCGATAGGTCCGGCGCGCAACTCACGCGAAGGGCGTCTTGGGTGGGCAGATACACGCGCCCAAAGGAACGGTCCTCGACGACGTCACGCAAAATATTCGTGAGTTGCAGTGCGACGCCGAGAGAGTCTGCGAGCGGCATCGCAAGGCTTGGTTGATCGGTCCCGAAGATTGCGAGTGACAGTCGGCCCACCGAGCCCGCGACGTTGCGACAGTACTTGACGAGGTCGTCGATCGTTTCGTACGATGTCCCGATCACGTCCATGATGCAGCCGTCAATGATCTCACCGAAGCACTCCATCGGAAGGTCGTAGCGACGCTGCGCGTCGGCGACCGCCGCGAGAACGGGGTCGTTCGTCTTCGGATCGAGAATGTCGATGTCCTTACGTACGAGTTGCAGGCCGTCGAGCTTCTCTTCGGGAGTATCGGTGCCATCGCCTATGTCATCGATGCGCCTCGCGAGAGCGTAGACCGCCGACATTGCCTGACGCTCGGGCGTGCGCAAGAGGCGAATGCCGTAGGCAAAGTTCTTCGCTTCTCGACGGGTAATGCTCTCGCACCATTCGTACGCGTCATCGACGTTCACGCGACACTCTTCTGAAAAGTCGCTGCGGTGAATCTCCGCGCCATCTGTTCGGTGACGCCGCGCTTGCTTGGACGACAGTGCACCGACAACACATCGTAGTTTGCGTGTTCAATTGACTCCACCGCTGCGACGCCCCCGGCGACGAAACCCGCGACCGCAATGCGTGCTCGGAAGGGGAGCGCCGAGGCAAGTGGCGAGCCCGCCGCCAACAGTTCTCGGCATCTAACCGTTTCCATGGCGATCAAATCTCGTAATGCGTCACTCGCCGACGGACATAGCAAGTCGCCTTGGCTGCAGTGGAACTCTTCCAGGTCCTCAAGCGGCAAGTAGATGCGTCCACGTCGAGCATCCTCACCGACATCTTGAAGATGCTCGACGAGTTGTAGTCCGATGCAAACCTTGTCGGACCACTCGATTCGCTGCACTGAGGAGACCTTGAACACTGCGAGCACTAGGTGGCCAATTGGCGCCGCTGAAAGCATGCAGTAGTCCACCAAATCGTCGAAGGTTGAATAACGTGTCACGAGCTGATCGACTCGATTGGCCTCGATAAGGCTGCGAAATGGCTGAAGACTCAGATTCAGGTCCTGAATCACTGGGGTGAGTCGCTGAAAGGCCGGATGAATGGCGTGTCCTTCGCTGGCGAGAGTGAGCTCGTCGTCCAGCCAATCGAGCAGGGCCAGGCGGTCGCCCTCCGTCTCATCGCCGATGTCGTCAGTGAGGCGGGCAAACGCGTAGATCGCCATGAGTTGCGAGCGGATGTCCCGAGGCAACAGTCGCGAGGCCACCGGAAAATTCTCGTGGGCCGCCTTGGCCGTGATGTCGTCTGGCGCACGGAGCAGACTACTGATCATCTGCGCTAATTTTCTTGACACCCGCGACGACCTCTTTGCTTTCTTCCAATGGTCGCTAACCTATCAGCCTCACTGGCTCTTTCAAACCGATGTTGGCGATTACGGTCGGGCGATGTCGCAAGTGGGGTTCAGACGTCTCGCGATGACGACGGTCACGACCTAGGGGCGGAGCGTTGATGCGTACTAACGGTGATTTACTGGCGCGAAACTGAACCGACACGTGCGAAATGTTGCGAGGGGCCTACAACGTTGTGGTGGCATTTCTCGCGTCGTCTACTCCAAGGTACGGCGCGCGTGGCGCGCGTGGAGGCAACTGGTGAAACTCGGGCTGGTCGCTGAGCAGACGCTCGATCGCCAGGGCCAACCCTTTCGGGTCCAGTCCAAGTTCTTCGAGCAGGGCGTCAGGACGGTGATGCTCGAGATAGGCGCGTGGAATGCCGAGAATGCGCGTCGGGGGCAGTGGCGCATTGAGATCTTGAGCGCGTTCTCTCACGGCGGAGACCATGAATGATCCGGCTCCGCCATGGCGAGTTCCGTCTTCTATTGTCATGATGCGGTCATGCTGGAGCGCGACATCGATCATTGAATGGTCGGGGGGCAATACTCGAACGTCGTACAAGGTGACGCGTCCTGCGTTGTCGCCGAGCAGCGCCAGGGACTGGTGGGCTGACGCGGCCATTTTGCCCACCGCCAGCACGCAGAGCGATCCGTCGCCGCGTACGACCTCGCGGGCGTGAAGCCCGACGCCAGTCTTACCGTCGAACGGTCCCGGCAACGTCTTGGGAAAACGAAGTGCGGTGGGCGAGTTCATGGAGAGTGCCTCGGCGAGCATGCCGGGAATCTCTTCGGCACTCGAGGGCACGAAGATGGTCATGTTGGGGATGGCGAGACACAGGGCGAGGTCCAACACACCGTGATGACTTGGGCCGTCGTCACCGGTAATGCCGGCGCGATCTAAAACGAAGACGACGGGCAGATTCAAAAGGCCGACGTCGAGGTTTGCCTGGTCGAAGGCGCGTGAGAAGAACGTTGAGTAGATCGTGACCACTGGCTTGAGTCCACCCATGGCCATGCCGGCTGCGGCGGTGGCCGCGTGTTGCTCGGCGATGCCGACGTCGAAGAATCTCTTGGGAAACCGTTCTTGGAACGCGACCAGGCCGGTGGGCTCGGCCATCGCGGCGGTGATGGCGACGATGCGGTCATCCGAGTCGGCCAAGGTAACAAGTGAGTTCGCGAACGCCGCGGTGAAAGACGTGGGGGCGACGTGCTCATCGTCCGTTCGGGGCCGCAGTTTGAAGTCATGCAACTTCAGTTTGTCGGAGACGGCCGGTTCGTAGCCGCGGCCCTTTTCGGTCAACATGTGAACGACAATCGGCCCGTCCCATTTTGAGGCATTGCGAAGCGCTGCTTCCATCGACTCGATGTTGTGGCCGTCGATCGGTCCTACGTACCTGACACCAAGGTCTTCGAAAAAAGTACCGGGCGTGACCATGTCACGGACCGCTGAGGTGACACCGTGTAAGCCCGCAATTCCCGCGCGTCCGGCCTTGGGCAGATGTGGCGCGAGTTGACGCACTCCTTCGCGAACCGAAACGTAAGCACTGTTGAGCCGCAACGAGGTCAGCGACTCAGAGAGCTTGGAGATGGTCGGTGCGTAACTGCGGCCGTTGTCGTTGAGCACGATGACGACACGTTGGTTCGCGTGGCCGAGGTTGTTAAGAGCTTCGTATGCCATGCCACCGGTGAGTGAACCATCGCCGACGATGGCTACGACCCGACGCTGGCCACCGTGGCCGATCATTTCCCTGCGGAGTTCCAGCGCCACCGAGAGGCCATGAGCGTAGGAGAGAGCGGTGGAGGCGTGGGATGATTCAATCCAGTCGTGGGCGCTCTCGGAGCGGTTCGGATATCCTGAGAGTCCTCCACGTTGGCGCAAGTGGGCAAAGTTGAGACGTCGGCCCGTGAGCAGTTTGTGAGTGTACGTCTGATGTCCCGTGTCCCACAGGAGAATGTCTTCGGGTGAGTTGAAGGCCCGATGCAGCGCCAGAGTGAGTTCTACGACCCCTAGGTTCGAGCCCAAGTGACCACCGGTCGTCGTAACCGTCGCGATGATGAGTTCGCGGATCTCCTTGCTGAGCGTGTTCAATTCTTCGTACGAAAGTGCGCGGAGATCACTCGGGCATTCGATTGACGGAAGGATCACCTGCGTAGCCTAACGGCACGGTCATCTACGATCACGGCGAACTCGCACTCAACTTCCACCTCGCCTCTTTAATGTGGGCGATGAGCGAACGGGCGCTGTTCAGCCTCCATCAGACGAACATCACGCCAATCGGTTTCGTCATTTTTGTTGTCAGCGTAATCGGAACTCGGAGTAGTCCTCGCAAGCGAGATCGAGTTTTTCGCGCGGCCCGAAGAGGACTATCGATATGACGACCGGGTAGGCTTCTGTCCCGATCGCGGACGACATTGTTTGGGAACTTTCCGCCCTACGAGTTCAGGGGCGACTCGAACGGACACTTCGACGGCCCCACTCGCCAGAAGAACTACAACCTTGACACGGAGGCTCGTGTCATCGTCAACCGCACTGGACCGAAGGACAATAAGGTGACCTCAGTTATCTCGGACGAATGGCCTGAGCTCACGATCGATGCCATTCCCAATGACGGGCCTTGATGGCGCGCGTCGAATGCTGTTAACAGTTCGCGGGTCGACGCACCCACGCCTGAATCGAAACTTCTGATCAACATTAATTGGGACTTTTTACTAGTGGCCAAATGTTGAGAGCACCTCAGCCGCTGTATAGTCGCGGTCGGCCTGTCCGTCGAACGTCGATCGTTCGGGGGTCTGAAAGACGAGGTCGATCAATGCGGAGATGGCCTTGAGAGATTCGCGCAGTTCTGGTGGCGGAGGGAAGTATTCGTCTTCGATGATGATCGACTTCACCGTGACGCCCTCAGTCGGGTCGAGGGCGGTAAGTACCTCGTTGATGAGGCTCTCGGGTGCCGATGCGCCCGCGGTGACGGCGATCGTACCGCAGAGATCATCCGGCAGCTCGGAGGCGCCATTGACGCGCAGCACTCTGGCACAACCCTCGGCTTCAGCGACCTTCGTGAGTGCCATCGTATTCGAGGAGTTCGATGAGCCAATAACGATGACGGCGTCGGCACCGTCGGCGACTTCGCGCAGTGCCGCCTGACGATTAGTCGTCGCAAAGCAGAGGTCGCTACGGTTGGGCATCCAGATGTCGGGAAACACTTCCTCGGCGTACTCGCGCAGGTCCTGCCACTCGTCCAAACTCAGCGTCGTCTGGCTGAGCAGTGCCACAGGTCCTTGCTTCGAGGCGACGGCGTCGATATCATCGCGGGTCTGTATCAGGTGCACGGCGTCGGGAGCGACGGCCATAGTTCCAACTGCCTCCTCGTGGTCCTCGTGACCGACGTAGAGCACGGTGTAGCCCTTATTGGCACGAACCTTGAGTTCGTGGTGGACCTTCGTCACGAGGGGACAGACCGCGTTAATGACCGTGCGTCCGTTTTGGCGAGCGGCCTCGACGAGTTGGGGGGGTGAGCCGTGCGCGCTCAACATGAGAGGTGCGTCACGAGGCACAACCGCTACGTCATCGATGAAAACCACGCCGACGGACTCAAAGTACTCCACGACGAAGCGATTGTGGACAATCTCGTGGTAGCAGTAAACAGGGGGCTCGAAGATTCGCGTCATCCAGTCGAGGGCCTTGATGGCCATGTCGACGCCCGCGCAAAAGCCTCTCGGGGAGGCGAGTACGACTCTTTCAACGTCCACTATTTTGAGTGTAGTAGTCGAAGAGAATCAACGGTGCCTTGGCGAGAGGGGTGGACCTTAGTTTGCCACTGACGACTCCTCCTCCGGCTCGATTAGTTTTTTGGAGCGCGGTCACTTTTCATTATCAACGGAGGCGGATCCGTAACTACAGCTACCGAGAGCTCTTTGACTGTCACTCTTCAATGAATGTTAGGGAGTGAAAATCTCCCTCGGGCCTCCGAGGGATACCGCCTCCTACGACTCCCGCCGTCTTGGTCGATCAATCGTGAAGATCGTTGGCGTCACTCCGGCGACGACCATCGCGTACACGCCATTCATGAGTGTCGAGGATTAGGACGTCGCGGCGGAGATGGCGAAGCAAAATGTGGCCGTGAAGAAGGCAGTCATCAATATGGCTGACCTGACGATGAGGTGACGTGAGGCCTAGCTCTGGGTGACGGCACGAGCACGTTTGACGAAAACAAAGTTGAAGTACACCAAGTGGGCAGTGGCCACTGCGGCTAACGCGGCGAGCAGGTCCACCGCAACAACCTATCGGAGCCCGTGAAAGTCGACTCCGTTGGTGGCTCTCAGATGGATTCCTCCTAAAACTATTCTTCAACTGGCACCAGTTCTGCCCGCACATCCGGCTTGCATTTGGACGGTTCAAATTGTCCATTGTGTCGGCAAGCGTGGTACCCGACAGCGGTCGTAGTCCAAACTCCTGTTCTGGCATGGTTGAGGAGGTTGGACAGCCCGGCCGAGTTCATTGTCGGGCATCAAAACCATAGAGTTTCGTCGGTAATCGGCGACCGATACAACCTCCCAGGTGGGATCAGAACTGGGTAGCCGAAAAGAGTGGATGTTGGTTCAGCAGAGCGCTTTCGACCTCGCCATCGCCAAACAACCGGCGTTGCGACTACGAGGTCGTGTAGAGGGGGATTCCGGTGCCCGGGCGAACCGGAAGCACGTGCATCGACGATTGGTGAGCACAGACCTCCACGGGAAAGTACTTCACTTCATCCTTCTCGCCCGCGGGATTGGGAAGAAACTGGCCGGGCGGTACCACCCTGATCCCTGTTGACTGCAGGCTCTGACCTGGGCACGTCGCTCCGGTGTCAACAACGTCAAGAATGGAGTGCGCGGTCCCGTCACGCGCGAGCGTCACCGTACCCGGTGCGCCTTGATGCGTTGCTGGCTTGCCTACCTGAAGACCGGTCTTGTTCACGGCCCACACGGTGGCGTTGCCGTGCAACGTACAAGCAGCGGATCCGATGTTACTGAACTCCACTACGTAGTAGGTTGTGCCGGCGGTACCGGCGCCCTCAAACGCAGCCCAGACGAAAGTGTTACCAGCAGAACAGTTCGCAATCGTTGCTGCGGCGACTGGTGAGCTTGAGATCATTGGAGCGGTTGAAGTAACTGCGAAAAGCAAGATCGCCGCGATGGCCAACGCAGCGAAGCGCTTATCCGAGAAAGTTGTCTGTTTCATTGTGCGACCTCGCCGACGTGGTTGGCCGGGAATTCCCCAGTGCCAACGAATTCATGTAAGCATGGGTCAACAATCTTGAACAGGGCCTATTGACCTTTCCGTTAGTAGCGTTGGCCTTCCTAGGTGTGAAGAAGTTCCGCCCCACGTGGCGCGCGGGTGGGCATTTCTTGAGTCTGCAACACAGCACTTGACAGATAATTCCGAAAGCCCGAAAGGCATAAAGCGATCGAGCACTGAGGGCACACTTCGTTCGTCCGCTACTACAATTCTTTGTGTGTTGAAAGCAACTAATCAAACTAAGGTGCGCCGACGCACGAAACCGACCGCAGAGATACTTGGGCAGATCCAATCGAGCCTGCAGATCGTGTCGCAATCGACCAATCAGGTTCGCGCCCACGAGGAATTATTGCGCGCGGCCGGCGTGCGACTCGACCGTGCCGGAGCCGCACTGCTCTACAAACTGCGACACTACGTCGAGACTCCGTTTCGCGTGACCTCACTGGCCGCGCTTCTCGGAGTCGAC
>PMTL01000015.1 GCA_003168075.1 Acidimicrobiaceae bacterium
CTCGCTGCTCGATGGAGATGTGAGGGAAGTGAAACGGTGCCTCAAGGGCCGATAGCAGGCGCCGCGCGACGCCCTGGACGTCGGCGATCGACTTGAGTCCCTCGGCGAGGTACACGAATTCGTCGCCACCGAATCGACACAGTGTGTCCGCCGGTCGAGTGACCTCTTCGAAGCGCCGTGCGACGCCGACCAACAACTCGTCGCCGATTAGGTGCCCCTGGGTGTCGTTGACTCCCTTGAAGTCATCAAGGTCAAGCAAAAAAAGGGCGTTGAGTCCTCCGCGGCGCATTATGCCGGCGCGCGCTTTGGCCAATTGGTTCTCCATCAGTGTGCGGTTGGCCAGGCCAGTAATCGAGTCGTAGAGCGCCTGGTGCGAAAGCTGTGCGGTGAGCTTGCGTTCCTCGGTGATATCACGTTCGGAGAAGACGAAGTACAGGATTTCGCCCTCGGCGTCGCGCGCGGGTGAACGTGAGACTTCGACGTCGATGATTTGGCCGTCCTTTCGCAGGTAGCGCTTGACGTAGCGCACGTGGTCCGCCTCGCCGCTCAAGACGCGTTGGTGTGTTGATTCGGTGAGACCGATGTCGTCGGGGTACGTGAAGGGCGTGGAGTCGTGTCCGAGGAGTTCCTCACGCGTGAAGCCGACCATTGCGCAAAAGGCGTCGTTCACGTCGAGGATCCGGTCGTTCACGTCGGTGAAGGACATGGGCGCCATGTTCTCCTCGAAAGCCACGCGAAAGCGCTCCTCGAGAGCCTGGAGCCGAACGACGTACTCGTTTCGTTCAGTGACGTCCTTGCCATTGATGATGATGCCGTGAATCGACGGGTCGTCGAGCAGATTGGTGCAGACCACCTCGAGTTGTCGAACTTCTCCCGAAGGGGACAAAGTGCGAATTTCTTGTCGGGCCGAGGATCCGGCCGTTTGGACCACTTCGGCGAAGAATTTGAGGTTCTGCTCCAGGTCGTCGGGATGCAGGTACAGGCGTGCGCGAGTGCCGACCGCTTCTTCGATGGTGACGCCAAAGAATTTTTGCGCGATGGGGTTGCCGTAGACGACGAGGCCCTCGGCATCGATGATCGCGATGAGGTCGGTGGTGTTCTGACCGATCGCATCGAGCATTGAGAAGTACTCGGCGTCTTCGATGCTGAGTGGGGGCGTCGAACGAGGGAGTTCGGTATCGCCGGCGACGGGCCGCGCAGTACCGCCGTCGGGGAGCGACGGGTCACCATCATTCGGCAGGGACACGCCGCCACCACCTTTCTTTTCGCCAGAATACTGGCACGTGGTGGCGATATTGTTGCATTTGGTGGGAAACGGTGTGAGGTTTGTTGGCGTGTTGAGAATCTTCGTCTCGATTGGTGATGCTTGGCACAGGCCAAGAAACCCGCAGCGAGCGCGACCCTTTAGGTGTCGTCGCCAGCGGTGCGAATCTCGTCGATGAGTCGGGGGTAGGCGCGCAGCGCTCCCCAGCGTCCCACCTTGCCCGCGTCGAAGGGGTGAGTGGCACCGGCGAGCAGAAGCCGATCGCCTCGTGAGTTCCCGTAGGCGTAAATGACGGGCTCTTCGGGGTACTCGCGCGCGGATATCCATTCGTTGAGACGTCGCATTTTTTCAGTGCCGCGGCAATTCTTGCCGAGGTAGCTGCCGGTGAGCTTGTCGCGGGTGTCAACGGCGAGGCGCGTGCCGAGTCCGGCGGTGATCTGGAACTCGTCGACCAGGATGTCGACGTAGATCTGCGGCGACGCCGAAACGAGCACGACGTCGTGACCCTGGTCGCGATGCCAGTTCAGTCGCGCGATGACCGCGGGTCGACCTTCTTCTTTGAGGTGGTGCAAGATGAACTCGCGCGACGCGGCGGTCACCACTTCGAGGTCGCGTCCGGCGAGCACCGCTTGAAAGAGGCGCTCCTTCGCTGAATCTGCTGCGTCACCCGAACGAATCGCACCGACGATGAGAGGCAGGAGCAGGGGCAGTGCTGCTCGGGCCACTGTTGCGTCCCCGCCAAGAAAGCGCAACCAGTGAAAGACGCTCCCGCCCTCGGTCAAGGTGCCATCGAGATCGAAAGCGGCGACGACGGGAGCGGAAGTCATCTCCCTAGTTTCACAGGAATTATGAACGGCGAGAATGAATAATCTACAAATCCACTAGAGATTTCCAACAATTCGAAAAAGATGATTAGACTGACATGGATCAGTCGAAGGACTGGCATCGTTGATACAAGGAGCAGACATGGCGATTCGCCTTGGCGACGTGGCCCCGGACTTCACCGCGGAGACCACGGAAGGTACCATTAATTTTCACGAATGGCTCGGCGACGGCTGGGGCATCTTGTTCTCACACCCCAAGGACTTCACCCCGGTGTGCACGACCGAGCTCGGCGGCTTCGCCAAGCGCAAGGCTGACTTTGACGCGCGCAACACCAAGATCATCGGACTGTCGGTTGATGACGTAGACTCGCACAACAAGTGGAAGGCCGACATCGGCGAGACGCAGGGTGCCGAGCTCAACTTCCCGCTGATCGGCGACGAGAACCGCACTGTTGCGGACCTCTACGACATGATCCACCCCAACGCGAATGACACCTTGACGGTGCGCAGCGTCTTCATCATCGGACCCGACAAGAAGGTCAAGCTCACGCTGACCTATCCCGCGTCGACGGGCCGCAACATCGACGAGATCGTGCGGGTGCTCGACTCGCTGCAGCTCACTGCCGGTTACTCGGTGGCGACTCCGGTCAACTGGACCAACGGTAGCGACGTCATCATCGTCAATTCAGTGAGCGACGAAGAGGCCGAGACGAAGTTCCCCAAGGGCTTCACCAAGGTCAAGCCGTACCTGCGCACTACGCCGCAGCCCAACCTGTAGTCATCAACGCCCGCCGCGGTCACCACGGGTGACTTCGGCGGGCGTTGTGCTGTCCAAGTACTAGAAGTGCTCGTGCGCGAGCGAGTTTCGCAGTTCACGCTTCAGGACTTTTAATTGCGCATTTCTCGGCAGGGCGAAGGGCCGCAGGTAAAAGCGCGAGGGCATTTCGAAGCTCGCGACGCGGGGCTTGAGGAACGCCGCGATCTCCTCGACACTGGCGAGACCCTCCTCACGTAAGACGACGACCGCGACGACTTCTTCACCGACGTCCTCGTCGGGCAATCCAATGACGGCGCACTCGGCGATGGCCGGGTGCTGGGTGAGGTGCGCTTCGATGATCGAGGGGTACACGTTCTCGCCCATGTGGATGATCATGTCCTTGGAGCGGTCGACGATGTAGATCAGTCCGTCCTCATCCACGCGGGCGATGTCGCCGGTGCGCACCCACCCGTGCGAGAAGCTCTGCGAGGTGGCCTGGGGTTTGTGCCAATAGCCTCGGACGACGTTCGGGCCCTTCACCCAGAGTTCGCCCGCCTCATCCGTCGCGCACTGACACTCAGTGGTCGGCTCGACGCCGTCGAAGGATTCCGGGACAATGGCGATGTCGCACACCGGCACCGCGACGCCGCAACTCGTGGGGTGCTCGAGATAGTCCTGGCCGCTGATCTGTGCGACGAGCGCCGAGGTTTCGGTGAGTCCGTATCCATTGCTCGCTAGCGAGCGCGGCAGCGCGACTTTGATGCGCGCGGGCAAGTTCTCGGGGACCGGCGCGCCGCCGTAACTTACCGAGCGCACCGTGGAGAGGTCGAACTTCTTCACGTCCGGGTGCGCGAGAAGCTGTTGGACGATGGTCGGTACGCCACCGACGGTGGTGACTCGTTCGCGTTCAATCAGTGCCAGGGCGCGTCGGGCATCGAAGTGACGCATCGTCACGAGGGCGCCGCCGGAGGCAGTGTGGGCGACGAGTCCGGCCAGAGCGCCGGTGACGTGAAAGAGGGGAATATTGAGCAGGGTGATCTCGCGCGCCGTGCCGCGGTCCACTCCGGCGCCGACGTCACGACATCGGTTGGCGAAGGCGAGCGACATGACGCTCACCACGGAATTGCGATGGGTGGCGACCGCGCCCTTGGGTTTGGCGGTAGTGCCGGCGGTGTAAAAGATGGTGGCATCGTGGTCGCCAGGAATATTGAGGGCGGCCAGAGTCGCATTGCGATCAATGGGTCCGAGGAATTCTTTATATCCCCTCAGTGAGATGACGTCGTGCGGCTTGCCCAAATCTGCGGCGTGGGCCGGGTCGTCGCTGATGACCACGATGTTGCGCAGGTGCTCGAGATTGTTGAACTGTTTGCGCAAGCGTGCGAGGCGCTCCTCGTCAAGAATCAGAATCGTTGCGGCCGAGTCGTTCAATCCGTAGGCCAACTCGTCGCTCGTCCACCAGGCATTGAGCGGCGCGACGATAGCCCCGGCGGCCAGGGCCCCCCAGAAGGTGACGATCCCCTGGGGCAGGTTGCGCGCGGCGATCGCTACCCGGTCACCGGGTTGAATGCCGTGTTCGATGAGACGCTGCGCCATGGTGGCGGCCTGCCAGTAGTGCTCGGCGAAGGTCACGCGCTGATCCTCGTGGACGATGAATTCGCGGTCGGCGAATGACCTCGAGCGCTCGAGAATCTGCACCAGATTCTCCGGCGCATTTTTCCAGGTTCGAAATGACACTCCGTCCACGTCGATGTCGAGGACCTCGAACGGTTGTCCGGGTGCCATCAACTCCGCACGTACTGCCTCCTGGGAACGTGCGGAACCAGCCATTAGTCCGACGCCACCGGGGCGCCGTGGGGAGGAAACAGAGTCGTTCGATAGTGAATGAGCTCGTCGAGGGATTCACGGATATCGTCGAGTGCTCGGTGCGCCGTCGCCTTCTCGGGCCTGGCCTCGAGCACTTCGGGGTGCCAGCGACGCGCGAGCTCCTTGATTGTCGATACGTCCACGTTACGGTAGTGAAAGAAGGTCTCGAGCTCGGGCATGTACTCCTCCAAGAACCGCCGATCGGTGCCGATGGAATTGCCACAGAGCGGGACGCTGCGCGCGTCGGTAATGTGCGCCTTCATGAACTCGAGAGTCGCCACTTCGGCTTCGCGTACGGTGACGCTCGACGCGGCAATTGCCGGAAGCAGCCCCGACTTGGTGTGCATTTCAGTGACGAAGTCACCCATCTGGGCCAGTTCCTCGGGCGACGCATGGATCACTAGGTCCGGTCCTTCGGCCACAATATTGAGGTTGTCATCGGTGATGATTGTGGCGATTTCCACTATGACGTGACGTCGGGGCTCGAGCCCCGTCATTTCTAAGTCCATCCAAGCGAGCATCTTGTGAGACTACCCAAGGTGGAGAACCCACAGGGCTAGTGTGCCGACCATGAAGATTCAGATTCACCGACTTCACCCCGACGCCGTCATTCCCACCCCGCAGCACCCCGGTGACGCCGGTGCCGACCTGGTCGCGATAGAGAGCTGTGTTCTCGCCCCTGGCGCGCGCGCACTGGTCGCGACGGGACTCAGCATTGCGATTCCCGCAGGGTTCGCGGGCTTCGTCTTGCCGCGCAGCGGTCTCGCGTCACGTCACGGAGTCACGTGCGCCAATGCACCGGGACTCATTGACGCGGGGTACCGCGGCGAAATCAAAGTGGCTCTCGTCAACCTCGATCCCCTTCAGACTTACAGCGTGTCGCCGGGGGACCGAATCGCTCAACTGGTGATACTGGCGACGGCTGACGCGGAGTTCGTTGAAGTGGAGAATCTGCCCGAATCCACTAGGGATGACGGTGGATTTGGAAGCACGGGACGCTAAAGAATTCGCCGCACTTTCCATTGATTCCGGATGTTGCGCCACTGGACGGGCTCGAGACATCGGCTACACTGGGTCACCACGCGGACGTAGCTCAGTTGGTAGAGCGCGACCTTGCCAAGGTCGAGGTCGCCGGTTCGAGCCCGGTCGTCCGCTCCAAGAACTCTGGAACGATTCAGCGAAAATCGTGCACCGCCGACGCGCACCACGAACGACCATCGCGACTTGCGCTCGCCGGGTCCGTTCGCTGGCCGCGCGAGGGTCTGGCCCGGGTCCGCCGACAGTCACGTCGTACAGTTATTGGCGTGCGGGCCAACGGGATCTCTCTACTTGGCCGCCACGGAGAAGCGCCGTCGACAACTCCCGGTGAGCGTCGACCGGCAAACGGTCGCGTAGTCGACCCTGAAGCTCGCGGGACCATCGCGCCCGTGGCGTTGGGTCACGGCCACGAACGAGTGACGCGGTCGTCGTGAGTACCAGCGCGCGCGTTGGCGAGTGGCGCGATCAACTCGCGGCCCACCCCTACGAGGTCAACGCCGGCGATTTCGTCCGATTCCACGTCGACGCCAACGACGACGTCGTTTCGGGCATTGTGCGAGGCGTGAGTGCCGGTGGTGCCGAAGAATGTCGTGAATTTCGCCACGGTCTCGGTGAAGCCACGGCTGATACGTTGCGCCTCTTCGCCATGCGGCGCACGCTCCAAGGCCGACGACAGGCCTCGTTGAGCCTCGTCAGCGAGGCGATGGACGGATATGCCCTCCTACCTAGGCTCAACGACGTGCCGTGGGAATCCTGGCTTAAGGCGGCACTGTTCGTCGCTCGTTCCCTCGGGCGTGACCTCGCTATGACGCGTCAACGTTTCGCTGAGGTGGCCGACGCCACTGCGGCGGCTCGCTGCGACGTCGCCGTGGAGTCCATGGTTCGCGTCGATACTCTGGCGCAGTGTCACCTCCTCGAGGTCACGACGAACTACGGTACCGGCTTTGTCGAGATTCTCGTCTTTCGCAACACGCCCACGATTGGCCTCTTTGGAGCGCCTTCGAGCTTGGGGGTGAATGAGATCGAGTATCACCCGACGACTAATCTGGCCCAACTCGCGGCCGCCCTGGCCGACGCCCTGGACGCTTCACTCAAGGTGGTCACGGGTCCCATTGGCCAAGACCAGTTAGCCGCGACGTCTTTTTCTCTCATCGTCCCCGGCTCCTACCTGCCCACCACGGGCTGCCTGAGTTTTATCGCCGACGCCCTGGGCGACGGTGGGTCCTTTAGCGTGTTCGTGGCGGAACTGCCCGACGACGCCGACGTCGAAGAGCTGGCGATCGCCGCGAACGACGAGGACGGGCAGGCCGCAATCTACGACGCGCACCGTGTCATTTTGTTCTGCGCCCAGCCCAGCTTTGACGAGAACGTCGATGTGCACGTCGACTTTCTCGACTTCGCAGGCCCCGCGCGCACCGCGCTCAGCGATCCCGCGACGGCTTCCTGGAAGGCGCGCTAATACCGAGGACACTTGGACCACTTTCCAGGCTTGATTGGACGTACGTCGTTGTTAGAATCGTGATCCGCGGAACAGTAGCTAGGTAGGCGATTCATAGCGTTGGAAGGGTGGAGAGTCATGGGCAAGACCACCGCCGCAGTAGTTTGTCTTCTCACCGTTGCCGGGAGTGTCGTCGGCCTTGATTCGAGTGTGGGCGCGGTTTCCGTCAGGACCGGCGTCATCACGGGAACGGTCATGGAGTGCGGACCGGGGCCCATCGTGGCGTCGCCGGGCGAACCGTCACCCTCGCCCAAGCCAGTATCCGTTGTCCTCATCCACAACAAGCACGCGTTCGAAAGTGAGTCGATCAAATTTCCTAAGACGTTGCCGTGGACCGGGTCGTTCATCTTCAACGTTCCCGCCGGGCGTTACGAGGTCGTTTCGACGTACCAGGGTCACGTTCGCTGGGTGAAAGTCCGGCCCGGCAGTCGCAACGTGGTGAGCTTCGGACTCTTTGCGTGCCCCGACTAGCCGTGTCGTGATGAGGTCTTCTAAGTAGCGACGAAGAGCGTCGACGCTTTACGGCAATCGATTCTGTTTTTTGGCGGCCTCGTGCGCCTTCACGATGGTTTCGAGAGAGACGGCTCGCTTGTTACCCGCGTGAGCCGGGTGGTGCTTGGGGCAGGCAACGTACGGCGTGCCGGGAACTGAGCGCCCGAGGTGGAGACAGCCTTTCACGTGACAGTTGTGGTGACGCCACACGGCCGCGACGCCGACCACGAGGGTGGCTTCTCCGATGTCTGACCCGAAGCCGCTCCAAAAGGCGTAGTAGGTGCCGGTCTCGTTAACGGTGCCGGTGTGGACCTCGAACCAGTGGAAGTAGAAGTCGTGCCAAATCGCGATCAAGACCGCGAGCACGGCAATGATGACCAATCCGGTCGCGAGTTTTAACCATCTCGGCAACTCGTCGTAGGTGCCCATGACTCCCGCGTTGTCGGTTCCCGCCTCGATCGCGGCGGGTTCGGCGGACGTGTTGGAACTCGGTGCGTCTTGACTCACAACTGGTTCCCCATCTCTTCATCAAGCGCCAGCGCACGGTAAGCACGTCATGCACGGATTCGTCGGTACGCCATGATCGATTCGCGCACGAATTTACCATGCTCGACGCTCGGATCCGTTGATATGACTGACGTTGGAGGCAACGGCGCGAACGTCTAGGACTCATCCGTCGGTGGCGTCAAGCGAACCGAAGATCAAACCGCACCGCGCTCGTTCGTTGTTTCTATGAAACGATCACTTCCAGCGCCGTGGGCGCGCCAATCTCGGTGATGCCTAATGTTGGGGCCAGGAGGTGGTCGTGGTCCATTCAGCATTCGAACCTTTTCTTCGCGAGGCGCGTGCGAACCCCGAGCCGTCTCCCAAGAGCGTGACGGCCGACGAACGGCGACAGGCTTTTCGAAATGAGGCGCTCGCCCTGCAGGGTGAGATGGCCCCCATGACGTCACTGGAGGACCGAGAACTGGTGTTGGAGAGTCGAACCCTCAAGGCTCGGCTGTACGTGCCCGTCAATGAAGAAGCGCAAGCGTTAGTGGTCTACTTTCACGGAGGCGATTTCGTCATGGGTGACTTGGCCACTCACGAGTGGCTCTGTCGCCGCCTAGCTTTCGACACCAAGATGCGCTTTTTGGCCGTTGATTACCGCCTCGCACCCGAGTACCCGTTTCCTGCTGGTCTCAACGACGCGCTGGAGGCGATTCGCTACGTGGCGACGCACCGACGTGAGTTCGGCGATGAAAGCGCCCAACTCATCGTCATGGGCGACTCCGCGGGCGCCAATCTCGCCACCGTCGCCGCGACGCAACTGAGAGACGAGAACCTCGACATCGTGGCGCAGGTCCTGATCTATCCGACGCTGGGTCCCGAGCTCGTCACCGACTCCGCCCATCGCTACGGCTCCGGCTACCTCCTCGACGTCGAGAACTTGCGTTACGACTACGCCCAGTACCTCGGCGAGTTCGGCGATCACACCGACCCCCGGGTGACGCCCTTGCTCTCGACCGACCTCTTTCGGGTGGCGCCGGCGATCGTGGTCGTCGCCGAGTGTGATCCCTTGCGCGACGAAGGAGTGGCCTACGCGGGACTGCTCCGACACTACGGCGTCGCGGTGGAACTCCTCGAAGCGAAGGGTATGGTGCACGGTTTTTTGGAGATGGGCGGCGTCATTCCCGAAGCGTTGGCCATTGTCGACGATTTAGCTACCCACCTTCATCGTCTGGTTGAAGTCGCTTCGTGAACGTCCTCTTTATCACGCTCGACCAGTTTCGCGGTGACTCGTACGGCGCCGCGGGTCATCCACTCGTCGTAACCCCGACACTGGACCGCGTCGCCGCCGAAGGCGTTCGCCTCGAGCGGCACTACTCCCAAGCAGCGCCGTGCGCGCCGGGACGAGCCGCGATCTACACCGGGATGTATCAGATGAACAACCGGGTGGTCGCTAACGGCACGCCGCTCGCGCGGGGCTTTGACAATTTGGCGTTCGTCGCGCGACGCGCCGGCTACGACCCGACGCTCTTTGGCTACACCGACCAGGGCCTCGATCCCTACAGTGCCAATGGTCCCGACGATTCGCGTCTGAACTTCTACGACGGTGTCTTGCCGGGATTTTCGGTCGGTCTCTACCAGCCGGAGAGTCTGGCGGGTTGGGTGCAGGACCTGCGCGCCAAGGGCTACGACGTTCAAGGTGGCTGGGCCGATCTGGCTCGAGGCGAGCCCGAGCGCCCGGCGCAAGACTCGCTCAGCGGGTTTCTTACGACGCGCTTTCTCGAGTGGCTCGATTATCAAGAAAGCGGCTGGTTCGCTCATCTCAGTTTCCTGCGTCCGCACCCGCCCTACGCCGCGGCCGGAGAGTTCTCGCGCATGTACGACCCCGC
>PMTL01000008.1 GCA_003168075.1 Acidimicrobiaceae bacterium
CCTCTGCCGTCATTGGTGCTTGGTTGTCCGGCAGCATTGATTGTGTCAATATCGATTGTTTTGAAATACTTCAGAATCAACATGGAATGGTCGGCTCAATTTCATCGGCACATCTTGCCAATCACTTACTTGGCCAGCATTGCGCTTGGATTGGTACTTCTCAATGGTGGCTACACGAAGCCATCGCAAAGTGGAGTGTGGATTGCAGTCATCCTCATTTACACTTATCTGTTCGGTACCGCTCAAGCAATTCTTATCGCTTGCATCCCGAGACGCACGAAGAGAGAATTTAGGGAATCGAACCAACTGAAGGATTTAGCTTTCGGAATACCTGGACCGATTCACAGGCCCTAAGCGGCCTCGAGCAGTATCCGTCATGGTATTGGCTATGGATACTTCAACCCTCTAAGATTTTTTGTGCCCGGACCGCCTTCGATTTAGTTGTCAGGTTCTGTCATTAGCTCCACAACTGCGATAATTGCGATCGAGAATGGAAGCCAACCATCACCATATCCTGGTAGCGACGATTCCAATCCAAGGGTCAAATCGAATTGGGCCTCGTGCGTGAAGCCAACAGTCATTGCAGCCAAGATCGATGTCATAAGCAATAGTTGACCCCGCTCAGTCTGCCCTTCTCCAACAATCACTCTACGACCGAGTTCTGCAAGAAGCATGCCGTAGAGGCCTGCCAACATTTGAAGCATGTCGTCGTTCTCATTTTTGAGGCGTTGCCTCAAGTCTGGACCTGCAACAGCGGACAAGAAAACATAGAGAGCCTCTGCTCTATGGTCTTCACCTGACGGTCCAATGCGGTTGAACTCCCATGCTGATAATTGTCGGACGATTTGACGCCAATCGGTCGTCTTGGTGAGCAATTGAGAAGCCTGTTTCTCGAGACGTTTAATGTCAACCGACTTTTCGCATAAACGGAGCGCCAACGCTGTTCTATATTCTTCAAGCCCGTTCGCCCAAAGGTAGTAGATAGGACCGCGGCTCAGTTGAACCAATTCACCGTCTTCGTCGCGGGTCTGGTTCGCTTGCTCTTCGATCTGTTTCGAAGTGATGGATCCCAGGGGATTGAGTTGACCTTGTTGAAGGAGGTCCAGCACAAGTTCTTCACCAACCTTCAGCAGAATGTCCCGTCTTTGGTCTCGAGACATCCTGCGCCGGGGAGGCCTTGAATTATCAGCGTGAGTCTCCATACTTGAAATACTACAAACTTTAATGCAGGAATAGAGTCATAACTTTTTACATACAAAAATGTTCGTAGTATAGTTCTGAAAATGTCAGACACATAGCGGGATAATGGATTTCTGGGTCGGAGGGAGGTTTGTTCATGGAACCGATGATTACCGTCGGGTGGTGGATTTTAGGTGGGGTCATAACAATGTTGGTCTTACGACTGGCGTCGCGCCGTGCCGATCGTTGGCTCAACGAACGCCTCACCGGCAGCAACAAGGATCGGAATCTCTATTTGTTCAAACGATGCTTGCGATTAATAGTTAAATTATCTCCGCCTGCGTCGCTGAGAAGAACTTCCAATAGTCCTGATTCACAGCGTCGGGCTGTTCTTGAGTCCGAAGTGGCAAAGTGCGTAGACCGGATCCGAGGCTACGTTGCTGGAAGTAATGACGAAGGGGGCACAGAGGCCCGCAAGCTAATTGTCGAGACATTTTTGGAGACTGCGGACCGATGGACGGAACTTCACCTATATGCCGAAGGTGCCGTGTTACTGGCAGTGGGAATGACTCTGCTCGGAGTCGGAGGCACATTGAAATACGGCCTTGGCATCGGTCTTAACGAAATGCTGCTAATCGGTGCCTTAGGTTTTGCGATCTTTGGCATAATGGCGCCGAGTCGAAGGCTTCTAATTTTAAGCGGCAACTTTTTGGTCGCGGATGTGATCTTCTCGATGACTACAACCCCGTGTGACAGCGTGTCAATTTCATGCTACGTGGCCTCGACTCTTTGGTTGGCTAGTCTCGTCGGGCTTTGCATCGCAATCACGAAAGTTAATCGAACGTGGATGAATAAATTATTGAAAGTCGCCGCTGTTGGCATGATTGTTGATGCCGCTGCTTGCGCGCAGTGCCTGCCACCCTTGGCAAGGATGCTCGGCGTGGCATTCGCGAGTAACGGTGTGGGCTGGCAGAACTTGGGTCCGCTCTTCGGACAACTGTCAATGGCGTTAATATTTTTCAAGGTTCGAATACCCGATCGAATCGTTGACGAACTGCTCTATCGGCGTGAAAACCGTATCGAGACTATGTCGCGGCGAGGTGATGGAGTGCGAGTTCTTGAGTTGAAAGCACACTCTCCGCAAGGTCGACGATGTGCGAGTGGTGAGTGAATAGGAGAACCTGAGACGTCGAAGAGATGTTCGCGAAACATCGCAACGCCGCCGCTGAATGCTCTTCGTCCAAGTTGACGAGAATGTCATCAAGCACTATTGGCATCGGGCCAGTGCGTTCGACAGATGCCTCGAGCGCCGCAAGGCGAAGCGAGAGATAAAGGACGTCGCGAATGCCCGACGACAGTTGATGAATCTGCCACTCCTCTCCACTTGCGGTAACCGCGCTCAAAAGTGTTGCCTTCTTGGAATCTTCAATGACTCCCGCCCTTGTGTAGGCTCCGTTGGTCAGCATGGCGAGGTAGGTGCTCGCCCGCTCGATGATCGGATCCTGGTGGGCCTCGGCGTATCGGCGGACTGCTTCGTTCGCGAGGTACCTGGCCAAGATAAGGCGGACAAAACGTTCTGAACCTTCTTCTGCCTTTCCTAGTTCGAATTGGACGTCCGCCGAGCGCAAAGCTGCTCGGTCGGAACCGTCCATTTCTCGGAGTTGGCGGTCAAGCTCCCGTTCTTCACTCTCGGCTTCTCCTTCTACCTGGGTGAGGTCGTTTCGCCTCTCTTGGGATCGGGTAATCTCTGCGTCGATCTGGGAGAAGTCCAGCCCACTAGCGTCTGCTTCGAGCAAGTCGATAGGCATGCCTCCTCCTTGCTGAGACAGTAATCCTTCGTACTCGGCAATCTCCTCGTCGAGCTGTGCAATGCGATTGGCTCGTTCGGCAAGTCCCCCAAGAGCGGCAAGGTCGGAGAGGCCTTGCTCTTTTCCGAGGAGCTGAAGCTCCTTTTCAATTCCCGAGAGCGTTGCATCAGCTTCATTCATTTCTGAGTTCGCCAGAGCTGCACTCGCCAGTAGAGGGTCCCGGGCGGCATTTATTTCACGAGCAACTTTGACCCGCTGGACAATGCTCCTCGCCGTTGCGGCGTAGTCATCAATTGTAGGCCCTGCGATTGCTTCGACCAGTCTCTTCGTCTCTGACTCGAACCTGACCGAACGACCGTCGATTCCAGAAATGCGCCCGTAGCGCTCAGCACGAAGTGAAAGACGCTGATCAAGGTCTTCGAGTTGGCCCAAGAGTGCTCCTGCTTCGATGGGCGATGCGACTCCGGCACCGTACGGAGAACTCAGTGACTGAAAGAGTTCCGCCGCTGTTCGTTCCGACTCCGCGGCTTCGTCCGCAGCCTTAGTCTGTTTCGGCAACCGCCGAAGGAGCGTGCCTTTAGTGCTCTCAAGGGTCTTGCGCTCGGACTCTCTCAAGTCGACAGCATCAAGAAACGCTCTAGCCATGTCGAGCACGGAGGCGAGGTCTCGACCAACTGGTCCAGCGCTGGTTCCACAATCGGTGAGGACATGATCGATCCGTCGCCGTGCGTCGCGAACCTCACGGAATGCTTCTCGGTGTGTAAGTTTTGCCTCAGTCCAAGTGGAGTAGCGCTTCTTCAGATCTGCGACGTTTCGAGACCACGAGCGAAGCGACGTGTAAGTAGTCGGCAGCGACTGCCCAGTCCAGTTAGCCGTCCATTCGTTGTAAACAGTTGTAGCCTTCGCACGGGACTTCTCCGAATCCAGAAGCGAGGCGGCGCGATCGCCGCGCTCACGTTCCAGTTGGGCAAGGAGGTTGTTTCTTGTCGAGGTGCGATTGGCGTTCCTCCACAGCCGATCAACCGCTTCATCGGCATCGACTGTTGAGCGCTCAAACGCAACCGCCAACGACGTTTGGTCGACGTACTCTTCCGTCACCGCAATCTTTTGGTCACCGAGCCAAGAGTCCTTAATGACTTCCCATAGGTTGCGCCGTCGGTTACGACGACCGGTTAGATCCTCTTCGGTTGGAAGGTCACTCTCGAGGGCAAGTGCGGACAGTTGCTTGTCGAGATCTGCGATGCGGGCGTCGCCATCGGTGACGCGGTGATCGTCAGCGCTTGCGTTATTCAAGTGACCTTCGATCTCTTCAAGGATGGATTCAACCTCGGCTTCGGTCGGGAGCGGTCGAGACAGGAAGCTCGTAATTCCATCCTCGGTGAGACTGATCTCTCTGGCGACCTCAAGAAGTTCAACGCGAGTCTTGGCGTCAAGAGTCTGGGCGGTCGTGAGAGCCGCATCGAGGTCACCCCGACGAGAGACCACGTTGAACATGCTCCGCAATGGCCTTACGTCTGTCGAAGTCGGAAGATCATCGAGAGACGCAATGACATCCGCGAGCTCAGTTTCAGTGGCGGCGATTGCAACTCGTGTCTGAGAGAGTATTGACTCTTTGTTCGTCCAATCATCACGCGCGGAAGCGAGGGCTTTTCGATTTCCCACGATTGGCAACGCTGCGTCGAGGTCCGAAATGAGGGAAGAGCCCCCAATGATCGTCTTGAGCACCACCAGCGCTTCGCGCTCAGCCTGCAAACGTCCCTGCTCCAGTCCAGTGCGGTCGGAGACTCCTTGGGCGTAGGCCTTTATCTCTTCAGCAAGGGAATCAACATCCTCTGCAATCTCAAGTGCTTCTGGATCTGACATCAGTTCCGTGAGCTTGTTTGTCGCAAACTCGCCTCGGCGAGCAGCCTCAGACCGTTCACGCGTGACGTCGATGCGTGTGGTCAGCGCCGCCTCTACGCGTGTGGCCCAGGCTGCTGGTGGCAAAGTTCCAGACTTCAGGATCTCGTCTCGTTCACCGATTCTTTGGGTTCGTTCTCGAAGTTGGGGGAGGACTCCGCGCAAGGTCGTTAGGCGCTCAATTTCCTGGTCTAGATCAATTCGCTCGTTAGCGAGACTTCGCCGTCTCGCGACGACCTTGTCGTGATCTCGTCGTATCGTGTCGTAATGACTTGGTCGAACGGACAGCGTCGTCGTTTCCTTCCTGGCTGCCTCCGCGGCTTTCAGGGCGCTGTTTACGACCGGCTTCTGAGCGCGCGGCGCGAAAAGCTTGTCAGCGTCGGACTCGAGTCCGTCCAATACGACGCTGAACTCACGAATTCCGAGCCCGGACGCAAAGAGTGCTTCGCCCAGCGCACCTCCCGTCGAGAGAAGTGAAGATGTTCCTTCGAGGAGTTCCCTCCATCCGAGGGTGTAAATCCGGTCGAAATCGGCCTGGCTGACGCCTTGGAGATACGTGGACCATTCGAGGGAGCTAATCGGAAGTTGCGACTCCGAGTCGATTAGATCGTCACGGTCCCTCTTGTAGCGAATTGCGTCGAGCACCTTTCCTTCCTTGTCGACGATGCGCGCACCTACTTGGAGTCGGTTGAGCGGATGGATGAACGCGTAGGAAGACGATCGACCGAAGCCATAGAGGAAGTTCGTTACCGCCGCTCGCGCTGTCGACTTTCCGGCTGCATTCGGGCCATGGATTACGTGGAGCGCATTTTTAGAAAGGTCGAGGCTTTCATCCGTAAAGATTCCGAAGGCTGTGAGATACAAACGATCAATTCGCATCAGTATGCTCTTCGCCACCTAGAAGTGCGGCGAGCAATTCAGCTGCATCGCCGAGCGCTTCGCCGAGATCCTCGTCGTTGAGGGAATCGATCATCTCCGGTCCCGCAGCTCTCATCTGGTTTCGGAGGCTTGAAAGCTCTGGTAGCAGTGGCTTGTCGGCTCCGGCGAGCGACGGAACGTCTCTTTTGAGATCTTCAAGGACTCGTCCAATCTCGCCGGCGACTCCTTCGCCCGTGAATTGAAGACTGCCACGCACTGGCTTTGTCGAGACGACTACTTGCTCAATCCAGATCTCCGCTCCGCCAAGGTTGTTCGCGAGCGTTCTGACTTCGGCCGTGAGGTGTTCTGATTGGCTTCGTAGTACTCGGTTGGCTGGGGATGAGCCAACAAACTGAACACGAATCGCGTAGATCTCGGCACCTGTTGTGATCGCTTGCGACAATTCATCCCGACAGCGATCAATGCAGTCATCGAGGTTTTTCGCATCCGAAACATCAACATTGACGCGCTCCCATCTGACGAGATTGTTCAATAGGCGTTCGACTTGGGGGTGTCGATCCTCGAAGGTGACGAGGCACGCGCCTTTGGCACCGGTTTCTCGAACATTGCGGCCTTGGAGATTCCCGGGAAATACAGCGAGCGGCTCCTCGCATATCACTGTGTAGCCATGCACGTGCCCGAGAGCCCAGTATTCGTAGTTCTTCGCTCGAAGTCCGTCGAGAGTGCACGGTGCGTACGGTTCGTGGCCGATGCTTCCATCGAAGCAGGTGTGGAGCAAGCCGATGTTGACGAGTCCAGGATCAGCGTTCGGATAGCCCAAGGACAAATCCTCGAAGATTGACCTATTGGCGTAACTCTGCCCATGTACCGCAATACCAGTTTCGCCTACCACCCACGTTTCGGGTTTGTTTGCAGATAGTAATTTGGTCTTCGGCGGTAAACGCAATTGTTTCGTGACCACGCTCTCTGCATCGTGATTCCCGAGAACGATGGCGACGGGGATTCCGGAATCGTTCAGCTCCGTTAACTGACTGACCACGAAAATTCCGGTGTTGTAATCTCGCCAGTTACCGTCGTAGAGGTCGCCAGCAATGACGACGAGATGGACTTCGTGCTCGATCGCTTCGGTGACGATT
>PMTL01000001.1 GCA_003168075.1 Acidimicrobiaceae bacterium
GGTGGTGGCCTGTCGCCTTCGCCGGTCGCGATGACCATTACCTGACTGACCGCCGGGTCGACCTACGACTTCGCCCTCGTCGCTTCGAGCGTGCTCGGCAACGTCGTCGGCGCGACCAATACCTTCCAAGCCGCCGCGTCGTCGTGCGTCTCCGAGCACACTGTCATCGCTGAGGACACTCTTGCCTTGTCGGAGGCGAAGGACACTCTTACGCTGGATGAGCTCGGTCAAGGCACCCAGGTGCGCACCGTCGAGCAAACGCTCGTGAGCGCCGAAACGACCGCCGCGACTGACGAGCACGCACTCTCAGCGGACGAGGCGAACGCGACGAACGCGAACACTACCTTCACCGAGCTCCCGTCACTGGGAGCGCGACTCCATCGTGGTCAGAGCGTCTACCGACTGAACAATCAGCCGGTGCCCCTCTTCTACGGACCCGTGCCGCTCTATCGCGCTCTCTATGTCGGAGTGTCGAGCGGTTCGGACGTCGCCGAGCTAAACCGGAACCTCATCGCTCTCGGCTTCGAGCACGGGGGAGCGAGCGACTACTTCACCTCGTCGACCGCTGCGGCAGTGGAGGTGTGGCAGGGGTCCCTCAACGAACCGGAGACCGGCGTCGTGGCGCTCGGTGACGTCGTCATCGAGTCCGGTCCGCTCGACGTCGCGACGGTGTCGGCAAGCACGGGTCAGTTAGCGACCGGTGGGATGACCATACTCACCGCGACCTCGAGTGCACCCGTCGTGACAATCGACCTCGACGCGTCACAGCAGTCCGAGGTGAAAGTTGGCGATGCCGTCACGATCACTTTGTCGAATAACGCGACCACACCAGGGGTCGTCACCTTCGTTGGTACCATCGCCGTTACGCCGCCAGCCTCGTCGTCGAGTAGCAGCCCCACGATTACCGTTATCGTGACTCCGACGAAACTGTCCGAGATTGGCCACTACGACCAGGCGCCGGTCAACGTGTCGATCACGAATGGCACCGTCACCAACGTCCTCACGGTACCAATTGACTCGCTGCTCGCTCTCGCGAACGGCGGCTACGCGGTCGAAGAGATCAAACCCGACGGCGGTCACATTGCTTCCATCGTGGGATACAAGCGGGCCTCGGAGCGAGAGCGGCTACCGCCGGCGATCGACCTTGCCGCTGTGCTTGGGGTGAACAAGAACACGGTCATCCGAGCGCTGCACATCCTGCGCGAGGAGGGAGTCCTTGACTTCACGAGGGGCCGAGGCATTCGAGTGGTTGGCACCCCTGCGCGCAGTGCTCTTCTCACAAAGATGAACGAGCTCGTTTCAATGGCGCGTGAGCAGGGATATCGCAAGGACGAGCTGGCTTCAATGATTCTGTCGGTCCAGTAGTAGCGAGAGTTCGCCATGTCACTCTTGAGCGAAAAGAAAGACCAACCCTTGGTCGAGGAGATCGTGGTCCTAATCCCCGAAGCGCGCCTTCATCGGCGGCGTCGGTGGTTGCGAACAGGCTTGATCGTCCTCTTGGTGAGCGCCGTGGTACTTCTTGTTTCCCTCTACATCGGTGGCTTAGGTAATCGGTCGACCACACCCCCTAGCCCGAACTCTGTGTCGACTCAAAGTTCCGTCGCCCCTTTGCCGGTGGGAACCGTGATTAACGCGTCATCGGTCACCGCCATTCAGATGTTTACCGCAACGCGGGGAGTCGCCATCGCGACCTTCTGGAACAAGATCTTCACGACGATTAAGAACTCCTATTTGACGACAACCGTCAACGGCGGAACGTCGTGGCGGATCACGGGCGTGTTGCCGACTGGCTCGTGGTATCCCAGTGTTCTGGGCGCAGAACAAATCGCCTTCGTTTCGGCCCGAGAGGGTTACATCGCGCAGCCGGCGCCTCGTGGCCCCCTGTTCACTTCCAACGGGGGTCGCACCTGGAAGAGCGTCGCATTTCCCGGTGAGTCTCCTTCGATGTCATTGTTCAAGGGTGAACTCGTAGTAAGCGCCGAGCGTTGCCCCACGGGGTTAGTGGGCACCAATCGGTGCGTGACTCATCTAGGCACTTTCCCACTTGGGTCACTGACACCGACGAGTGACACGGTCATTCCATCCTTGTTGGCTGGATCTACGAAGGTTACGCCGCGGGTACTCGCGTTGTCGGGCTCCATTGGATTGGCTGTGGAGGATTCGGCCATCATCGCGACGTCGGACTCGGGCGCGTCGTGGCGTCGAGTCACCAATCCGTGTCCTGGGGAGGGACCCGGCGAGGTGCAACTGGCAAGCGATTCTCGCTGGTACATGCTGTGCGGACGCGGTGTGGGAATGATGAAGGCGTATAACTGGCTCTACAAGACTGCCGACAGTGGTCGAACGTGGACACTCGTTGCGAAGGGTTCACCATTGCGCAATATCGGAGCTGGCAACATCGGACCTTACGCCGTCAATGCCTTCGGGGTGAGCAGTGATGGCCAAGAGATGTGGATCAATGGCGGCCCTGGATTCCTCGAAGTGAGTTCAGACGGAGGTCGGCAATGGCAATTCGCTGGCACAATCGGTGCGAAGACGAATATCACCGGTCCCTATTTCGTGAGTGTCGGTCACGAAGTATGGATGCCAATCGAATTCGGTGCTTGTTCGAGCGACTAGGGCATCCTCTTGGAAGATAGTGGCCGAGTCTTCGGGCCCGTGATCTCTGAACAGCGCTGAAGTCGCCACTCGGATTGTGGACGTCGGCTCTCCGACACCAGATTGCTTTAGTTCGGTACTCGCAAGGAGAAATCCCCAATCGGGCCTCGATTCAGTGGTCTTCTGAGACGGGCCTCACGTTGTCCCGCGAGTCCCGTAGGGTTTTCATACGCCGGAAGGTCAAGATTGGGAAGAGAGAGTCGGCGGTAGTGTTGAGTAAGTGACTGACCAAGAGAACTTTCCAGTTTTGTTTCTGGC
>PMTL01000170.1 GCA_003168075.1 Acidimicrobiaceae bacterium
CCGCCGTCGGGACCGCCCTTGGCTACGTGGGCCTCGCGTCGAAAAGAGACGCACCCCGCCCCGCCGTCGCCGGCCTTAGCGTGTAATTGGGCCGAATCGACGAAGCTACTCACCATTACATCCTACGGCGCCCTCATACGCACTACCCGATCGGTCCCCTGGTGCGGCGTGCACAACCGACTGGTGACGCGCCACGTGACGTGCCGTGCTGGCCAGACCCATCTGGGCCACGTGATGAGGGGTCGTGACGAACACCCCGTACGTGATTCCGAACGGGTACAGGAAGTCCTCGAGCAAATTGCCCGGCGCTCGCGGGCGACGCATCACCACTTCGCAGCGCGAGACTCACCACACGTGCCACGGAGATCGAGCACGTCCGGGCCGTCGTACGGTGTCGCCGAGTGCGACATCAAGTGGCTCGTGAACGTCCGAGTCGGTAACGACGACGACGCCGTCCTCGGCGCTTGGCGGGGCGCAGCCGCCCACCCGCTCGTCTCCGTCGCGGGCAGTGGCGCGACGGGGTGCTGGGTCGATTCGCACAGCGCCAGTGATTACGAGTTGGCCGTGTCGCCCCGGACCCGTTCGCGCGTGGCCAGGTCCGCTAAACGCTTGCGATTAAAGGGTTCCATGGCCCCCTGGTGGGTGCGAGTGAGTTACCCACAGGAAGTCTGATCTGCGGTATTTTGGCTCTGGCCAGGATTTATTCGATTTCCACAGGGTCGGCGAAGGTAAATATATGCCCTAAATCCCTAAATTGCAGTGTTTTACCGGTAAAGATGGCTCCGGTTCAGGGAACTCTCCCAGTCCGAATTAACGAAGAGTAAGGAGTCGACCGGTGAACAAGGCCGAGTTGGTAGATGCAATTGTTGCCGAGAGTGGAACGACGAAGGCCGCAGCGACGGAGTTCCTGCGCGCTTTCGAGGACGTCGTCGTAGAGAACGTCGCCAAGGGCGAGAAGATCGTGCTGTCGGGCTTTCTGTCCTTTGAGCGCGTCGAGCGCAAGGCTCGTACGGCTCGCAACCCCCAGACGGGCGAAGCGATCCAGGTCGCCGCGTCGCGTGCCCCCAAGGTGTCGATCGGTTCGACATTCAAAAAGGCCGTCAAGGGTTAGGTTCCCTCGTAGCAAAGAAGAACCCCCCGGGCTTTTGGCCCGGGGGGTTCTTCTTTGGCGAAACGCCAAAAGTGCTTAGTTCTCGGTCAAAATGTCGACCAGCTTGCGGCCGCGACGATATCCGAACTTGACCTTGCCCTCAGTCAAGGCGAACAGGGTGTCGTCCTTGCCAATGCCGACATTGCGGCCGGGGTGAAAGAGGGTGCCGCGCTGGCGGATGATGATGCTGCCGCTCTTCACCAATGTGCCGTCAAACGCCTTCACGCCTAGGCGCTGGGCGTTGGAATCGCGACCGTTACGGGTAGAACCGCCGCCTTTAGTCTTTGACATGGTTGCTCCTTACGCCTCGACGGCCTCAGCGGCCTTGGACGCTTTGGCGGCCTTAGCAGCCTTAGCAGCCTTGGGGGCGATCTTGTTGATCTCCACGGTGGTATACCACTGACGGTGTCCCCAGCGCTTGCGCTGAATCGACTTGGCCTTGTAGGTCAGGGCGCGAATCTTGGGACCGCTCTCTTTTCCCACGATAGTTGCGGTAACTTTGGCGCCCTTGAGGGCCGGACCAGCGAGAACACTGTCACCGTCCACTAGTAAAACGGGCTCGAACTCAATAACGGCACCATTCTCTTCGGCGCGCTTGTCGACTCGGACCAACTGGCCTTCAGTGACGCGCTCTTGAGATGTGCCTACTCGGATGACGGCGTACATAGGGTTTCCATAGTAGTCGAAATCGCCGGTCCCTCGTGACTTAGAGTCCGGTATCGACGACGAAACCACGTCCGTCACACACCGCACAAACTTTCGAGACCGACTCCAGTAGCCCCTCGTTCACTCGCTTGCGGGTCATTTCGACCAGTCCAAGCTCGGAGATATCAAAGACCTGGGTGCGGGTCTTGTCGCGACTGAGGGCCTGGCGCAGTGCCGAAGCGACGGCCTCGCGGTGCACCTTGGTCTCCATGTCGATGAAGTCAATGACGATGATGCCACCGATGTCGCGCAGGCGCAGTTGGCGAGCCACCTCTTCGGCCGCTTCGAGGTTGTTGCGAAAGACCGTCTCTTCGAGATTCGTGGTGCCTACGTTCTTACCGGTGTTGACGTCGATGACGGTCAGGGCCTCGGTGCGCTCAATGATGAGAGAACCTCCTGACGGCAGGAACACCTTGCGATCGAGCGCCCGGTGCAGCTGTTCGTGAACGAAGTAGCGCTCAAAGAGGGGCAGCTCTTCGGCCGAGCGATCGTAGTACTCAATGCGATCGGCCAGTTCCGGATTGACGGCCACCACGTAGTCGCGCACCTTGTTGTAGAGATCGGCGTCGTCAATGATGACGCCACGGAAGTCGTCGTTGAGCTCCTCGCGCAAAACCCTCACCGCGAGGTCGAGATCGCGATACACCAAGCGGGGCTGATTGGATTTGGCCACTTCAGCCTCAATCGCATCCCACTTCTCACAGAGCGAGGTGACGTCGCGAGCAAGGTCGTCGGCCGCGACGCCCTCGGCGGCGGTGCGGATGATGATGCCGTGGCGCTCCGGCTTGACGTCGTCGATGATCTTGCGCAGACGCCGACGTTCGCCATCGGGCAGGCGCTTGGAGATGCCGATCGTGCTGGAATTCGGTACCAGGACGGCGAAACGCCCGGGCAGCGAGACCTCTTGGGTAAGTCGCGCGCCTTTGGCGCCAATCGCGTTCTTGGTGACCTGACACACGATGGTCTGGCCCGACCTGATCATTTGCTCGATGCGCTTGTCCGAGGGCGCCGTGCCTTCGATGTCGTCGTCGCTCAGCGAAATGTCGCCGCGGTACAGCACCGCGTTCTTCGGGATGCCAATATCCACGAAGGCCAGTTCCATACCCGGCAAGACGTTTTGAATGCGGCCCACGTAGATGTTGCCATCGATCTGATTCGTCTCGTCGGCCGCCTTGGCGACCGTGTATTCGACCATCGTGCGACCTTCGAGGGTAGCGATATGCGTCGCATCCTTCATGGTGTGCACGCACATCAGGTAGCGACCCTGGGCCCGCGTGCGACGCTCTCCTCCGCGGCGACGACCCTTGCGAGCACGACCCGACTCGTCGGCGTCGTACTCGGGAGCCGAGGCCTCGACCGGTGCGTCAATGACGCGGGTGTTCTGGCGGTTCTGGGCGCCGTTCTGGCCGCGCTGGCCCGAGTTGTTCTGGCCGCCCTGACCTCCTCGGCCGCGTCCACCGCGACGACGTCGGTTTCCGCCTTGACCATTACTCGAGGGTGATGACGCCGTGGTATCGCGAGGGGTGCCCTGCGCGGGCCGGGTGTCGCCGATTTGCGGAGCGGGACGAGTGTCGCCGATTCTCGGATTAACTGGGGATGAGGGGGTGGTGGTCTCGTCGCTCACGACGGGTACTCCTTGCGTTCTGGGTGAAGGGGGTGCGCAAAAAGGCGCATCGCCCCGTGAATTGGTCGTGGTGCGCGACGTGCGCGCCGTCGACCGGGAAACGAACTACCGATTGGGCGGGTGAAAACGGGGTGCCAGACAGCCCCACAAACTGGGTTACGTCACTGGCGTGTACCACGTTGCGTCCTTACTGCGGGCAACGGCGGAGTGGAGTCACTCGGTCGTCACTGCGATTTCCTTGCGCCACCGTCTGGTGTACGGCCGCGCCCAATGCCCTAAGGCTACTCGCCACGGAGCCTATCCGGCCCTATTTACGGTGGTGGTAGTGGTTGAAGTCGTCGTCGTCGGGGTCGAAGTAGTGGTGGTAGTGCTCGGTCGCGTCGTCGTGGTGACGTGCGCTACCTGGGTCTGGGGCGTGAGAACCACGGGCTTGATGGGGTGGTTGTAGAGGTAATTAAAGGTCTGGGCCACGACCGGGGCGGCCGCGTCAGCACCGTATCCCCCCTGGGCCACCACGCACAGCACGACGTATTTCGGATCGTTCGCTGGGGCGAAGCCCACAAACCACGAGTTGGGCTCGAGTTTTGCCCCGTTGGGGCCCGTGCCGGTGGAGGCCGTACCGGTCTTGCCCGCCACCGGAAACACGGATTCTGAGAACGTGGCGTAATGCTGGAAGGTCCCGTACGCCGTGCCACTGGGGTTCTGGACCACACCCTCGAGACCCTGAAGGATAGGGCTGCGCACGCCCTCGGGCAAGTTGACGTGTCCGAGCCTTCGCGCGCCGTAGCGAACGACGAGTTTGCCAGTGGGGCTGACGACCGCCGCCGCGACTTCGGGCTCGTAGCGGGTCCCGCCGTTAGCGAAGGTGGCGTAGGCGTCGGCCATGCCGATGGGCGTGACGGCCGTTGAACCCTGGCCGAAGGCCATCTCGATGTTGTCACCCGTGTACCACGTCACGTTGGGGAATGCCTTGGGAGCGGCCTTGTGCAGCGCCAGTCGGACCGTCGGTGAGTCGACGCGCCCCTGGACTTCATTGGGCAGGTCAATGTTGGAGTACTGGTCGAGTCCGTACTGGTGCGCCGCGTTTTGAATCGGCGTCTCGCCGTACTTCGCTTGTTGGGACCAAAAGAGGTAGCCCAGATTATAGAAGTAGTAGTCCGAGGACACCGTGAGCGCCGAGGGCAGGTCCACGAGTCCGGCCCCCTGGCCCTGGTCGTCGTGAAAGACGCAACCCGCACCGCCGGCATGAAAGCAGCCCGGCACCGTAAAGGTGCCGGTGTCGTCGACCGCTTCATCGGCGGGAAAGATTCCCGTTTGCAACTCTGCGGTCGCCGACACCATTTTGAACGTACTGCCCGGGGTGTACTGACCCTGAATCGGGTAGTTCGTAAATGCGCCCTCGTTGAGCAATCCCTTGAACGTCGTTTCGGACAATCCGTTGACGAAGGAGCTCAAGTTGAATGACGGGTAACTCGACATCGCCAGGACGTCACCATTCGTCACGTCCATCACGATCGCCGCACCATTAGGGGCCGGTGGAATGACGCCGGTCGTGGCGTCGACCGTGTGGCGCACCGACAGCACGTCGTTGGCCAGATAGGTGTCGAGCGCTTTCTGCAGGCGCGCGTCGACGTTGAGCACCACCGAGTCACCCTGCTTGGGCGGGGTCTTCTCCACCGAACCGATGATGTTGCCCTGGGCGCTGACCTCGAT
>PMTL01000101.1 GCA_003168075.1 Acidimicrobiaceae bacterium
GGTGGATCGAATCGCGCGCGCGCGCGCTCTCCTTGCTCGCCGAAGCCGACCGCCTCGCCTCTGTTGTCGAACTCGTGGGTACCGGGGCGCTACCCTCGCGAGAGCGCATCGTGATGCTGAGCGCACGTCTGCTGCGCGAGGGCGTGCTCCAGCAGAGTGCGCTGAGTGAAAACGACGCCTACTGCAGCCCGAAGAAGCAGTCGGCACTGCTCGACATGGTGCTCGCCATCCACGACCGCTGCCTCTTACTAGTCGAGGGCGGTTTACCTGCCTCGGCGATCGAGGAGATTGACCTCAGCGCGGTGATCCGTGCGCGCGACGAGACCGGAACCGACGACGACGCCGGCGTGACCCGGCTTCGCGACGAAGTGCTGGCACGGTTGGAGACACCATGACTGACGCCAGCATCCCCGTTGCGGTGCACGAAGTCGACGCCCCAATGGAGTACTCCGGCGCCACCCGCGTCGGCGGTCCCCTGCTCGCGATACGCGGCGTCGAGGGTGTCGGTTGGGACGAGATCGCCGCGGTGCGACTACCGTCCGGCGAGCTTCGTCACGGCCTCGTCCTCGAAGTGAACGGCGACGTCGCGATCGTCGAAGTCCTCCAGGGCACGGGTGGCATCGATCCCGAGCAAGTGAGCGTCGCCTTCGAGGGCCGACCCTTCGACATACCGGTCGGCGACGGCTGGCTCGGCCGAGTCTGGAACGGGATGGGTGAGCCCCTCGACGGAGGGCCGCCGATGCTCGCTGGTAAGCGCCGCCCCGTCGGTGGCGCGCCGCTCAATCCGAGCCAACGCGACGTCCCGAGCAATCCGGTCTTCACCGGCATCTCGGTGATCGACGCGCTCGCGACGCTCGTTCGCGGTCAGAAGCTCCCCATCTTCTCCTCGGCGGGACTGCCCCACCTCGACCTCGCGGCTCAGATCGCGTCGCAGGCCAACGTCGCTGGAGAGAACTTCAAGGTCGTTGTCGCCGGCATGGGCCTCACCCACGCCGACGCGGCGGCGATGCGAGAAGCGCTCGAGTCGCGCTCGGCGTCGGGCGATCTCGTGCTCGTGCTCGACTCCGCCGACGACCCGGTCGTCCAGCGAGTCCTCACGCCGAGGGTGGCGCTGACCATCGCCGAGTACCTCGCGTTCGAGCGGGACCAGCACGTGCTGGTGGTACTCGTCGACGTGACCAGCTACTGCGAGGCGGTACGCGAGGTTTCGGCGGCGCGCGGCGAGATCCCAGGACGACGCGCTTACCCCGGGTACCTCTACGGCGACCTCGCCTCGCTCTACGAACGTTGCGGACGCATCAAGGGTAAGTCGGGCTCGGTCACCCTGGTCCCCGTGCTGACGATGCCAGGCAACGACATCACTCATCCGGTTCCCGACCTGACCGGCTACATCACCGAGGGACAGATCGTGCTCTCGACGGACACGCACGCGACTGGCGTCTACCCGCCCATCGACGTGCTCTCCACACTGTCTCGACTCATGCGCACAGGGGTGGGCGAAGGGCGTACGCGAGGCGACCACATGGCCCTCGCCGCCCAGATCATCGCGTCACTGGCGCGGGCGCGCTCCGCAAGGGAACTCGCTGACCTGATTGGCGCCGAGGCCCTCACCGAGACCGACCGAATCTACCTCGACTTCGAGGACGCCTTTTACC
Source organism: Acidimicrobiaceae bacterium (assembly GCA_003168075.1). Classification (GTDB taxonomy): domain Bacteria; phylum Actinomycetota; class Acidimicrobiia; order Acidimicrobiales; family RAAP-2; genus RAAP-2. Next base: position 1,656 of record PMTL01000101.1, read on the forward strand.
ACAACCTCGTGAACCAGCGCCCCGACGAGGTCCGTTCGATGGACGACACCTTCGAACGAGCCTGGCGCGTCGTCTCGGTACTGCCCGAACGCGAGCTCACGATGATGCCCTCGGCGATCGTCGCGTCCAACTACCGTGGCAGCATTCCCGTGGATCGTTCGGGCGCCGACGCTCCCGCGAGCGTCGCGGCGGGCAAGGATGCGGAGCCATCATGACTAGCCAGGCGCCGCCCGGACGCGCAGGTCGCCCCTGGCTGCTCGAGCGCGTCGCTACAGCGACACACGGCGTGGACTTGCTTCGCCAGAAGCAGCAACTGCTGACACGAGAGCATCGACGTCTGCTGCGCCTCCGAGAGGACACCAAGCGCGAGTGGGATCGGGCCTGCGAGGAAGCGGAAGTCTGGTCGAGCCGTGCCGACTTCCTCTCGGGCGCGGCCGCCACCAGACTCGTGGGAGCAACGTACGCGGGTCGCGCGGATGTCGCGATCTCATGGCGCAACACTATGGGCGTACTGCACCCCGACCAGGCCCGCGTCAGCGCGCCCGACTTCGCGACCTACGAGAGAGCTGCGCTCAACTCAGCGGTGGGTCCGTCACGCGACGCTCACGTTCGCGCGATGAATGCGGCGGCCGACCATGCCGTCGCGGAAAGCGCGCTGCGCGCTATCGAGTCCGAACTCGCCTCGGCTCACCGACGCCTTCGCGCGATCGAGCACGACCGCCTCCCGGCGCTCCGTGACGAGTTGCACTCCCTGGAGCTGCGACTCGACGAAGTCGAACGTGAGGAGCGCCTCGTCACCCGCTGGGCCGCACAACGAGGCGAGAAGGGAGACCGACCATGAACTACCGAATGCTCGTCACCGTGGACGACTCGACCGAGAGTCTTCGCGCGGCGGTGGCGGCGGCACGCCTCTGCGTCGATCTTCGCGGGGAAATCCGAGTACTGACCGTGATGGAGAACAACCTCGTCGGCGAAAAACTCGAACGCGCGACAAGTCTCCAATCGTTCGAACGTCGACACGAAGCAGCGACCCACCTGCTCGAGTTCGTACGTCGCCAAATTTGTGCCGAGGGCGTCGAGCCCTCAAGGGTGGGGGTAAAGCAGGCGAATGGCGAACCCTTCAACTTGATCCTCGACGAGGCGCGATCCTGGCCCGCCGACCTGATCGTGATGGCCGTCTCGGACGAACGTCGGGTCCGCTCCAACTACGTCGGCAGCGTGACCGAGCAGGTCATTGAATTCTCTGAGTGCCCGGTGCTAGTCGTGCCCGGCCCATTCCAACGGCGTGAGACCTGAGACCCCCCATCAGTTGCCCCTGATTGCAAGGAAGGGCGTTACACGATTCGATTGTCACGCCCGTGGTCGATTGTCAACGCTGACGTCGTTACCGTTTCCACATCTGCCAAGACATCTAAGATCCCGTGAACCCATTTACTCTGCGCAGTTGGGTGGCAACATTTCTACGTGCTGAAAAAGAACCGAACAACACTCGTGTTGACCATTCCAAGGAGTGGATTCGACTCGCCCACCGACGAGTCGACCTTCCCAGCCCTACTTCGCGAACTCTCATCTCCCAAACTCAAACCTAATTCACAATCGATTGCTTACATCCACGTCACGAAAGAGCCAATTTCAACGAGGCTTTCACGCACTCTCTGATTGTCGTACCCAAACCCAGGGGGCGACTCTCCACTCCGAGATTGTTGACGTCGGCCCCCGGAGGTGAATCCGCACCTTGAATTGACTCTCAGTATTTGGTATTGAGAATATGGTTGATACTGATCCCAGTCGCCTTGGAATTGAATTATCAAAGTTGGCCCCTTGCGCAATGCGCAAGGGCACTCCTCTAGCAACGCCTTTAGCAACGCCTTTAGCAACGCCGACGGTTACAAGCGGTCGCGCCTGAAAGTCGGCGGATTGAAACCCCAACAATTTAAGTAAATTATGGCCACTAGCGAACGTCGGCGAACTGAAACAAAGCGCATGGCATGCAAGGGGCCAGGGTTTCGAGTCCCCTTACCCCACACCCACAGATTGAGAGAGACCCCGGTGAAGACAGACTTATCGACATGCACTAGATCCTGGTCAACTTGCTCGACGCGAATATCAAAGGTACAGAGGGAAGGCACCTTGAAATGGTTACCGTCCGCTTTTGTGCGTACGAACGCCTGACGCAGTCCACCGCTTCTCGAGGCGTCCAGTGGGAAGAGTTGGGCGGCGAACCGCGCTCATTTCTTAGTGATCAAGCGTCGCGTCGCGTAAGGAGAATCGCCCCGATGACGTTCGCCGCGACCACGTAGCCGACCAGGATCAAGAACCCGACCCAGGGCGAGAAGACATTGGAGCCGTTGGCCTTGATCATGTCCGCACCGATGCGGTCGGGCATGAAGCGTCGCACGTCGACGGCGATCGAGTTCGGAAGCGCCTGGACCAGAATAGGCAGGATGAGCAAGATGCCGACGAAGGTGCTGATCGCTGCAGCAGAGTGCCGGATGATCATCGCGAGTCCGAGACCGAGCAGACCCAGCGCGGAGATGTAGAGACCGCAGCCCACGACGGCGCCGAGAGCGCCTGGCGTGGCCAGGGTGGCGTGGATCGCGGGAGAGCTGAGAAGCGACTGACCGAGCAAGAACGACGCGAATGAAACGAACTCGGCGACCACGACGGCGACCACGGTGAACACGAGGATCTTCGCGAGCAGGACGCTTCGTCGGTGCGGCGCGGCGCAGAACACGGCGCGGACGGTGCCCGTGCTGTACTCCGCGCTCACCACGAGGACGCCGAGTACCCCGATCGCGAACTGAGCAATGAAGGTGCCGATGAGGCTGAGGGAGATCGGATCGAAGCTGTGGATGCTGGAGGGCGACATCGTTGACCAGTTGGCGCGCGTCTCGGCCGTCGCAATGGCGCTGACGCCGAGGCCGAGCGCCACCGTGACGACGATCGTCCACATCGTCGAACGCACGGTGCGCATCTTCGTCCACTCTGATCGGGCCAGATCAATGAGGGTGTAGCGACCAGAGGGTGGTGGGGTGTCGAGGGTCAAGGCGCTGACGGTCACGGTGGCGACGTTCCCGTTTCCGTTCCCATGCGCTTGGGAGGTGCTGTGGCTGAGCGCAGTGGGACTTCCTTCAGCGATGGGCTTGCGGTTCCGGAATCGCTGCACGAGGAGCACGACGATGACGACGGCCACGACGAGCAAGATCACACCACCGAAGACGTGTCCACGGTGGCGCTCGGGCCCTGCGACGAACAGGGTGGCGGCGAAGGTGAGTGTGCCGGTCACGAGGGTGTCCCATCCGTTAGGGGGGCCTCACTGAGCTCCGCACCGCGGTATTCGAGGCTTCCCTCGGTCAACTCCATGAACGCCTCCTCGAGAGACGCCGTCTGCGGCGAGAGCTCGTGCAGGACGATCCCGCGTGACCCGGCGAGGTCCCCGATCGCCGCCTCGTCGACGCCCCGCACCGTGAGCGAGCCGTCGTCTTCGGAATCGGTCGTCGCCCCGAGCTCCTCGAGAGCCACGCGCAGCGCGTCGATCTGGGGTGAACGCACGCGAACCGACTGCATCGAACTGCGGCTGAGCAGCCCATCGATCGAGGTCTGTTCGATCAAGTGACCGCGACCGATGATGATGACTTCGTCGGCCGTGAGGGCCATCTCGCTCATGAGGTGACTCGAGACGAACACGGTCCGCCCGTCACTGGCGAGACCCTTTAATAGATGGCGCACCCATCGAATTCCATCGGGATCGAGTCCGTTGACGGGCTCGTCGAAAAGCAGTACACCTGGATCACCGAGCAGGGCGGCGGCGATGCCCAGGCGCTGGCCCATGCCGAGAGAAAACCTCCCGGCGCGCTGATCGGCGACGGCCGAAAGACCGACGAGTTCGAGGAGATCATCGACGCGCCGTTTTGGCAGTCGACTCGTTTGTGCCAGCATGAGCAAGTGGGCTCGCGCGCTGCGTCCCGGGTGAATGGCACGCGCTTCGAGCAGCGCTCCGACTTCGCGCAGGGGCCAGTGCGCGTCGTAGAAGGACTTACCGTTGACCTTGACCTGGCCGCGCGTCGGATAGTCGAGCCCCATGATCATGCGCATCGTCGTTGACTTGCCCGAGCCGTTCGGCCCGAGGAATCCAGTCACGACGCCGGGGCGGACGCTGAAACTCAAGTTGTCGACGGCGACTTTGGTCCCGTAATGCTTGGTGAGTCCCTCGGCTTCAATCATCGGCAGTCCTCTCGTGAGCCACACGATCCTACGCGCCAGGTCACGCAGCGCCCCGAGCAGGCGCTTGGTCTGAGGTGCGGGTCTCCCTATGTCGATACGGGTCCCTTCCTCTTCCCCACCGTCACCTCCAACTGAACGGGACTGCCCGGAGTTAGTTGACTCCTTGAGTTGAAGGTTTGGCGTGCTTAGTGCCCGTGCAGTGCCCGCGACCGAGTGAAGCAAAGAACTGGTAACCAGAAACACCAGTTGATCAGTGCATTTGCTCCTTCCAGTTGGAAAGGACCCCCACCCTTTCAAGGTGGCGGCACAGATTCGAATCCCTTGGTGGTGCTACGAGAATCTGAATCACGACGAGAAAGTTGGCCACCGGTTCGTCGGAGACGATTAACTACTTCTCACCAAGCCGCAGATCGAACCCCTCACCATCGGTCCCTCGAAATTGAATAGTGACTTGAACTTGAAACGAGCCTTGATCTCGCCAACTGTCTAGCCACGAATTCAAACGTGAGAGGACTGCAGCGGACGTTGGTGGACATTCCACGTTGTCCGGCCAGCAAATCTGGACACTGAGCGACGTCTCTGAACATTCTGGCAACACTCTCAAGGTGCTGGGATCGAGACCCAGGCGGCCCACTGAGAATAACTGAACCTTCGTGCTCGCGGGTCCCAACAGTCGCGGGACGCCAAACGAAGAATCGAGGATTCTGGAAAGGCGGAAAAGACGTATCCGCAACCTTGGTCGAATGACGACAATGCTCAAGGGTTGGTTTCGAGCTCGACACGCAGTGCGCACCAGGTGTCATAGTGGATTTATGAAAGAAATAATGACTTCGGGCGAAGCCGCGGCCAGTATCGGCATAGCCGTTGAGACTCTTAGGTACTGGGAGCCGGCTGGGCCGCTCGACCCAGTCGCGCGAGACGATGGCGAGCGTCGTCGCTACTCGCCCGCGGATTTGGAGTTCGACAATGTAATTCGATGCTTGCGAGTGACGGGAATGCCAGTCTGCCAAGTACGCCGAATCGCTAACTTGCTTCGAATGGGGCCAGCCAGTTCTTCCGCCCGATTGTCGCTGCTGCAAGAGCACGGCAACGAGGTAGTGAATGGATCACGTGTCTCCTCAATATCGCCGCCGGTTCTGTATTAAGACCGAAGGTAGTTTCGTGGAGCAGGTTGCGCGATTAAGGGTTCTCGTCACCATTTTCTTCGCGCTTGACGGGTTCTTATTAGCGAACTGGGTCGTGTGCGTGCCGCAGGTCAAGGTGCGCGTTAACGCGTCAGCGGGCAGCCTCGGACTTGCGCTTCTGGGCATTTCGGCCGGCGCGGTAGTCACGATGATACTTACCGGTCGATTGTGCTCTAGATTCGGCGACCGTCGCATCGTAGTGATCTCCTCAACGTTGATGTCGCTCGCGATCATGTTGCCGGGATTGGCGACGAGCGTCAGCGCGCTCGCCACCTTTCTCTTCATTTTTGGAGTCGGGTTCGGTGGTTTAAACGTCTCAATGAACAGCGCGGCGGTGGACATTGTGGGCGAACTCGGTCGACCAATAATGCCTCGCTTCCATGCCGCCTACAGCTTCGGCGGGCTCGTGGGTGCGTTAATTGGCGGAGTGATCGCGAGTGTACTGGGACCGGCCTGGCACCTCGCGATGATTGGCCTTCTCGGGTTGCTCGTGACTGCCTGCGCCGGGTCGATGTTGTTGGGCAGTGTCCCCACCCCTGCGACGACGGGCCCCGCGATTACGCGTACCGGCGTACCCGAAGACACCGCCCGCCGGAATACCCCGGGTACGTCCCCGTCCTCCAGGCTCCCACTGCTGGTGGCGGTGTTCGGCGCTATCGCACTGTGTTCGACCTACGGCGAGGGGGCAATGGCTGACTGGGGAGCGCTACATCTGCACATCGATCTTCACACGAGCGTTGAGCTGGCGGCACTGGGCTACGCCAGTTTTTCTGGGGCAATGGTGATCGGACGACTCTCCGGACCGTGGTTGTTGGACCGAGCAGGTCGTACCTTCGTTCTGGTTATGGGATCGCTCACTGCGGCCACGGGCATGATGGTGGCGGCACTCACGCCTGTACTCGCACTCGTAATCGTTGGCTTCGTGCTCGTTGGTCTCGGTCTGGCGAATCTGTTCCCCGTTGCCATAGGCCAAGCGGGCGCGTTACGAGGCCCTCCGGGTGTCGCAGCGGTCTCGACAATTGGCTACAGCGGATTCCTAGCTGGTCCACCGATTATCGGATTCCTCGCCGAACGCACCGGGCTGCCGATCGCACTCACAACGGTCTCGCTCCTCGCCGTTTTTGCGGCGTTCATCGCCGAATTCGCTCGTCGTGCAGAAACAAACTGGATCGCAAAATAGGATTGCGCCGACTTTTCCGATTGGCGAAGAAAGCAACAATGCTCACCGGCTCGACTTCGTTTCCAGTCGGCCAGTTGTACTCCAGATTTGTTCAATCGAACAAGTTGCGTTTGCATACGAAGCTTGATCACGTCACCATCAACCTCAATGTCCATCCACTTCAAACCAATGACTTCTCCACGCCGCAATCTCAGGAGTCGAGCAAGTGAAGACGTAGCCCCGAGCCGACGAGACATGCAAACGTCCAAGAATCGTTGGGCTTGATCAATGGTCATTGATCAACTTTCCCCTTGCGCGAGTTTTGGTCCATCTGCAACTGCGCCAATGTCCCCTTGAAGTAGCCCATCCTGCTCTGCCACCTGCCGCGCTCGCTTCACGGTGGTGCCAAGCGACGGGTATTGGCTGCCAATCCTCTTGCAATGAGTGAGCTCAGCATCTGGCTGACTTCGTTTGGAGTCAATTGTTGAAGTTGAATCTTGCCCGACTCGGGGAGAATGTACAGGCGCATATTTCGTTCATAAGTCTCGACAGTCCGCTCTAAAATCGCGCTAAGGAGCCCAACTGGGATCTAACGGCCACGGTGACACCCCGCTGAAATCCGAAACACCGGTTTGTGGTCGTCCCGGATGTCCGGTCGCTACCTGTGCGCCTTAGCGCGCCGCCGTATCAACTGGACCAGGGCGACGACCCCAAGCAAGATCAGCAACAGGAAGCCGATCACGAAGAGGACCCACGTCACATTGGACACGCCGTTGCGCAGCCCGTGTTCATGACCTGGTCCATTCGCGACATTTGCAACCACAAAAAGCACTACGTCGGCGACAGCCAGATAAATCAAGTTCCGACCCCTGACCACCTGGTCAACCCTGCTGACCGACGACTCGTTAGGCATAGCGTCCCTCCTCAATTCGTTCTCTGGTCGAGAATACGGCTGGCGCTCAGGTCCCTCAAGGGTGATACCCGACGATCGTCGATGGTGCTAGCACCATCGACGAAATTGTTAAAGGATTTCTGAGATTGAAGAGCGGCAGAACAGGCTACGGGACCGTGGATCGTCCTGCAGCTCCAATAGCGTGATTGGACCCGGGGTGTCCCGGTTCGCCGGGTCAGTGGGGCACATTTCGATGCACGTAGCGCCGACTGCTGACTCCCGCGATCACCAGACCCCTGTGCCGGTCAAAATGGGTAACAATACCCAGTGCAGGTCAATGTCAACGCAAAACCCGTCGCGCACCTCGAATCACGCCTGCGACGTCAGGTTCGCGGTCCGTATGTCTCCTCACCCAATCAATAGAGATTCTTCTTGGCGCGCGACCTGAACCAAGGGACCCTTGGGTAGATTGAAGAATGTGAGTGCTGCTGTTAGAACTCCTACGCCCGACGCGACCAAACAGGCCCGATGAATGCCCAACATGAACGCGTTGATCAGGGCTCGATGCGCCGCCGACTGCGTTGAGACCCTGAGTCCTGCCACCACTGATGCCGCAGCTTGCATCGAACTCTGCGCGACACCGAGTGCGTGTAGCGAAAGACCGTGACCGAGATAGGGCGATAGGGCGTGTCGTACCGCCGGACTGAAGAAAGATGAAAAGACCGAGCCAATAACTGCAACACCCAAGGTGCCCCCCAGTTCTCTATTGGTCTCGTTAACCGCCGCACCGGCTCCCACCTGATGTGGTGGCAGAGCACCCATCGTCACCGCAGTGGAGGGAGCACTGATCAATGAGAACCCGATGGCCAGCACGACCATGGTACCGACCACCGGGCCGAGGTACGCGGCGGTGTCGCTCTCAGTGGTCATCCACATCAACGCGCCCGACATCAGCAACAGTCCCGTCGGCACGACGTAGCGCGCACCCACTCGCGCGGCGAGAAGCGCTCCCAAGGGTGTCGTCACCATCACCGTGCCGGCGAAGGGCAAGGTGCGCAATCCGGCGGACAGTGCTGAGTAGCCGCGCACGGATTGAAAGTACTGCGTGATGAGAAAGATGAAACCCATGAGGAGGAAATAATTCACGACGATACTGAGCGCGCCCGCCGAAAAGGCACGGTTACCAAAGATTTTTACCTCGAATAGCGGGGCCTCCCGTCGTCGCTCGTACTTCACGAACGATGAAAGAGCGACGAGAACCACCGCGAAGAGGCCCCAGGTCGAAACGCTGATCCAACCCCATGACGGCCCCTCGATCATGGCGAGAGTCAGGGCAGTCACCCCGAGGGTCCCGAGCGTCAAACCCCCGATATCGAATTCGCGTTGGCGAGAGTTTTTGGAATCGGGAACAAAAACCAAGAGTGCGAGGATACTCAGCACGCCGAGAGGCACGTTGATCAAAAAAACCGACCCGTACCAGAAATGTGTGATCAATTCGCCACCCGCAATGGGCCCGATGGCAATGGCGATGCCGATTGACGCTCCCCAGATGCCAAACGCGACGGCTCGCTCTTTGAGATCACTAAACGTCACGGTCACGATCGAAAGCGTGGACGGCAGGATGAAAGCTGCCGACACACCCATCAGTGCACGCGCAGTGATCAGTGGCGAGACGCCGTGTGAGAATGCGGCGAGGAGCGAAAATCCGCTAAAGGCCAACAAGCCCAGTGCCATGATGCGCCGGCGTCCCCACCGGTCGCCCAGTGCCCCGCCGGCCAACATCAGCGCGGCGAACGGCAGCGAGTAGCCGTCGACGATCCACTGCAGAGTCGAGTTGGACGCGTGCAGGTCGCGCGACATCGTAGGTAACGCCACGTTCACGATGGTGTTGTCGATGGCGACGAGCAACACCGCCAGGCACAAGACGGCGAGGATTCGCCACTGATGAGAAGTCTTCTCCACAATTCTCCTTCCAATAGAACACTGTCCTATAGTTATAGGACAAGATACCATAATTATGGGATACAGTCCTACAAATGTGGAATATTGTCCTATACTGGGGTGATGTCCAATCGTGCACCGCGCACCCCTTCCCACCAAGTCCGCGAGGAGGTCATTCGCGCCGCCATCGAAATCCTTGACACCAACGGGCCCGACGGGTTCACGGTGAGAGCAGTCGCCGACGTGGCGGGCGTTGCTTCGATGGCGATCTACAACCACTTCGAGGGTATGAACGGATTGTTGGACGCTCTCTGGAAGGAGGGGTTCGACGGGTTCGCTAGCGCCCTGGGCACCACCACAGGTAATGCGCGAAGTGATCTCATGTCGGCTGGACTCAACTACCGCCGATATGCGCTTTCGCACCGAGGTCTCTACACCGTTATGTTCCTGCACACCTTTAAGCACTTCAAGGCTTCCGCCGAGGGCGACTACGCCGCAGCCAAGGCGTTTCAAGTCCTCGAGAACTTGGTGAGAAATGGCCAACGTGAGAAACTCATCCGAGCGGGAAACTCGATTGACCTAGCTCAACTGGTGTGGTCCACGTGTCACGGTTTCGTCGCGTTGGAACTGAAGGGTGAGAACTTCTCCACGAATACAGACGAGAACTACGACGCTCTGCTGTTGATGCTGTTCGAAGGCCTTCGCGCGTAACCTAGCCAATCGGTTTTTGACTGCGTCAGATCTTCAACGAACCGTGGTCTAGCCAACTGTCGAGCCACGAATTCAATCGTGAGTGCAACACTGTGGATGATGGTGGACATTCCACTTGGTCCAGCCAGCGAATCTCAATGATCACCGACGTCACTAGACATTGGGGAAAGACTCCCAAGGTGCTGGAATCAAAACCCAGTCGGCCCACTATAAGAACCCACTCTTCGTGCTGGTGAATCCCAAAGGTCGCGATAACAATGACGATCTGGAGAGAAAATTGAGCCGAGTTGAAGAATCTTCGTCAACCCAAAGCCCCGCGCGATTCAGCGCGGTTCGTCGTCACGTAGCCAATCATCACGACGCCCCAGCAAGTTCCGGTGATGACTTGCGCCACAAAGAGAACGTGCAGTTGACCCGTGAAAGTCAGGAGAATCAGAACAGTCCCGGCACTCTGGCCCAGTTGCCATATCCAGCGCTGGCGGAAGTGCGATCGTAGAGTTAACCACCAAGCCGTGAAGAATTCCCACGTGATGAGGACAACTCCGCAATCCACGTGCAGCGTGTGCCAGAAGTGATTGATCAAATAGGGATACGTGCTGAACAGCACCGCAATCACTGAGAGTCCGTAGACCAACAAGACCACGTGATCGGAACGAGACAATCGAATATCGGTCGCCGCCACGTACAGACACGACACGCCCGCCGCCAGAAACGCGATCGAATACGGGATCGCCGTTCGAAGATGAATGCCGTAATTGCTCAGTCCACCCTCATTCCCTTTCAGTACAAGACCCGGGTGCAAACCCACGCAGACCGCCAGGGAGGCAGCCATGAGAACCTGGCCCACAATGAGGATTTGCTCACTTTTCCGTCGGTCTATCTCCAATGTCATCGAAGTCGCCGTCCTTGAGAGCCCCACTTGAATGTACTGGTCAAAACGGTGATCAGCGAAGTGAGCCGTCGAGTCGACGCATCCACGTCGCCGACTCCACTAGGACCAGGTGGTCATCGGAATTGAAATCAACTCATGACGGCGCAATGAATCACGCACTGATCACCCGGACCGGTCAATTGGTGATCAGTTCACTTCGAGAGACAGGGAGGACTCTCACCCTCGATCATCAATGCTCTCGATCATTGACGCCATCAATCGGGACCCATGGGCGGAGTGGCCGACGGAGCCCAGATGACGCACTTCGAACGATGTACTCCCTGAACTTCCGTTCGCCTTCGTCTCGTGACCACGATGATTCCTGTTGGGTTGTGCCCGTCCATTCGCTTCAGTGATGCGAGTCCCACGAGGGCGAGTGTACTACTGCCCGCGGGAGCTTAGACCTGGCACAGGCTCACGCCCACGTGAGCGACGGGACCATTTGAGTGGCGGCCGCCCCTTGAGGTCCGCGTCGGGTGGCGTGCCCGTGCGCGGACCGTACTGGTACTGTCGTCGCAGAGGTACTTTCAGAGAGTGGTGGCCATGGTTGTAGTGATCGTCGTAATCGTTATCGTCGTCATCGTGCTGTTGGGTTTGTGGGGGGCCTACAACACGCTCGTCAAGAAGCGCAATCGCACCCAAGAGGCGTGGTCAGAGATTGACGTCGAATTGAAGCGGCGCCACGACCTCATTCCCAACTTGGTCTCGACCGTCGAAGGTTACGCATCGCACGAAAGGAACACCTTCGAAGCGGTCACTCAGGCGCGCACCAATGCGGTGACGGCGGGCGCCACCGGAGATCCAAATAAGATCGCGCCCGCTGAGAATGTCCTCTCCGGAGCCCTGCGCTCACTCTTCGCAGTCGCCGAGAACTACCCCCAGTTGCGAGCGGTCGAAAGCTTCGTCCAACTCCAAGAGACCCTGACGGCGACCGAGGACAAGATCGAGTACGCCCGCCGCTACTACAACACCAGCGCGCGGGACTTCAACATCAG
>PMTL01000082.1 GCA_003168075.1 Acidimicrobiaceae bacterium
AACTTCGCGACGACATCTTGGACATCATTGCTGTCGACTATCAACTGGGCAAGCCGGCTGGCCAAGATCTTGCCGTGGGTATTTACAACCTACCGACTCTCTTCGCCCTGCGCGATCCAATCATTGGTGCCGAACTTCGCGGCATATTGGGTAGCGAACTCAACGATGATGAACGGGAACGGGCTCGCAAACTAGTCGTCGCCACTGACGGCGTGGCGCAAACGATCGCGGCGGCGCAAAACTACTTGGCGCAAGGGCACGAATCATTAGCACTGCTGCCAGATGATACGTTGCGCAGCGCCTTTGGCTCACTCATCGACTCGCTCCTCGAGGACCTGTCGACTGACTGACGTGAAGATTCGAGGACCTGTGTGAACTCGGCGGCCCAAACGAGTTCTCAGTTCACATCNNTGAATCATTTCAGCCACCTTTCCATTTGGGAAGAATCCACGCGCGCACTTCCATTTTTGGGGCTCTTAGAGGGGAGTCCACAGGGCACAGAGGCCGAATACCGTCATTTCGGTATACGCTCAACTTATGGTCACCTTCAATCCCTCTCCTGATCGCTACGACTCCATGACGTACCGGCGGACCGGACGCAGCGGCCTGCTGCTTCCCGCCATCTCCTTGGGGCTTTGGCACAATTTCGGCGACGATCGACCGATTGACACGCAACGAGCAATTCTCCGACGAGCCTTCGACCGCGGAGTAACGCACTTTGACCTGGCAAACAACTACGGCCCACCATACGGAAGTGCCGAGTACAACTTTGGACGAATCCTGCGCGAGGACTTCTCTCTTCTTCGCGATGAACTCGTCATCTCAACCAAAGCCGGATGGGACATGTGGCCCGGTCCCTACGGCGACTTGGGATCACGCAAGTACCTGCTCGCGAGCCTGGACCAAAGCTTGAAGAGAATGGGTCTTGAGTACGTTGACATTTTCTACCATCACCGTTTTGACCCGGGGACACCTCTCGAAGAATCACTTGGAGCACTCGACAGTGCCGTTCGACAAGGTAAGGCTCTCTACGCCGGCATCTCCTCATATTCAGATGAACGCACTGCTGAAGCAATCGCCATTCTTCGCGGCTTGGGGACGCCCTTACTCATTCATCAGCCTTCTTACTCGATGCTGAATCGGTGGATTGAGAGTCGACTCCTTGACGTACTAGGTACAGAAGGGGTCGGTTGCATCGCCTTTTCACCGCTCGCGCAAGGCTTGCTCACGAGCCGGTATTTGGATGGAATCCCTGAAGATTCGCGAGCTTCGAAAGACTCGTCCCTCTCCATAGACATGCTGAACGAGGCGAACCTCCTCCACATTCGCAGTCTCAATGAGATCGCCTCGAACAGGGGTCAGACGCTGTCGCAAATGGCCCTGTCGTGGGCACTGCGCGACCTCCGTGTTACATCGGTTCTGATTGGCGCCAGCAGCGTCCTGCAATTGGACGAGAATCTGGAAGCGCTGGACAACCTTTCATTCTCCCCTGAGGAGTTGACTCGGATCGATCGCCACGCAGTTGAGGGGGACATTGATATATGGCGAGGTCCATCCACGAGCTAAGGCACCTCTCCTTGGAACTTCTGGCGCGGTAGTGCGGCACCGGCATTGCCAACGTCCTCGGCAATGCCAGCGGCATACACTTCACCTTCGAGACTTCTCCGAAGCACGGGGTGCTCACCACGTCGGCGGGCAGACAGGTCGTCGCCACGATACTTTCGTCGTCGACATGGATTCAGTGGAGGAATAGGCGCCTTGAAAACTCAAGTAACTCTCCCAGCCCGGAGGAATGGAGCTTGAACTACAACCACTGTGGAGTGCGACGAGGCCTTGACCGCGATCTGTTTACAACTCCCCACGCCGATCGTGTGATTGAAGAATCAAGTGAGCCACCGTGGAAGTCCATCCCGTTTGGTGCGAAGCACCAAGACCTTGCCCCGTGTCACCGTGAAAGTATTCGTAGAAGAACAGGTGCGGTTTCCACTTGGGATCAGTGACCAGCATCGGATACCGTGCATCTGAGGGACGGGCTCCCCCGTCGACCGGGATAAAGAGTGAAATGAGGCGATGAGACAAGGCATCCGCCACCGCCTCCAGAGTCATTAATTTCCCCGAACCCATGGGAAACTCGACCTGAACCTCGCCGGGACAATGCGTTTCATAGTTTCTGAGCGCTTCGATGAGCAACACGTTCAAAGGAAACCACACCGGTCCGCGCCAGTTTGAGTTGCCGCCGAACAACCCCGAAGTGGACTCTCCGGGCTCGTAGTCAACACTCGCTTGGACGCCGTTGATCTCCACGACGAAGGGATGGTCGCGGTGATAGGCGGAGATACCGCGAATGCCGTAGGGCGACAAGAGGGAATCTTCATCAAAGACGTTGCTCAGTAGTCTCGCGAGACGTTCGGGACCCACGAGGGAGAGCAGGTGGGCGACATCGGTCTCTTCCGCACGCGCCTGGTACGAACCGGATTGCTCAGGACTATGTTCGAGGAACCACCGCAAGCGAATACGAAAATCCTCTAGGTGACTCACCGAGCTCTCGTGATACACGAATGACGCGAGAACAGGAACGAGACCGACGAGAGAACGAACCTTGAGGGGAACATCTCGACCATCGATGAGATGTACGACGTCGTAAAAAAATGCGTCGTCGTCATCCCACATTCCCGAGGCGTTCTCGGCCGCGGCGATGCGTAAGAAGTGCTCAATAAATTTAGTGGCCACGTCCTCGTAGGCGACGTTATGGGCGGAAAGTCGAAGGGCCATATTCAAGAGGTCGAGGGCGTACATTGCCATCCAGGCGGTCGCGTCAGCCTGCTCAATCGTGCCGACCGACTCAGGGAGAGTCGACCGGTTCAGGGGCGCAATATTGTCGAGTCCCAAGAACCCTCCAGTGAACACGCCGTCTTCATTACTGCCCTTTTCATTAATCCACCAGGTGAAATTCACCATGAGTTTGTGAAAAACCTTGGCCAAAAAGTCGAAGTCATCGCCCCCATCGAGAATGAAGACCTGTATTGCGGCCCACGCTTGCGTCGGCGGATTGACGTCCGAGAAGTTCCACTCGTAGGCGGGCATTTGGCCACTCGAATGCATGTACCATTCGCGCAGCATCAGTATCAATTGCGCTTTGGCGAATTCCGGATCGATGTGCGCAATCGTCACGCAATGAAAAGCGTGATCCCAATTCGCGAACCACGGATACTCCCAGACGTCGGGCATGAGTAGCACGTCGTGAGCGTTGAGGTGGCTCCAGTCATTATTTCGGTTCAGCGCCCGGTCCGGCGGTGGGGGTGGCGCACTGGAGTCTCCGCTCAGCCAGCGCTTGACGTTGAAGTGGTAAAACTGCTTGGACCACAGCAGTCCCGCCATGGCTTGACGCAGGACATGGGCCTCATCATTGCTCGCACCCGCTGGGGTCACTGACACCCAATACTGGTCAGCTTCATACTTTCGCTTCGAGATTGTGTGGTCAAAGGCGACGTCGTCCAGCGACGACGACGTGCCGTTGGCGATTTGACTCTCGTCAGTGAGGCGCACCCGAATGATCGTCGACGCCCCGGGTTGGACGGTTATCTCGTAATCCAGCGCCGCCTTCGTACCCTCCATCACCGGGTTAACGGTGCTCGCGCCAGAGACGACGAAGTCGTTGATGCCGTCTTTGGGAAAGTCCGGGCTGTTGGCCTCAGAATAGAGACGTCGAGAGTTGGTGTCGTTGTCGCAGAACAAGAGGCGAGGGGCACCTTCACCCGTGAGGCGCAGTGACCCAGCGCGTGGCGAGACCGCGACAATGGAGCCCTCGTTCGCCGAGAGATTTGGTTTGACGACGTCAGAGTCGCCCCAACTCCACGTGTTTCGAAACCAGAGCGTCGGAAGTACTCGTAGCGTCGCCTCCAACGGCCCGGCGTTCTCGACGGTGATCTGCATCAAGAGGTCGTGCGGACTCTCCTTCGCGTAATCAACGGTGACCACCCAGTACTGGGAGGTATCGAAAATACCGGTGTCGAGCAACTCGTACTCTGGTTCGAATTTGCTTCGAGTGGCGTTGGTGGCGATGAGGTCTTCGTAAGGGAACGATGCCTGGGGGTAGTGATAACGCCACGAATTCCACGAGTGAGTGGGCGTGGCGTCGGTGTACCACCAGTACTCCTTGACGTCCTCGCCGTGATTGCCCTGGGGACCCGACAACCCGAACATTCGCTCCTTCAAGATGGGGTCGGTGCCATTCCACAAGGCCAGCGAGAGGCACCAGTTCTGGTCGAGGTCGCAAAAGCCAGCCATGCCGTCTTCGTTCCATCGATACACCCGACTTCGCGCGTGATCATGGGGGAACGACGCCCACGCATCACCATCGGCGCTGTAATCCTCACGCACGGATCCCCAGGCGCGTTCAGCGAGGTAGGGACCCCATTCACGCCAGGATTCGGAACCCTCATTGGCGGACGCGAGTCGACCACGCTCGGGGTCGGGGCTACTCTGCGTCATTTGCACGTCGCCCTATCACAAATTGACGGCTCACACCTGTGCACTGCCAAACAGTAGCCTGCGTCACAATGTCGACAGCAGGGCGAAAATGACGTCCTCGAGCTCCTGGACGAGAAGCTCGTCGTGGCGACGGGGTGCAACAACACAATTGGCGATTCGCTCGTACGCGCCCTCGCGCGCGCAGGCGAGAGACGTGTTGATCGACTTCATTGCGAATCCCGAGGCAATGTGGTTGACAAAAATGGTCTCCCCCAGGGCTCCCAGAATGGGCAGCCGATGTAGCGCGAGCATCACATCGTCCCTACTCCAGACCAAGATGAATGAGTACGGTTTCCAAGGGTCAGTGCAACGAGTACCATCACTCAGCCAGCGCCGGCGCGTCCGAAAAGTGGTCGATCATCATCAGGCGGGCGGCACTCGTCGTGCCAGTGTTCCCCTTCACGCGAGAAGTCTCCGAGGGGCAATGAGAACTACCCCAAGCGAGGACAATCGCTTAAGGGAGAATTAACTGTAGTCCAACGCGTCGTGGGGTTTGCCATGATCGGCGACTCGCTAGCCGCCGATATCGTCGTTATCAACGGCTCGGTCGTCGAAGAGAAAGGTTGATCAATGAGGGCACTAACGGTGGTACCACTCCAGGCAGGTTCGGCGGCATTGATCGACATGGAGGAACCCCCCGAAAGCGACGGCCCCATCTTGGTCGAGACACTGGCAGTCGGCATCTGCGGGACCGACATCGAGATCCTCTCGGGCGCCTACGGATGGAGTCCGCCGGGACGAGAAAGGCTCGTACTGGGCCACGAGTCTCTCGGTCGCGTCCTCGAAGCACCCGCTGACGGGCCCGTAGCCAAGGGTGACCTGGTCGTGGGTATCGTTCGACGACCGGACCCCGTTCCGTGCGCCAATTGCGCGGTGATGGAGTGGGATTTCTGTCGCAACGGGCAGTACACCGAGCGTGGCATCAAGGGACACGATGGCTATCTGTCGGAGCGCTATCGCATTACGCCAGATTTCGTCGTCAAGGTCGACTCTCAGCTGGGCATTCTCGGCGTCTTGCTGGAACCTACGAGCGTCGTGGCGAAGGCCTGGGAAGAGGTGGACCGAATTGGTGGGCGCGCGCACTGGGCTCCTCACACCGTGTTAATTACCGGAGCGGGACCCATCGGACTCCTCGCTGCACTCCTGGGCGTCCAACGCGGTCTCGAAGTCCATGTCCTCGACCGCATGACCGAGGGGGTCAAGCCAGATCTGGTGCGAGCGCTCGGGGCGACCTACCACAGCGGTCCGGTACACAGCATTGGCTTCAATCCCGACGTGATCATCGAATGTACCGGCGTGTCCTCGGTGATCCTCGATGCGATGTCCAACGTTGGTGTTGGGGGCGTGATGTGTCTCACGGGCGTCTCATCGGGCGGACACGAGATCAACTTCGATGAGGGAGCGATGAATCGCAGCATGGTGCTCGAGAACGTGGCAGTAGTCGGCTCCGTCAACGCGAACCGCCGCCACTACGACTCAGCGGCGCTCGCTCTCGCCGCCGCTGATCGGGACTGGTTGGCGGGACTGGTCAATCGTCGGGTCCCACTAGAGAAGTGGTCTGAAGCACTGACGCGAAATGACAACGACGTCAAGGTAGTCATTGAAGTCAACCCCGAGATGCCCACTTCGACATGACCACGCCGGAAATCAGGGGCCTTCACGAAAGAAAAGACAGGTCTGACTTCAATGGTGAGACTGACCACTGTGCGAAAGCGTTTCGAAGTGCTGCACGACGTCGACGGAGGAAAGTGGAGTGGGTATCACGTCATGCTGTTCATCACTTGTCGATGTGCACAGTCCACGTGGTTAGGAGGAATCGACACAATGCAACGAATCTCCATTGACACCATTCACCAGGGAAAGTCATGACCAGTCCCGCGGCACGCCCGCGAGCCATTGTCGTTCTCGGCGTCTCGGGGTCCGGCAAGAGTACCTTCGGCAGATTACTTGCCGAGCGACTGACGTACGACTTCTGCGACGCGGACGATCTCCATAGTCCCGCGAACATCGAGAAGATGCGTGCCGGCCATCCGCTCACCGACGGAGATCGGGTGCCCTGGCTGAACGCAGTGGGCCAGCGCATGCGCTCGACCCTCGCTCTGGGCCGCGGCGTCGTCGTCGCGTGCTCCGCTCTCAAGAAGAGCTACCGCGACGTCATTCGAGAGTACGAGCCGGCAACCTTCTTCGTCTTCCTCGACGGAACGCAAGAACTCATCATGTCGCGTGTGGTCGCCCGCCAAGGCAGCTTCATGCCTCCCTCACTTCTATCGTCGCAATTTGCCACCCTCGAACCATTAGACGCCGATGAGGTGGGTGTCAGAATTGACGTTGCCCGAGAATTCGCGGACACCGTTGAAGAAGTGGTGACGGCTCTCTCTCCTCACTCGGACTCCGGAAACGGGTCGTAAGGTTCAATTCGTCCAATGTAAAAACCATTGGGTGTGCGAGGATTAAGGAACAGCCAAGCCAGCCGTAATCCGAGGAAAGTGTCCTTTCTGATTCAACGGGAACCATTTTTTAACGCGCTCGCTTGATATTGAACTACGGCGGCCTCATTCACAGCGGGGTGCCCTTGAACCCGTGACCAAACTCCGATCATCGTTGATGCAGCGTGAGCGACAGCTATCGGCGCTACAGTCCTTCGAATCTTCTACGAGAGACTTTGTTTAATGAACTCGAGCGCTACCTCTGCGACCTCGGCCCACCCACTTTCGATCACCAGAGAATGCCCTCGCTCGGCAATCTCTTGGATTTCTGTCGTGGACTGGTTCAGTTTCTGGCGCTTGAAGGAAGCATTGGCGATGGCCCAACGGACCGTGTTGTCCTTTTGGCCAGAGATGAACTTCATCGGGCCACGACTGGGGTCCCCGCAGTCGACCGCCACCACGTCACCGAATCGCTTGGTGAGTCCGCGGGCTTCGATAATGTTGTGAATCCTAGGTTGGTATCTCCCCTCGCTAACTGAGGGTTTACCCTGACCAATCTCGGGGCGGTCGTCGACCTTGGTGAATGTCCGAGTCGCGAGCCCCGACGTCGGCGCAGTGTTCGTTGCCAGTAATCCGGTTTTTCACCGAGCCGATTCTGCCGCGGGCTGCGCGCCGGCGAAGAATCGCTGCGCTACTCGTCGGCAACAATCGAGCCCACGCGGTCACCAATCGCCGGATCGCGCTTGACCAGCACCGACGCATAGATAATCGCGACGATCACGACGCCCAGTGCGAGATACGGGTACCAGTTATACGGCGCTGATTGACCGGGCTTGGCGAGGTAGTACAGAGGCACCAGGATCCAAAGGGTCCCCAGGATTGGCAGCACGGCGTGGCGCACTGGGTTGTACATCGACGGGTGATTCTTCTTGTAATAAAACGGCAGGGCCAAGTTGCTCAGACCGTAGACCAGCAGCAGCAAGATCGTGCCGAAGGTCGATGACTCGACGAACATCGAGAGCGCGCTCATGTGACCAGAGTTCGCGTGACCACCCAGGATATGCAGGAGTCCCCAGACGCCGATGATGGCCAATCCGAGTCCTAAGAAGACGAGCAGGGCATTGATCGGCGTACGTCGCTTGGCGTCAACTTTCCCGATCACCGATGGCAAGAGTCCTTCACGACCCGCATTGAAAATAAGGCGCGCTTGGGAGTTCGTGCCAGCGATCAATGCGCCGAGGGTCGAAGTCATACCGGCGAGAAAGGCGAAGAATAGTGCGACGGCGAATACCTCTTTGGCCACCGAAAGGAAAGGGATGGCGGCACTACTCAACGAGCCGACGTTGTCCTTGAATCCCACCACGGTCGAAAAGGCGAAGAAGGTGTAGGCAACGAGCATGATCACGATCGACGTGAAGACGGCCCGGGGAACATTCTTTCGAGGATTGTCGGTCTCTTCGGCGAGTGCTGCGGAGTTTTCCCAACCAATGAAGAGGTAGATCGCGAGGGGGAAGCCAGCCGCCAGTCCCTTAAACCCGCCCGTGATGTTCTTGGGCTCAAATGGTTTGAAATTAATGTACCCGTGGAACTTCACCAGTGTGATGATGCAGACGACAATCATGATGGTCATCTCGAAGGCAAAGAATAACCCCGCCAATTTCGTGGAGAGGGAGATTCCGCGAATCATCATATACGACGCGAACGCCAGAAAGATGAGCACCCAGATGATCCACGGCACGGACTGGAGTCCCGCCACGTGGTAATTCTGTAGCAACGTCTGAAAGAATCCACCGACGATGGCAATCACTGAGGCCATCGCGGCGATGTAACCCGCTCCGGTCAGGATTGCCGTTGTGACGGCGGCCCTACCACCAAATGTCTTGCCAATAAACGAAATGAAACCACCCGTGGACGGCAGGACCTTGGTGAATTCCGACAAGGTGTTACCGAGAAACAAAATTGCCACACCGGCGGCGATGATGGTCAACGGTGAAGCCAGCCCCGCGGTGTAGGCAAGATACCCAAAACCAAAATAGAAACTCATGGCCGGGCCGATGTTCGCCATTGTGGCCGCCGAGATATCCAGAAGTCCGAGTACTCCTTGGCGCAACCGCTCGTGCTCTCCAACTACTACAGGCAACTTTGTACCGAGTGACTCTGGCGTAAATCCTTCGCTCATTGCTCTCCCTTGGCCGTTAACGCACATTGACAGTACGCCGACGTTGACTACTACCCCTGCTTCACGAAGTTAGCCAACTTCGCACCGCCGCGCTGGGCGCCCAGCAAGAATTGGGCGGCGGATTCGAGAGTGCCGATACGACGCTGGTAATTTCACGTCGCCAGAAAGTGCGGGTGCCACAGAATGCCCCATGCCCCTGCAACGTTGTGCAGTGACGTGGTCACGAACGAGATGGCGAGTTGCACACCTCGCCGCACATAACCAGCGATCATTCAATCATCTTCATGCGAGAAGCAACAATCTGCTGCTCAAGAGTGCCCTCGGCGAAACGCTCACGAACGTTCCTCTGATCGATCTCGGGCCGGTTTTGCGACAGCTTGGCCTTGCCGTCGATGGCGACCACTTCAATTTCGACTCCAATAATCGCCTTCAATTGCGATGAACGATACGTCTCGTCCATGGCGTCGACTTGCCACTCGGGGCTCCGTCCGCGTTCGAATTGGTGCGTCAGCGCACGAACTTGGTCGAGCTTCCATTCAGCGTCCTCGTGAAGTCGCACCCTCCCGTGGACTTGCGCCATGGCGTAGTTCCACGTCGGAACGACGTTGGGATTCTCGCTTCGACTGGGATAGTCTGACGGACTCACGTACGCGCTCGCCGCAACAAAGATTGCGAGTACCTCCATTTCCGGAGTCACCTTTCGCCACCACGGATTGGCCCTCGCCAAGTGCGAGTACAGAACGCGTCGATCTTCGCTCACGATGACCGGGGCGAAGGCGCTCACCAGACCTTCGGGTGTGGCCAGAACCAACGTTCCAGCGCCCGCATCCGTGACGATTCGCCACGCGTCATCATCACCCACTTGAAACTTCGCCGGCACATACATTCCCAACATTGTCCCACGTGGCGAGGTCACCATGAAGCGACCTACATCGAGTCCAGTACTGTCTCGAGGCCTTCGTATCCCGGAGCGGTACGCGCCCAGGGATACGAAGATTCGATAAGCGCGGCAATGTCGATGAGTCGATAATCGTGGAAATGAGGAGCGGTCAACTGCAGCCCAAAGGGAATGCCCGAGGGCAAATGGCCAAAGGGAATATTCAAAGCGGGGTTTCCCGTCACGTTCTGCATGGCGGTCGAATAGACCTCTGGCGCCAGACCATGGACATCGTCTCCCTCCTGCATTCGTCCGTCGGCCAGCCAACCTGTTGCCGCGACCGTTGGTGTGAGCAGGAGACCATGATCGCCCAACAACTCATCAATCTCTCTCACGTACAGGTAGCGTCGTCGTCGGGCCGAGAGATACTCATTGATCGACACCCGAAGTCCGGCCGTCAGGTACTCCTGCGTGGCGACGTGGAACTCGTCCATGTGCTCTATGACCCACTCGCGCCCCAGGGATGCGACGTGCTCAGCACTGGTGACGGGAAACCAGTCCAGGTCCGGATCACCATCACCGAAGAATCCCTCGGCGCTGAGCCACGACACACCGACACCCAGTCGATCCGCCACCGCATCGACCGCATCGTGAAATAAGGTAGCGACCGCCGGACTGAGGGGGCCAAGGGGCGACGTTCGGTCGGCCGCGAACAACACCACGGGGTGGTCGTCGTGGCGAGCCCATTGACTCACCAGTGCACCGGGCGGCGACGTCGGATCGCCCGCGACGGGCCCACGAATAACGTCGAAGAGCAGCCGCAAGTCATCACACGACGTTGCCAAGGGTCCGTCCGTCGAATAGTCAATCCAATCGGGTGCGGGCCACCGACCGATGACACCATTCGTCGGCTTCAGACCCACCAAGCCACAGAAGGAGGCGGGAATCCGAACGGAACCACCGCCGTCGGTGGCGGTGGCCACTCCCACGAGGCCCGCCGCGATAGCGGCGGCGGACCCGCCACTCGATCCACCAGGGGAGTACTCGAGATTCCACGGATTACGAGTCACTCCGGTCAACAGACTGGAAGTGAAACCTTCGATGGCAAACTCCGGAAGCGTCGATTTACCGACCGCCACGGCACCGGCGCGCAACAATCGCCCGGGGACGACGCCGTTGGTCGTGGCGGGAGCGACACCGTGGAGGGACAAGGATCCCTTCCTCGTTGGTAATCCCCGAAGATCTTCGAGGTCCTTGACGAGCATCGGAATTCCGACCAGTTCGCCATCCAACAACTCCTCGTCGTCAATGCGTTTCGCGACGCGAAGCGCATCGTCAAAGACTGTCGCGGACGTGACATTGAGATCGACGGCGTGCTCAAGACAATCGATAGATGCGCTCACCAGTTTGGTTGCGCTCAATCGACGAGAACGAACTGCGCTGGCGAGGACGTGTAATGTCCCCGGCGACGTCCTCACGAACGCATCTCGACGATGAATGAGTCATTCATCACTCCGACTCCCTCTCCCGATGTCGTCGCTAATCCCACGAAACTCAGCGCGGCTCGACTGGTCATCACATTACGTGAACTGTTCGGGTGGTCTATCGCCACGAAGATTACAGCCCAGTACTTCAATCGATTGTTCATCGGGACCCGGCCTCTGTCAATGAATGAAAGCGTGAAGAAAGTTAGGACACCGGCAGGTGAGCCGACGACCAGCCAATTGGCCAATCGAAGGACCATCTTGGGATGCCACTTATCTAACACATCATTTGTGGCGTCGTGCCGCGCAGTCCGTACCTCTAATGTCTCCTCGGCGCGCATGGTCGCTTATTGCGTGAATGGCGAACCATTGGGAGCTCGTCGTCGCGTCTCTCCTCCAGAAAGGTGACCTACTAGATCGAAAGGTTCATCTCATCATGATGAGAAGCCGATGGCGCAGGCTTTTCGGTACCAAAGGATTCATTGATCTCACGCGTCGCCTAGAGCACAGGTACTTCTACGTCCACTGCCCGGGCGAACGCAATCAGACCTTCAAGGACTTTGAATAGACACGCGCCCCCCAAGGGGGAACCTCCGCGAATCCCGTACCCGGTGTTAATCGACGGTGCATTCGGCAATGCGCTCTCGAACTAACTCGACTGGCGAAATTTCCGCAACGCCAATGGAACACATATCGCAATGATCAAGAAACACCAGCCCACCATGGACACCACTGGATGCTCCAGCTGCCAGGATCCCTGCGCGGGAGTGCCTTGGGTCACGCTACGAATCGCCGCGACGAGAGCCGACAGCGGATCCCATTCCCCGATGACGCGAGGAACGGCCTTCATCCCCGAGATAGGTACAAAGGTGCCCGCCAGAAACGAGAGCGGAAAGACAATCGCGAAACCTATGCCCTGCATCGCGTCGGAACTCTTCACGATCATCCCCATCAACACGCCAAACCAAGTAAACGCCGAGAGACCAAGGAGGATCAATAAGACGAGTTCTAGTAGTCCCCAGGGACTCATGTGCGGACGCCACCCGAGCGCCAGTCCCATCCCTGCGACGATCGCAATGCCGAGAATCTGTTCGAGTATCTGGCCCACGACTTGGGCGGTAATGACCGAGAGCCGAGTGACCGGCAAAGATCGGAATCTATCGACCACACCGCTATTGAAGTCGGTCGCCGTCGCGACTCCCGCGCCGATGACGCCAAAGGCGAGACTCTGTCCGATGAGTCCGGGCAGTAGATAGTTCTGATACGACATGTGCGGAATATGGATAGCTGAGCCAAAGACGTAGAGAAACAAAAGAGTGAAGACCAATGGCTGAATGGTCACGTCGCTGAGTCGCGTGGGCACTCGAGGAATGGTTCGTAGACCTCGACCGACGAGCAGAGCGGTCTCTCGTGTAAACCTTTGGATCCGTGCCGGTCGCGCCGGAAGTGTTTCGCCGGCGGCCCGGGTCACGTGAGAGAGTGCCAGAGTGCTCATACTTGTGCCTCCTCCACATCGGATGATGCGCGAACGGTATCGGGCGATTGACCGGTCAGGGCGAGAAACGCGTCGTCGAGAGTTGGACGGCGCAGCGCGATCTCGTCGACGAGTGACCCAAGACCGCTGACCGCGGCGGTCACCAAATTGAGGTCGGCTAGGTCGTTCGGCGCTGGGATCGACACCATTCGGCGTTCGCGCGCGATTGCGAGCTCGAAGTTCGCCGACAGGGAGTCAATCAACTTGTCCAAGCCGGTCGCGTCAACGGCGATCACGTCGACTCGTTGATCGCCAATGCGCGCCTTCAATTCGTTGGGGGTGCCGGCGGCGGTCGCGCGACCGTGATCGATGAGAACGATGTGGTCGGCCAGGGCGTCGGCCTCTTCCAAATACTGAGTCGTGAGGAAGAGCGTCACACCTCGTGCGACCAGGTCACGGATGGTCGACCACACGACCTGACGGCTACGGGGATCGAGCCCAGTCGTGGGTTCGTCGAGGACCAGAATTCTTGGTTGTACTACCAGACTGGCCGCAAGATCGACCCGGCGACGCTGGCCCCCCGAGACCGACTTAATCAGTTTGTCGCGAAACTCCCCGATGTCGAAGCGGTCAATGAGGCCTTCGACAATACGGCGAGCAGGACCCCGGGAGTAGCCCCGAAGGCGCGCCATCAGAAGAAGGTTCTCCTGTGCCGTGAGATTATCCTCCAACGCCGCGAACTGGCCCGTGAGAGACAGCACGCTGCGGACCGCGTCGGCGTTACGAACGACGTCGTAACCACAGACCGTCGCTTTTCCCTGCGTGGGCTCAGTGAGAGTCGCCAGCATCCTGACGATCGTGGTCTTGCCTGCTCCATTGGGACCGAGCAGTGCGACGATCGAGCCGGCGGTCACTTCGAGGTCGAAATCGGCGACGGCCACGAAGTCACCGAAGTGCTTCGTCAGACCTTGCGTCACCACCACGAGCTCGTCAGTGTGAAGTGGATTGGTAGTCATGACAAAAGTCTATAGTCACTAGAAAGATTTAGCAACTAGAAATTTCTGGAAAAAACGGTACAATAGAGACATGCCCGAGGACGACGTCACTCACTCTCCCCTTCTCGACTGGCGTCAAGCACTGAGGCAGCACGTCACTTCTACGTCTGACGAAAACGAAGGATTGCGCGAACGTAAAAAACGGCTCATGCGTCAGCAGATATCCGACACCGCGACACTCATGTTTCTCGAACGTGGTTTCGACGAGGTGAAGATCACTGAAGTTGCCGCGGCCTGTGGCGTCGCGGAGAAGACGATCTATAACTACTTCCCGACCAAAGAGTCCCTCGTTTTTGACCAGGAAGATTCGATGTCACAAGAGATTGAGAGGGAAATGGGTGCGGGAGCTGGCCACCGCTCGCCCGTCGAGGCCATGGTCACCATCATCAAGGCGAGACTTCGCCAACTCATGTCGTACGCCGAGCAAGCGGGTCATCACGATATGTCGATGATTCAGAGGTTCGCTGAAATGATCGATCAGACGCCGTCGCTCAAGACCGTCCAAATGGACATGACCGAACGTGTCGCCCAGGTCGCGGCGCGAGCTATGGCGCAACGTGCCGGAATCGACCCGGACGATCCTGAACCTCAGATCGCCGCCGACTCACTCCTCGGCCTGTGGCGTGTCTACTTTCGAGCAAGTTTCAAATATGCCGAAGAAGGTACGTCGCTCGAGCAGTTCGAACGATCGGTTCTCGAGGACGTTCAGCGCGCCGCACGACTCATCGACACCGGACTGTGGTCTTTCAGCGTGGCGGTCCAGGGCACCAATTCGCGCGACCAGTTGAGGATCGCCGCCGAAGCATCGGACGAGGCGCGAAAGAAAGTCGTCAGTGCCATCAAACAAGCCAAGAGCGCCTGGCAACAGATTGAGGCTGAAATGAAAAGCCAAGCGAGCAACGATCACGACGTCTATCGCACGATGAGTGACTCGTATAAGGAGAGCGTCCGACGCGCGGGCCAACAACTTCGTCGCGACAGTCAGAGTTTGCGAGAGACGGCACAGCAATCGAAGAAGGATGCCCGAGCCGCACGTCAACAGATTCGTGAGGAGATTCGTCGGCAGATAAAAGACGTCGATCCTCGTTCCAGGCGGTGACGACGACGTCTCTGGCGTAGGGGTTCATCATTGAGAAATCAAAGAGATCGATTCCTCAAGATTCATTCGCGATCGCAAGGTAGGTGGAAGCAATTTCGGAGTGGCACTCGTCGACGACGCATCAAGAGACGCCAGATCGAGTGCTCACTAACAATCTTTCCTCAGCACTCACGCACGTCGATGAGGCGACGACGCCGGAGCCACCTCGCCACCCAGTGGCCTATTGCTTGATTCCCCGCGCGATACCGGTACTCTGGCCGTCAATCGCTTTTCGAAGTAGGTGCGCGAGCGTCGTGCGCTCCTTCTGGCTGAGGTCACCGAGGATGACATCCTCCAGACTCTGCTGCGCCTGCTCGGCCTGATGCAATGCCTTGCGACCCTGCTCGGTCATCGAGACGATGTGACGACGCCGATCGGTGGGGTCACGACGACGCTCCAACAGGTCGTCGGCCTCGAGTTCGTTGAGTAGCAAAACGCAGTAGTTCGCATCAATGCAGAGCCCGTCTTGCAGGGCCTGCTGGGTTGTCTCTTCGTAGTCGCGAAGATAGGACAACACGGCCAGTTCCTTCAGTGTCTGTCCCAGGAGTTCGGGCGTGCTGCGTCGATTCACGAGTCGTGACAATTGCGTGAGCAACAAGATTGGGCCAGTGGAAGAACTTTCATCCATCGGAGATAATGGTAGCGACTTCAAGATATTCATGATATAGTGATTATACGACATTCTCGATGATATCGAATCACTGAACAGTCGTTTCACCCTTCAAAAGGAAGGCCTCGCCGATGCCAAATTTAAATTCGCCCCTATCAGGTACAACAGAGCGACGACGATGGGTCGCACTGGTGGTCGTCTGTCTGGCCATGCTCATGAACGCGCTGGATTCGTCGATCGTCAACGTCGCCCTCCCGTCAATCCAAAAGAGTCTGCACTTTTCCTCGTCCAACCTCACGTGGGTCGTCGACGCCTATCTCATCGCCTTCGGGAGTTTTCTTCTCCTGGCGGGACGTCTCGGCGACCTCCTCGGTCGCAAGAAAGTATTCCTGAGCGGTGTCGCACTCTTCACTGCGTCGTCGCTACTTTGTTCGCTTGCGCAGAGCCAAGGCATGCTGATCGCCGCGCGCTTCGCCCAGGGTGTCGGTGGCGCCGTCTCCACATCAGTCATCGTCGCGATCATTGTCACTGAGTTCTCCGGTGCCGCCGAGCGAGCGAAGGCCATGAGCGCCTACATGTTCGTCGCCGTCGGTGGCGGCTCCATTGGTCTGTTGGTGGGCGGCGTGCTGACTCAGGCGGTCAATTGGCATTGGATCTTCATGATCAATGTGCCAATTGGTCTCTTGACGCTGGTACTCGGCTCTCTGCTCATCCAGGAAAACGCGGGTCTCGGCGTGCGCCACGGTTTGGACATCACGGGCTCGCTCCTCATGACGACGTCACTGATCACCGGCATCTACGCCATTGTGAAGGCGTCAGCCTACGGCTGGACGTCGACACACACGCTGGAGTTCGGCGGTCTCGCACTCGCCCTGATGACATTGTTCGTCTTCGTCGAATTTCGAGTTGCCCAGCCCATCATGCCGATGCGAATCCTCCAATTGCGGAGTCTCAGCGCTTCGAGCATCGTTCGTGGACTGACGTTCTCCTCAATGTTCGCGGTCTTCTTCTTCGGCGCACTCTTCTTAGAGCGTGTCCTCGGCTACGGTCCCCTCAAGACGGGGGTCGCCTTTCTGCCGATGACCCTCGTCATGGCGGCGATGTCACTCGGGCTGACCAGTCGACTCTTGCTTCGCTTCGGTCCGATGAAGCTCCTCGTTCCCGGAATGTCGGCGGTGGTGCTCGGACTCTTGCTCCTGACCAAGACGAGCGAACACGCCAACTACGTGACCTCGATTTTGCCAGCATTTGTTTTGCTCGGCGCCGGAATGAGTGTCTCCGCGGTGCCGCTCCTCACTATCGCCATGGCCGACGTGCCCAAGGCTGACGCGGGCCTGGCGTCGGGCATCGTCAACGTCTCGATGTGGCTGGCCTCATCAGCCGCACTGGCCGTCTTTGGCACACTGGCCGCCAGCCACTCCAATTCATTGTTGGTTCAAGGTCACAGCGTGGCGTCGTCGCTCACCGCGGGCTACCACGAAACATTCTTAATCGGTGCCGTGCTCGCAATGCTGGGTCTCGCGGTGACCGTCGTCGTCCTGTGGGCTCCGGCTCGAGAGGTCGTTAATGCTCAGTCTCGGTCCTTGGACAACGTCAGTGATCTCGAAGAACTTGAGGTCATGGTCGCGGAGTTTTAACATGACCCGCATGCGGAGAGCAGCTCCGTTCCTTGCACGTGAGTGACGCCCTCGTCGCTGACTGTGCGCGAGGTCTGAAGCCCCGGGGGGGCTTCATGCGCAGGACTATGAGCTCGGTCAACCTGCCAAGAAGTATGGTCGTGAAATGGAGCCAGCTCCCGAATTAATTCCCTTCGCACAGAGAGTCATGAAGAACTTCATGGCGGGTGACACCGGCGCAATCATCGACGCCATCGCCCAGCAGCCTGGTTCCTTGCTCATCGGCATTGACGACGAGGAGTGGTACGAGGGCTTCGACACTATTTCGGCGTTTCTCCGGGTGCAGATGGCCGAATCCCAGTCGGTCGGGGACTTCGACGATACCGATCTTCATTTCGACAAAATCATCGCGTGGAAGGAAGGATCCGTCGGTTGGATTACGTGTCACATTCGGGCACTGGTGCCGGGAGTTGGTCCGCATTCCGGGCGAATCACACTTGTCGTTCACGAAGAAGGAGCGCACTGGCGCATCGTGCAGTGGCACGGCTCGATTACCGTCACCAATGAGGCGGTATGGGGCCACTCAATGCCCACGTCGGTCGACGAGATCTTGGAGCTCGTCAAGGACTACGAGTCGCCGACGGCGGCGATAGCGGACGACGGAACCGTCGCCATCATGTTCACCGATATCGTGGGCTCCACCGCGATGATGGAAGAACTCGGTGAGCACAAGTGGCTCGAGGTCCTCGAATGGCATTCGGACGTGGTGAGCGAATGGACCGCGATCTTCGGCGGCACGGTCGTCAAGGGCCAGGGCGACGGATTCATGCTCGCGTTTCCCGCCATTGGTACGGCGGCAGCGTGCGCCATCGCTCTGCAAAAGGCCTTACGTGAAGGCTTGAGCGGGGTCACGTTTGAGGTGCGAATGGGCATCCACTGCGGCAACGCAAAGTCCGAAGGTGGTGATTTCTTCGGACGAACCGTCGTCGTGGCGGCGCGACTTACCGGCCAGGCCAGCGGCGGCGAGATTCTTATTTCCCAACTGGCTCAGGAGGGCCTCGGCCGCTCCTTCTCACTCGGAGAAGCGAGGTCACTCTCACTCAAGGGCCTGGCGGGCGAACTCGCCGTCTCTCCTCTTCTTTGGCGCTGACGGCTGTGCACCATCAATCTTTCACTCGAAGCGTCGACCTCAACGAACTCGAATCGATCGACTCGAGAATTTCGCGATTCTGCGAGTAATTTGAGGCGATGACAATCATCCCCGACGACAAGGACTGGACGTGGGTCCTGGAGCGACCGTGTCGCGAATGCGGGTTCGACGCCACTCGGATCGATCGAGCATCGACCGGTCGACTAGTTCGTGAGAACGCCGTGACTTGGGTTCCGGTTCTAGAACGCGGGGACGTTCGTGTGCGACCTCGAGGAGACAAGTGGTCCGACCTCGAATACGCTTGCCACGTCCGAGATGTCTATCGCATCATGGACCAACGTCTGGCGCTGATGTTGGCTGAGAACAATCCATTGTTTCAGAACTGGGACCAGGACGAGACGGCCACCGCCGAGCGCTACGACCTCCAAGACCCCGCGACCGTGATGAGCGAACTTCTTTCGGCGGCGGAATCCTACGCACTGCGCTACGACTCGGTAACCGAGTCGCAGTGGCCGCGTCCCGGGCGGCGTTCCAACGGCAGCCTCTTCACGGTGGAGACCCTGGCCCACTACGGACTCCACGACCCCCAACACCACCTCTGGGACGTGGGAGTCACTTCCTAGTTCGAGCTCATCAGGCCAGCGCCCAGAGTGCAGTCGAACTCACTTGGGACGGAAGTGAACGAAGATTCTTCCGAAGTTGTGCGAGTCTTTTTCGACGCGATGATAGAGGACCTTGATCTCTTTTTGGTCGAGGAAACGAAGAACGTGCTTCTTCAATTGCCCGCTCCCCTTGCCCGGGATGATCTCGACCAGACGAACGCCCTTCTCCACTGCCTCATCGATCACGCCGCGCAGTGCACGATCGATGTCCCCTCCACGGTTGTAAATTTCGTGCAGATCAAGTTTCAACTTCATAGTCAGTTGTTTACACCCGCGCTGGCCCTCGTGAACACCGAACTGGATAACAGCATCACAATTTCGTTCGAGCCTTGTTCGCGATGCGTTACGCGACCCGTGGCAACACTTCTTCGGCGACGAGACGAACATGGTCCAGGTCACGTAAGTCGAGGACTTCGAGATACAGCCGCGAGATGCCCAGGTCGCTGAAGTGGTGGATTTGGTCCACCACCTGCGCGGGAGTACCCATGAGCCAATGTTCCGTGGTGTCGAAGACGCCCCCCATATTGCCCGCACGACGCGCAATGTGCGCCTCATC
Organism: Acidimicrobiaceae bacterium; assembly: GCA_003168075.1. Taxonomy (GTDB): domain Bacteria; phylum Actinomycetota; class Acidimicrobiia; order Acidimicrobiales; family RAAP-2; genus RAAP-2. Next base: position 19,758 of record PMTL01000082.1, read on the forward strand.
GCGACCACAGCACAGGACGAGCGCGGCCGAACGGACAATGGACGTGGGGTCTCGGTCAATCGCTGCGCAGGCCTCATCGACGAGGCGATGTTGAGATTTGCAAACTTCGTACAGAGAGAAGGGAACGTTGAATTCATCGGCGAATGCGGCGGCGAGGCGCGGCGTGAGAGTGCGTCCGAGACCACCAATGATGATGGGAGGTCGCGGCGTCTGCACGGGCTTGGGAAGCGCCGGACTGTTCGTGAGCGAATAGTGCTTGCCGTGAAAGTCGAAGGTGGCGTCGACCCCCGTGGCCCAGAGGCCCGTAATGATGCTGAGCTGCTCCTCCAACTTCTCGAAGCGCTCGGGAACCGTGGGGAAGGGAATGCCGTAGGCGGCGTGCTCTTCCTCGTACCAGCCCGCACCGAGGCCGAGTTCCACGCGCCCGCCACTCATCGCGTCGACACCGGCCACGGTGATCGCGAGCGGACCGGGGTGACGAAATGTTGCGGCGGTCAGTAGCGTCCCGAGTCGAATCCGAGTGGTGTCGCGCGCCAATCCCGCCAGGGTGATCCATGCGTCGCTGGGTCCGGGTTGTCCGGTCACCGTGCCCATCTTGAGATAGTGGTCCGACCGAAAGAATGCGCCGAAACCTCCCTCTTCTGCCACGAGCGCCAAGGCCAGTATTTCGTCGTACGTGGCGCCCTGTTGCGGCTCACAAAAGATCCGAAGTTCCACTCGACAACCTTCTTACTTGGGTACGCCCTCGATCGTAGTGACGCACGTCGCATCAGTCCCCACGACGCCGAGGCCACCCGGTCCCTTCGGGCCGACTCCTCGACCGACTCGTCACGAAAAACTCGCAAGTCGACCCGCTACTTTGCACCGGCGTCGTCGAAAATATCGCCCGGTTGCACTTTGGCCAGCCAGGTTCGTACGGCACCGAGTTCGATGACCGTTCCTGAAGTACGTCGTAGATAGCGGTGTTCATCATTGCCAGGAATCTCCGTAGGCCGGTCACGTCCCCTGACTCGAACCACCAATTCGGCTTCGGCCCCGGCGTCGCCTCATGAAATCCGATCTCGAGGAGTCTGTCTTCGGCCCACGGCGACAACGGCGGTGACGTACCAATGTTGAGGTTCGATACGACTTCGCCAACGATACGGCCACCGGGTTGTAGCCAAAACTGGACGTATCGATCGTCGGAAAAATCAAAGAGGGCGATCAGCGCTCGACCATCGTGGCGCATTGCAAAAAGCAGTTCGGCGAGATTGCCCGTCAACGATCCGACAGTCGTCAACTCCACTTCGCCGTAACCAGTCAATCGAATCTGAGGCACTCGATCAAAATACAAAGCTGGTGTGACACGGGTGAAGGACCTTCGCACGCTTGCCGCCAGCGTCACCTGGTCGTGCCAACCACCGCTGATCGTCTCACTGCGCCCAACCCCGGGCTCTCTCCAGCGCCTGAGTCCAGCGCCCATGAAGTGAATCACGCTCACTCGACGCCATCATTGGTTCGTAGCGCACGCCGTCGCGCCGTAACGCCCGAAGATCGTCATGGCTCGCCCACACCGCGGTACTGATGCCAGCCGCGTACGCCACACCGAGTGCCGTCGCTTCCGACGACGAGGCGACCACGATCGGCACACCGAGGATGTCGGATTGAAACTGCATGAGCCAGCGATTCTGTGACGCCCCGCCATCAACCCGAAGTTCAGTTACATCAAGCTCTGACTGGGTAGTCATCACTTCGACGACGTCACGGGTCTGATAGGCAATACTTTCGAGCGCCGCACGGACCACGTGGGACTTCGTCGTCCCGCGGGTCATGCCGATCATCACACCACGGGCGAGGGGGTCCCAAGTTGGCGCACCAAGTCCGGTCAGGGCCGGGACGAACCAGACATCGCCGTTGTCGTGGAGCCCTCGGGCCATGGAATCAGTCTCTTCAGCACTTTCGATAATGCCCAGTCCGTCGCGAAGCCACTGAATCGCCGCACCGGTAACGAAAATTGAACCCTCCAGCGCGTACTGGTGAGGTTCATCTTCACCAGTACAGGCCGCCGTGGCAATAAGAGAGCCAGTATCGGTGAGCGCCTCACTGCCCGTGTGCTGAAGGATGAACGAACCCGTACCGTAAGTGTTCTTCGTCTGACCCGGCGCCACGCAACCTTGTCCGAAGAGTGCCGCCTGCTGGTCGCCGAGGAGGGCGCCGATCGGCACCGAGAGACCCAGCAGATCAGGGTTCGTCTCGCCGTAGACGAATTCGCTGTGCTCAATGCTCGGCAGTACCTCGACGGGGACGTTGAAGAGTTGACACAGGTCATCATCCCAAGAAACTGTCTTCAAATTCATCAAGAGTGTGCGAGAGGCGTTCGTTGCGTCGGTGGCGTGCACTCGGCCGCCCGTCAACTTCCAGAGCAACCACGAGTCAACCGTGCCGAAGGCGATGTCACCGCGCTCGGCTCGAACCCTCAACCCTTCGACGTTATCGAGCATCCACGCGATTTTCGTCGCCGAAAAATACGGATCCACTCGCAAACCGCTTCGCGACTGAACCCAGGAAGAAGCGCCCTCAGCTAGCAGAGAGTCGCACATCGACGCGGTGCGACGGTCCTGCCATACGATGGCGTTGTATACCGGTAGTCCAGTGTGACGATCCCACATCACGGCGGTCTCTCGCTGGTTGGTGATACCCACCGCCGCTAGCTCGTTTGCCTCGATGCCCGCTTCTCGCATTACGGCATGAAGGGCGTCGAGCACGCTCAACCAAATCTGTTCGGGGTCGTGCTCGACCCAGCCCGGCCGGGGGAAGCACTGGGGAAACTCAAAACTCGACACTGCGCGAATCCGACCTTC